>NZ_JAMYXC010000310.1 GCF_024159025.1 Limimaricola litoreus
GCAGCTTCGTCTTCTCTGGCGGGCGGCAGGGTGCGCGCGTCATGCTGCTTCTCGATCCGCCGCGCCGCGAAGAGGACCGCGCGGGCGCGCCCCTCGCCGGGCCGGCCGCGCTGCTCCTGGAACGGATGCTCGCCGCGATCGGCCTGTCGGCCGAGGCGCCCGACACCGGGCGGGCGGTCTACATGGCCCCGGTGCTGCCATGGCGCAGCCCCGGTGACCGCGCCCCCGACCCCAAGGATCTCGCCATGATGCGGCCCTTTCTCGACCGGCATGTCGAGCTGGCCGACCCCGAGATCCTCGTGGTGATGGGCTCCACCGCCTGCGCCGCGCTGATGAAGGGCGGCGGGCTGCACCGCCTGCGCGGCCGCTGGGGCGAGGTGCTGGGCCGCCCGGCCCTGCCGATCTTCTCGCCCGCCTACCTCATGGCCAACCCCGCCGCCAAGCGCGAGGCCTGGGCCGATCTTCTGACCCTCAAGGCGCGGCTGGAGACGGGAGGATGATCGACCCGCTGGTGCTTCTGGCTTTCGCGCCCGCCGCCCTCGCGCTCAACCTCACGCCCGGCGCGGACATGATGTTCTGCCTCGGTCAGGGCCTGCGCGGCGGGCCGCGCGCGGCGCTCGCCGCCGATGCGGGCATCGCCCTGGCGATCATGGGCCATGTGATGCTGGCCGGGCTCGGCCTC
>NZ_JAMYXC010000278.1 GCF_024159025.1 Limimaricola litoreus
CGGCCCTGCCGGCAGAGCGGCGTGCCGAATTCGAGCGCCGGATCGCGGGCGAGATGCCCGATGGTTTCGACGCCGCGGTCGCGCGGGCCCGCGAGAGCCTCTTTGCCGAGCCGCAGAAGGTCGCCACCCGCAAGGCCAGCCAGCTCGCCCTCGCGACGTTGGCCGAAGCCTGCCCCGAGATGATCGGCGGCTCGGCCGATCTGACCGGCTCCAACCTGACCCGGGTCAAGGCCGTCGACAGCGACTTCCAGGCCGACAACCCCGAAGGGCGCTATGTCTCCTGGGGCGTGCGCGAGTTCGGCATGGTCGCGGCGATGAACGGCATGAGCGTGCATGGCGGGGTCATCCCCTATGGCGGCACCTTCCTCGTCTTTTCGGACTACGCGCGCAATGCGATCCGCCTCTCGGCGCTGATGGGCGTCGGCACGATCCATGTCATGACCCATGACAGCATCGGGCTGGGCGAGGACGGTCCGACCCACCAGCCGGTCGAGCACCTGATCTCGCTGCGCGCCATCCCGGGGCTGACCGTGTTTCGCCCCGCCGATGCGGTGGAGACGCTGGAATGTTGGGAGCTGGCAATCCGGTCGCGCCGCGCGCCCTCGCTGCTGGCGCTGTCGCGCCAGGCCGTGCCGCAGCTGCGCG
>NZ_JAMYXC010000145.1 GCF_024159025.1 Limimaricola litoreus
CGGCCAGCCGGTCTACAGCGACGCCGCGATCCAAGCCTGTCTGACGATCAAGGTTCTGTTCGGCCTGCCGCTTCGCCAGACGACTGGCTTCGTGGCAAGCCTGCTGAAGCTCGCAGAGCTCGACTGGCCGGTCCCGGACTTCTCGACGCTCTGTCGGCGGCAGAAGAGGCTGGCTGTGCAATTGCCCTACCGTAGCAGCAACGGTCCGCTGCATCTGCTTATCGACAGCACGGGTATCAAAGTCCGCGGCGAAGGCGAATGGCATACGCGCAAGCACGGTGGTTCGCGCAGGCGGGTTTGGCGCAAGGTCCATCTGGCGATGGACGAGGCGACCTTGGAGGTGCGAGCTGTCGAGATCACCGGCAGCGGCGTGGGCGATGCGCCTGTGTTGCCTGATCTACTCGCCCAGATCCCCGAGGGCGAAGCGATCGCCTCGGTCACGGCTGACGGCGCCTACGACACTCGCGGTTGCCGCGACGCCATCGCGAACCGGGGCGCGGACGCGGTCATACCGCCCAGGCGCAACGCCAAACCGTGGAAGAAGGATAGCCCCGGAGCGGCAGACAGGAACGAGGCCTTGCGCGCCATCAAGCATCTCGGCAGGGCTATTTGGCGGCATTGGACCGGTTATCA
>NZ_JAMYXC010000134.1 GCF_024159025.1 Limimaricola litoreus
GTGCATCCTAAGCTTCGGCTCATGGCTTGAGCCCCGTTACATCTTCGCCGCAGGACAACTTGTTTAGACCAGTGAGCTGTTACGCTATCTTTAAAGGATGGCTGCTTCTAAGCCAACCTCCTGGTTGTTTTGGTCGTCCCACCTGCTTTCCCACTTAGCCATGAATTAGGGGCCTTAGCTGTAGGTCAGGGTTGTTTCCCTCTCCACGACGGACGTTAGCACCCGCCGTGTGTCTGCCATCTAGTACTCCCGGGTATTCGGAGTTTGGTTAGGATCAGTAAGCCTGTGGGGCCCCATTACCCATCCAGTGCTCTACCCCCCGGGGTATTCGGATGACGCTCTACCTAAATAGATTTCGCAGAGAACCAGCTATCTCCGAGTTTGATTGGCCTTTCACCCCTAGGCACACCTCATCCCGACCTTTTTCAACAGGTGTGGGTTCGGACCTCCAGTGCGTGTTACCGCACCTTCATCCTGGACATGCCTAGATCACTCGGTTTCGGGTCTGATCCCACGAACTCATGCGCCCTATTAAGACTCGCTTTCGCTGCGCCTACACCTACCGGCTTAAGCTTGCTCGTGAGACCAAGTCGATGACCCATTATACAAAAGGTACGCCGTCACT
>NZ_JAMYXC010000069.1 GCF_024159025.1 Limimaricola litoreus
TCGGCATTCCCATCACAGAACCCGTCGTCTAAGCCGCTCGGGGTAAGGGGAAGCTCAGCCTTAAGGCGTTCCGTGCAACAGAGCCGGTTAGCCTGTTCTCCAAACGAGGAGACAGACGATGAGAAGAAGCCGGTTCAGCGAGGAGCAGATCATTCGCATCCTGAAGGAGCACCAAGCCGGGCTCGGGGTGAAGGAGCTGTGCCGACAGCATGGGCTCAGCGATGCGACCTTTTACAAGTGGCGCTCGAAGTATGGCGGCATGGAAGTGCCCGACGCCAAGCGGCTGAAGGCGCTGGAGGCTGAGAACGCCAAGCTCAAGAAGATGTTGGCGGAGCAGATGCTGGACATGGCCACACTCAAGGTGAGCTGCTCCCCGTCGGTCCCTCGGTCATAACGAGAGTTTGCGGGTTTGAGATTGGTAGTTGGACTGGTCGTTTCGGGCAAGCGCGCCTGGTGCGGAGCCTTCAAATTGCTCAAGCGCCCGGCGCGCTTCGAGCGGCGTCTGGTTCCCGAGTGAGGAGTGCGGCCTGACGGCATTGTAGTCGTAGTGCTCTGAGACCCAACCTTGGACCGCCGGGATCTGAAGTTTTCGGCCTTCATTCCGGTGACAGGCTGGTGGCGCCA
>NZ_JAMYXC010000192.1 GCF_024159025.1 Limimaricola litoreus
GATTCGCGCGGGCCGGGGCGGCGCTGGGCCGGCTGCGCGAGACCGACCCCGAAACGCGGATGCAGCGGCTGGAGCAGAGCGTGCCGCGCTGGGCGCGGGGCTGGGTGCTGCGGCGGCGCTACCTGCTGCTGGCGCTGCTGATCAACCTGCCGGGCAATTCACTGATCGGCGGGGGCGGCGGCATTCTGCTCGCCGCCGGGCTGAGCCGCCTGTTCCGCCCCGCGCCGGTGCTACTCACCCTCGTGCTCGCCACCGCTCCCGTGCCGCTGCTTCTCATGATCGTCGGGCCGGGCATCCTGTCCTGAACGCCGGATGCGCCCAATAGCTGTACATTTCGCCTCGCGATCCGCCGACTTCTTGGGCATCCGGCGGCCTGCCGGTCGGCGATCGGCTGCAAAAGTGGTCAATCGGGGCGGGTGACGCCAAGGCTTCGGGCAGACCGCCGCCGGAGAGCTCATCTGCATCTGCCCTGCCCCGCACCTGCCCATACGTCGCCGTCCCCGGCCCTGCCCCGCGCGCGCGGCCAGCTGCGGATCACAGCGCGTGCCTATGCGGCGGGGCGCGGCGCGCGGCTCGGCCCGCTGCGGCAGGAAGGC
>NZ_JAMYXC010000208.1 GCF_024159025.1 Limimaricola litoreus
CCCGGTGCCGCGACAAACCGCGCCTCGGCCCCCGCAGGCAGCCATGCCAGCCCCGGCACAGGTAGCGATACGGGCCGCGCGTCCCGCCCAACCGGCGCGATCAGCCGGCCCGCCCCGCCGGACAGAAGCACGAGATGGCCTTGCGCGGGGCGCAACGCGAATCCCGTTTCCTGCAAGGACGCGTGGATGCGGTGCACGACCGCTCGCGTCGTATCGCGCAAGGCTCCTTTGCTCATTCCCCACCCTCCTGCGATGCCGTCACGCGCAGCTTTGCGCCGCTTGCGTGCAATTTCCAGCCCCGCGCGTGCATTTCTGGAGCCCGCGCGTTCCTCTAGCCTCGGTCTCGGAGGAGCTCGTCGGATGGGCTCGGGAACAGGAGGACACCCCATGGACACGCTCGATCTTTATATTGGCGGCGCATTCACCCCCGCCACGGGCGGCGGTAGTTTCGAGCGCGCCAACCCGGTCACCGGCGCCACCGCCACGCAAGCCGCCGCCGCCACGCAGGAAGATGCCGCCCGCGCGGTCGAGGCC
>NZ_JAMYXC010000270.1 GCF_024159025.1 Limimaricola litoreus
CGCCTCGCCCGTGCGCAGCATGATGCCGCTGCCTTCGGTGCGCGCCTCGACCCGGCGGGACACCTCGCGCTCGGCGATGCGCGCCAGCATCTCGGCATCCGGCGTCGGCGGCTCGGCGCCGAAGTAGCGGTCGTCCGAGGCCAGGTCGCGGAAGTACTCTGCGATGGCCTTCATCGTGTCGAACGAGTCGTCGAACCCCTCCAGCGTGCAAGAGAAGGTCCCGTAGGACACCGTGAGTATCTTGCTTGATCCAACCATCTGAGTACTCGCTTTCTACCCTGTTCCATCCGATGTAGCAGCGAATGGGTTTGAATCAGGATCACGACATGGGTGGTCGTGGGATGATTTCGTGGCAAAACCGTGGCGAACCGTTCGGCTCGCCGGGATGATGGAGGATGCCCATGCCGATTGTCCAGTGCGACGGGCCGGCCACGCTCCTGGGGGGCGGGGCGCTGGGAAAGGGTGATCTGGCGCTGGCCCTGACGCGCGCGCCCTGCCTCGTCGCGGCGGACGGCGGCGCGCGCCATG
>NZ_JAMYXC010000286.1 GCF_024159025.1 Limimaricola litoreus
CCTTGCGCCAGATGCGCGCGCAGCGCCTCGCGCATCAGCGGCCCCTCGACCGCGATGCGCCGCGCGCGCAAGCAGCGCTGCGGAGTCTCGTCGCTGCCTGCCCTGTGGCTCGCCGAGGCGAGGACGAAGCGATCCTGCGGCCCGAGGCCACGGCCCGCGTGGCGCAGGTGATCGACGCGGCCGTCGCCGGCGGGCCGGCTCGGATCGATGCGCCAGTCGAGCCCGTCGATCAGCTCGAACCGGTAGGGCGGGCAAGAGACATCGAGCAGCGGCTGGTCGCGGCGACCCGGCACGATCCGGCGAAACATCACCGCGCCGCGTTCGAGCCGGGCGCGCAGCGTTTCGCGGTCGACCACCTCGAGGCAGAGCCGGTCGGGATGCGGGTAGAGCGCCTGCAGATGGCCTTCGGTCAGCGGGCCGGCGGGCAGCGACAGGTAATGCCCCGCGCCGCCATGACCGCCCGCGCGGAAGGGCGTCCCCTCGATCGAGACGGGGCACTACTTCGGCACCGACAG
>NZ_JAMYXC010000012.1 GCF_024159025.1 Limimaricola litoreus
CCGCCGAGATCGCCCGCGCCGCTCCGCAGCCCGCCCCGGTGCCGCCGCCGAGCCAGCCCGCCACGCCGCAGGCGGCCTATCCCGATTACGAATATCCGCCGCTCGACCTGTTGATGGACCCCTCGGCCATCGAACGGCACCACCTGCCCGATGCCCAGCTCGAGGAGAACGCCCGCACGCTCGAAGGTGTGCTCGAGGATTACGGCGTCAAGGGCGAGATCGTTTCGGTCCGCCCCGGCCCCGTGGTCACCATGTACGAGCTGGAGCCGGCGCCGGGCCTCAAGGCGAGCCGCGTGATCGGCCTTGCCGACGACATCGCGCGCTCGATGTCGGCGCTCTCGGCGCGGGTCTCGACCGTGCCGGGCCGCTCGGTCATCGGGATCGAGCTGCCCAATGCCCGGCGCGAGATGGTGGCGCTGCGCGAGATCCTCACCGCGCGCGACTACGGCGACAACCAGATGAAGCTGCCGCTGGCCTTGGGCAAGGACATCGGCGGCGAGCCGATCATCGCCAATCTCGCCAAGATGCCGCATCTTTTGATCGCGGGCACCACCGGCTCGGGCAAGTCGGTGGCGATCAACACCATGATCCTGTCGCTGCTCTACAAGCTCTCGCCCGAGGAATGCCGGCTCATCATGATCGACCCCAAGATGCTGGAACTCAGCGTCTACGACGGCATCCCGCATCTGCTGTCGCCTGTGGTCACCGACCCCAAGAAGGCGGTGGTCGCGCTCAAATGGGTCGTGGGCGAGATGGAGGAGCGTTACCGCAAGATGTCGAAGATGGGCGTGCGCAACATCGACGGCTATAACGGCCGGGTGCGCGACGCGCTGTCCAAGGGCGAGATGTTCTCACGCACGGTGCAGACCGGCTTCGACGAGGAGACGGGCGATCCGATCTTCGAGACCGACGAGTTCCAGCCCGAGGTGCTGCCCTACATCGTCGTCATCGTCGACGAGATGGCCGACCTGATGATGGTCGCGGGCAAGGAGATCGAGGCCTGCATCCAGCGTCTCGCGCAGATGGCGCGGGCGTCGGGCATCCACCTGATCATGGCGACGCAGCGGCCCTCGGTCGATGTCATCACCGGCACGATCAAGGCCAACTTCCCGACCCGGATCTCCTTTTCGGTCACCTCCAAGATCGACAGCCGCACCATCCTTGGCGAACAGGGGGCCGAGCAGCTTCTGGGCATGGGCGACATGCTCTACATGGCGGGCGGTTCGCGGATCACCCGCGTGCACGGGCCCTTCTGCTCGGACGAGGAGGTCGAGGAGATCGTGACCTACCTCAAGGGCTTTGGCCCGCCCGATTACGTCGGCGGCGTGGTCGAGGGCCCGGACGAGGAGAAGAGCTCGGACATCGACGCGGTGCTGGGCCTCGCGGGCGGCGGCTCCTCGACCGGCGCCTCCGACAGCGAGGACGCGCTCTACGACCAGGCGGTGCAGATCGTCGCGCGGGATCGCAAGTGCTCGACCTCCTACATCCAGCGCAAGCTCGCCATCGGCTACAACAAGGCCGCGCGTCTCGTGGAGCAGATGGAGGATCAGGGCGTGGTTTCGGCCGCGAACCATGTCGGCAAGCGCGAGGTGCTGGTGCCCGAGGCGCACTGACATCGGCGCGAGCCCCCCGTGAGCGGGGTTTGCAGCAAGCGATAACAATGGCTTAGGCCCCCTACCCCGCCGGGGAGGGGGCCTTTTTCAGGACTGGTCATCCTCTGGCGGGCCGCGCGATATCGCCTAGCGGCAGACAATCGGGCAGACCGACCCTATATCGAGGACCAAGACGCCCCCCCAGCTTTCGGACCGGGGCCACGACATGAAGGACCACGCCAGCCATGACCATGATCCGACGCAGCTTCCTCGCCTCGCTCGCCGCCGCCGGCCTCGCGCTCGCCGCCGGGCCGGCCCTTGCCCGCCAGCTTTCGCTGGGCGAGATCTCGGGCTATCTCAACGGGCTCCAGTCGGCGACCTCCGGCTTCACCCAGATCAACGGCGACGGCTCGATCCAGACCGGTACGATGTACATCAAGCGTCCCGGCCGGATCCGCTTCGAATACGCCGGCGACCGCTCGATGATGATCGCCGGTGGTGGCCAGGTCGCGGTGTTCGACGCGCGCTCCAACACCGGGCCCGAGCGCTACCCGCTCAACCAGACGCCGCTCAGCATCATCCTCGAACGCAACGTCGATCTCGGCCGCGCGGGGATGGTGACCGGCCATACCTCCGACGGCACCAAGACCACCGTGATCGCCCAAGACCCGGCGCGGCCCGAGATGGGTTCGATCCAGATGGTGTTCACCGCCGATCCGGTCGAACTGCGCCAGTGGATCGTCACCGACAACGCCGGGCAGAGGACCACCGTGGTGCTCAACGATCTCGTCCCCGGCGCGGGAATTCCGGAGGTGAAGTTCAACATCCGGTCCGAAATGGCGAAATGGTAACACCCTGAACCGGGCTGCCGCCGGGGCCGGCCCGGCGGCATCTTCCGAGGTCGGAAGAGGAAGACGTCTTCCTGCGCGACCGATGTGAAGGCGCTATGGTGTCCTGCGATGGGGCAAGGCTGGCAAGCCCGCCATGCCCCATCGCGGCAGCCTCTTCAGCGCTTGCCGCAGGCGCGCAGCTGGCTGTCGTAGAGCAGGGTGCGCCGCGCCAGCGAATCAGAGACGTTGATCAGCCAGCCCTTGGATTTCCAGGTGCCGCGCCGATAGCCCGCGCGCCCGTCGTGATAGGCGAGGTACTGGTTGCGCGTGTCGTAAAGCGGAATGCCGAGCTCGCGCTTGGTGCCGTTCATGTACCAGCCCATGAAGTTGGTCGCATGACGGATGTTGTCCCGCTTGTGCCGCCGGCCGCCTTCCTGTTCGAGATATTCGTCCCAGGTGCCGTCGAGCGCCTGGCTGTAGCCATAGGCCGAAGATTGGCGCCCCACGGGAATCACCCCGAGCTTCCATTGGAACGGCGTGCGCGCGTTGCCGATGAATTTGCTCTCTTGGTAGATGATCGCCATCTGCACCGGGACCGGCACGCCCCATTTGCGCTCGGTCGCCTTGAAGGCGCGGAGGTAGTCGGGATGTTGGCGCACGATGCTGCAGGCGTCGTCCAGCTCGCGCGGGGCGGCGAAATCGCGCGGCCCGCATCCGGCCAGGACGGCCAACAGAATCATGGCGCGAAAGAGTCTGCTCATCTGCCCCTCGCAAGTGCTCGTTTTTTTGTGAGCCTAGCCGAAGCCGGGCGGGCGCGAAACAGGGCAGGGTGGTTCAGGCGATCACGATTGCAAGGATGAGCGGCAAGGCGACCACCGAAAGCAACGTCGAGCTGACCACGAGCCCCGCCACCGCCTGCGCGTCCGAGCCGTATTTCTCGGCCAAGAGGTAGGAAGTCACCGCCACCGGGGTCGAGATCTGCAAAACCAGCACCGCGAAGGCCACGGGCGGCAGGCCGAACCACAGCCCGAAGCCCGCGGCCACCCCGGCGCAAAGCGCGATCTTGGCCGCCGACAGCGTGGTCGAGAGCGCCAATGTGCCCGGCCTGAGCCGCGCCACCGCCACGCCGAGCGTGATCAGCATCAGCGGAATCGCCATCTGCCCCACCAGCTCCAGCGTGTTGGTCACGACCTCGGGCGTCTGCCAGTCGCGCCACAAGAACAGCGCGCCCAGCAGCGTGCCCCAGACCAGCGGCTCGCGCAGCACCCGGCCCAGCGATCCGCGCCCCGCGACCAGCCAGATCCCGAAGGTGAAGGAGCCGATCGCCATGACGGCAAAGACCACCACCGCGTAGCCCAGCCCCTCCTGCCCGAAGGCGAACAGCGCCAGGGGCAGGCCGACATTGCCGGTGTTGCCGAAGATCAGCGGCGCGAGATAGGTCGGCATGTCGAGCCGCAGCAGCGCGAGCAGCAGCGCCAGCAATGCCGCCAGGAGCGCATAGCTCGCCGCGGAGGCAAGCGAGAGCGTCGCCAGCGCGGCGGGGTCGATCTCGGTCTGCATCAAGGCCACGAAGATCAGGCAGGGCACCGAGATCGTCATCGCCATGCGGCTGACGAAGGGCACGTCATAGGCCAGCCCCAGCCGCACCCAGACGAAGCCGATGCAGGCCAAGGCAAAGACCGGCGCGGTGATCTCAAGCACTGTCAGGATCAGGTTCACGGACTGTTTCTCCCCCACTTGACCGCCTCGCATGGACCTGTGAGGGGCTTTGCGGGTAATACTGGTGGAAAGGATGGTCTGCCATGCTGAAGTCTCGCGCGAAATATGCCCTCGGGCAGGTGGTGCGCCACCGCAAGCATCCGTTCCGCGGTGTCGTCTTCGACGTGGATGCGATCTTTTCCAACTCGGAGGAATGGTACCTCGCCATCCCCGAGGACAGCCGCCCGGCCAAGGGGCAGCCCTATTACCACCTGCTCGCCGAGAACGCCCAGAGCTACTACGTGGCCTATGTCTCCGAGCAGAACCTCGTGGCGGATTATTCCGGCGAGCCGGTCGATCACCCCGATCTCGACGATCTGTTCGGCCCCTTCGAGGACGGGCATTACCCCTTGCAGGTCGATCTGAACTGATCGCATGCGGTGATGACTTGCGCGTGGTGAGGCGGGCGGTGCAGAGTGCTGCATTGCCTTGCCACGGAGCCTGCCCATGACGATGACCATGCCGTTCGAGGAGCTGCGCGATCGCATCCTCGCGCTGACCGAGGGCGAGACCGACGAGATCGCGCTGATGGCGACGCTGGCCTGCGAGCTGCATCATGCCGACGACCGCTTCGACTGGACCGGCTTCTACCGGGTGACCGAGCCCGGGCTTCTCAAGATCGGCCCTTACCAGGGCGGGCATGGCTGCCTCGTCATTCCCTTCGATCGCGGCGTCTGCGGCGCGGCGGCGCGCAGCGGTACGACCCAGCTCGTCGCCGATGTCGAGGCGTTTCCTGGACATATCGCCTGCGCCGCCTCGACCCGCTCGGAGCTGGTGATTCCCCTCAAGGACGCCCGCGGCGAGGTCTTCGCCGTGCTCGACATCGACAGCGATCGTGCGGCCGCCTTCGAGGCGCAGGACGCCGCGCGCCTCGAAGCGCTGCTCGCCTCTGTGTTCTCGGGGCATCGCCGCGCAAAAATGACCCCAAATAAATTGCGATCCGATCTGAATTACAGCACAACCTGAGGGTTACCTGTACTAAAGGACAGGCTTTATGAGTGATGTCTCGCCCGATCGCGAGGGTTTGGGGCGGGATCTGCGTCGTTTGCGCAGGTCACGAGGGCTGAGGATCGCGGATCTCGCAGCCCTGATGAACCGCTCCACCGGCTGGATCAGCCAGGTGGAGCGGGGCCGCTCCCAGCCCGATTACCAGGATCTGACAGGGTTCGCCCGGGCGCTGGACATGCCGTTGGTCGAGTTGTTTCGCCACGAGCCCCAGCTCGAAGGCACGACATGCGACGTGATCACGGCCGCGCAGCGCCGCAGGCTGGAGGCCGACAACACCGGCGCCATGGACGACCTGCTGGCCCCGGTGATCGGGGGGGTCGAGTTTTACCACTCGACCCTCGGGGCGCAGTCGGCGTCGCAGATTCCGAGCCGGGAGGGCCGGCTCGAAATGGGTCTCGTGCTGGAGGGGGAGTTCGAGATCTGGATCGGCGGGCGGCATCACGTGGTCCGCGCGGGCAGCAGCTTCTGGAGCCGCGGCGAGCCGCTGTCATGGCTCAATCCGCATGATACCCCTTGCACGGTGATCTGGCTGGTGGCACCGCTGCCCGATGACCCAGACGCCTGACATCCCGCCCGCGCCCGATTTCGGCAGCGCCTATGATCCGCCCATGGGGCCGCTCGTGGTAGTCCATGACGATCACGAGGTGCTGATCGTCGACAAGCCCGCCGGGCTGCTTTCCGTGCCGGGCAAGGGGGCGCATCTGGCCGATTGCCTGCTGAGCCGGGTGCAGGAGGCCTTTCCGACCGCGCTTCTGGTGCATCGGCTCGACCGCGACACCTCGGGCGTCATGGTCTTCGCGCTCACCCCCCATGCCCAGCGCCACCTCGGCCTGCAATTCGAGAAGCGCCAGACCAAGAAAACCTATGTGGCTCGGGTCGAGGGTCGCCTCGGACCCGAAAGCGGCACGGTCGACCTGCCGCTCGCCGTCGACTGGCCCAATCGCCCGCGCCAAAGGGTCGATCACGAGAACGGGCGGCAGGCGGTGACCGACTGGCGCGTGCTGCGCGCAAACAAGGCGGAAAGCCGGGTGCGGCTCAGCCCCCGCACGGGCCGCAGCCACCAGCTGCGCGTGCACATGCTGGCGCTGGGGCACCCGATCCTGGGCGATCCCTTCTATGCCGAAGGGGCGGCGCGCGATGGTCATCCCCGGCTGATGCTGCATTCCGAGACGCTGCAGTTCCGCCACCCCGACGGCGGGCGCGGGGTGCGCTTCAGAGCCAAGGCCCCGTTCTAGGCGCACCCGGCACCGTCATGCGGCGCCGGGCCTGCCGGGTCAGCTCGCCTCGTCCAGCGGTTCGAGCCGGCGCTCCAGCTCGGCGCGCAGATGCTCGTGCTGACGCGGCAGCTTCAGCGCCTCCCCGAGATGCGCGCGGTCTTCGTCGCGGTCGAAGCCGGGCTCGTTGGTCGCCACCTCGAACAGCACGCCGCCGGGGCTGCGGAAGTAGATGGCATGGAAATAGTCGCGGTCGATCTGCGGCGTGGTGGGCCAACCCGCCTGCGCCAGTGCCTCGGCCACCTCGGCCTGCACCTCTCGGCTGTCCACGGCAAAGGCGATGTGATGCACCGAGCCCGCGCCCTGCTGCGCCCGCGGGGCCGCCGGATCGGTGCGGATGTCGATGGCGCGCGCCGGGTTGCCGCCCTCGATCTCGTAGCGCGTCACCGCGCCGTCGCGCGCGGTCTCGCGGTAGCCCATGAACTGCAGCAGCTCGGCCGTCGGCCCGGCATCGCGCAGCAGCATCTCGACCGAGTGAAAACCCCGGATCGCGATCTCGGCCTCCACGCCGCCGCCAGTCCATGGCGCGCGGTTATCCTGTTCCACTTCCACGAGCGCCAGCCGCTCGCCATCCGGCCCGTCGAACAGCAGGCGCGCCGCGCCAAAGGCGGTGTCGCGTGCGATGTTCTCGACATTGCGGTCGCGCAGGCGGTCTTCCCAGGCGGAGGCCGCGCCTTGCGGGATCGCCATCGCGGTCACGGAAACCTCGCCCGCGCCGCGACGGCCGCGGGCCGCATCGGGAAAGGGGAAATAGGTCATCACCGTGCCGGGGGTGCCGATCTCATCGGCATAATAGAGGTGATAGACATCCGGCGCATCGAAATTCACCGTCTTCTTGACCCGGCGCAGGCCGAGCGTTTCGGTGAAGAAGGCGTTGTTGGCGCGGGCCCCCGATGCCATCGAGGTGACGTGGTGAAGGCCGCGGATCTGGGTCAGCATGGCGTGGCTCCTTTGGTGTCGGAGCAAAGATAGGCCGCCCATCCCCATGCACCATCCCCGCTCCGAGCGCCCCAATGGTGCGCAGACGCGCAGGCCGGGGCGCCCGAGGCGTTGCGAGGGAAGGGCGCGCCACCCATGGCGCGCCCGAAAGGGTCACTCCGCCGCGTCGAGACCCCAGCCGGAGATCGCCTTCACCTCGAGGAATTCCTCAATCCCCCAGATGCCGCCTTCGCGCGCGCGGCCCGACTGGCCGACGCCGCCAAACGGCGCGCCCGCACCACGGGAGCGGCCGTTCATCTCGACCATGCCCGAATGCAGGGCGAGGGCGAGCCGGTTGCGCCGCGCCGGATCGGCGCTCTGCACGTAATTGGTGAGGCCGTAGGGCGTGTCGTTGGCGATCTCGATCGCCTCCGCCTCGTCCTCGAAGGGCATGATCGACAGCACGGGGCCGAAGATCTCCTCCTTCGCGATGGTCATGTCGCGGCTCACGTCGGCAAAGACCGTGGGCCGCACGAAGAAGCCGCGGTTGACCCCTTCGGGCAGGCCCGGCCCGCCCGCGACGAGGCGCGCGCCCTCCGCGATGCCGGTCTCGATCAGCCCCTGCACCTTCTCCCACTGGGTTTTGTTGACCAGCGGGCCGACATGGCCGCCGGGCTGATGCGCCGGGCCGACGCCGATCTCGCCCGCCGTCCGCGCCGCGATCTCGACCGCGTCGTCGTAGAAGCCGCGTTCGACCAGCATCCGGGTCGGCGCATTACACGACTGGCCGGTGTTCTGCATGCAGTGTTGCACGCCGCGGACCACCGCCTCCTCGCCCGCGTCGGCGAAGACCACGTTCGCGCCCTTGCCGCCCAGTTCCAGCGTCACGCGCTTGAGCGTCTCGGCCGCGGCCTTTGAGATGGCGCGGCCCGCGCGGGTCGAGCCGGTGAAGGAGATCATCTGCACGTCTTCATGGGTCGACAGCTGCGTGCCGACACCGACGCCGTCGCCGTTGACGAGGTTGAACACGCCCGCCGGCACACCTGCATCGTGCAGCATCTCGGCAAAGACGATCGAGGAGAGCGGCGCTTCCTCGGAAGGCTTCAGCACGATGGTGCAGCCGGCCAAAAGCGCCGGGATCACCTTGAGCGAGACCTGGTTCATCGGCCAGTTCCACGGCGTGATCAGCCCGACGACGCCGATCGGCTCCAGCGAGATCATCGTATCGGGGGCGTGATCGCCCAGCGGGCGCAGCCATTCGATCTGCTCGAAAGCCCGCAGGAAGCCCTTGGTGTGTCCCTTGAGCGCGGCGGCCTGCGAGCCGCGGGCCAGGTCGATCGGTGCGCCCATCTCGAGGCTGATCGCCTGCGCGAGGTCCTCCTTGCGGGCCTCGTATTGCTCGAGGATGCGCTCGACCACGGCGCGGCGCTTGGTGGGCGGCGTGGCGCGCCAGCCGGGGCCCACGCGCAGGGCGGCGGCGACGGCGGCGTCGGTGTCGGCCTGTGCCCCCAGCGAGATGACGGCGCAGGGCTCTTCGGTCGAGGGATCGATCACCTCGCAGTCGCGCGGCGCGGCCGGTGCGCGCCATTGGCCGTCGATGTAGAACTCGCGTTTCTCGATCATGGACATCTCCTCCCGTATCGCCGCGCAGAGTGGCACCGGCGATAGCCGCCCGCAAGCTATGGTGCGTGGCGGCGCGGCTTCCTATGTTGGCGAAGAACGACCCGTGAATTTGGAGGCGACCATGGCCCTGCGCATCAATGACGAGATCCCGAACCTGACAGTGACCACCGATCAGGGCAGCCTTGCCTTGCACGACTGGGTCGGCGAGGGCTGGGCGATCATCTTCAGCCACCCCAAGGATTTCACCCCCGTCTGCACCACCGAGTTCGGCGCCGTGGCGCGGCTCCAGTCGGAATGGGACAAGCGCGGCACCAAGGTGCTTGGCGTCTCGGTCGACGGGGTCGAGGAGCACAAGCGCTGGAAGGCCGACATCGAGAAGGCGGGCGGCGCCGCGCCGCAGTTTCCCATCGTCGCCGATGACGGGCTGGAGCTGTCCAAGGCCTTCGACATGCTGCCCGCAGAAGCCTACCTGCCCGACGGGCGCACCCCGAACGACAGCGCCACGGTGCGGGCGGTGTTCATCATCGGCCCCGACAAGAGGCTCAAGCTGTCGATGACCTACCCGATGACGGTGGGGCGCAACTTCGGCGAGGTGCTGCGCGCGCTCGACGCGCTGCAGCTCTCCACCGGCAAGGGCGTGGCGACGCCGGCCGACTGGCAGCTGGGGCAGGATGTGGTGATCCCGGCGACGCTGTCGGACGAGGACGCCAAGGCGAAGTTCGGCGATTTCGAGACGGTGCTGCCCTATCTGCGCCTGACCAAGGCGCCGCAGTAAGACCGATGGGGCGCCCTCGGGGGCGCCCCTTTCGCATCAGCCGACCGTGGCGACCATCGCCCCGCGCGGCCATCACGCCCGTCGCCTCAGGCGACCACGACCGTCGTGCCGATCGGCACCCGGTCGTAGAGATCCTCGACATGCTCGTTGATCAGCCGCACGCAGCCCGATGAGAACTTGCGCCCCATGGTCCAGGGCTGCGGCGTGCCGTGGATGCGGTAGAGCGTGTCGCGGCCCCTGCGGTGCAGATAGAGCGCGCGCGCGCCCAGAGGATTGCGCGCATGGCCGCCGGGCAGGCCGCCCGCATAGGGACCGTAGACCGCCGGCTCGCGCCGGATCATGTTGGCGGTCGGCGTCCAGGCCGGCCATTCGGCCTTGCGCCCCACCTGCGCCGTGCCGGTGAAATTGCGCCCCGCAGCGCCCAGCGCCACGACGTAGCGGATCGCCCGGCCCTGGCCCAGGGTCCAGTAGAGCCGGTTCTGCGCGATCCGCACGTGGATCTGGCCCGGCGCCAGCGTCTCGTTGACGTTGATTTCGGTGGGAAGCCAGTCGCGCGGGATCTTCACCACGCGTGGCGGAGCCGCCAGCACCGGCCCGGTTGCGATCGTGGCCGCGGCGGCGGCGATCATGCCGCGTCTCGTCAGTTCCATGCCTGCCTCCTTGCCGGGCTCTGCGGCCCTTTGGCGAGTCTCGATACGAAAGGATAGCACGAGTTCACGAAAACGAGGGGGCGAAAATCGAAAAGGAGCGCACCGTCACCGATGCGCTCCTGTCCATGGCTGTCAAGGTCCGGGCTTCAGAACCGGTAGCTGACACCGAGTGAGAGCCAGGGGTAGACCACGAGATCGCCGCCCATCTCATTGGCATCGTCCTCCATGTCCTGAAGATCCTGCTCGAATTCGGCGTCCACCGCAGGATCGCCGCTGTTGCCGTCGAGCGTGACCTCGACGCCGCCGATGCCGATCAGGCCGAACTCGCTCTCGAAGCCCCAGCCGCGCGCGCCACCGCTGACATAACCGATGCTCAACATCGGCGCGACGTCGTTCTCGAAACGCATCGAGGCGTCGATCCGGGCGTCGTCATAGGACATTTCGTCATCCGCTTCGAAGCCGGTACCGCTGCCGTTGAGGGTGCTGTCGGAGAAGAACAGGCCGCCCGAGACCCGGAAGCCGCCGGCGCGGGGGTAATAGTCGGCCAGCGCCGCGATGCCGCCGAGACTGCCGTCGGCGGTGATATCGGTGCCGAAATCCTCCTCGTCGCCCTCGAACTCGAAATCCGGAATGCCGGTGAGCACGCCGCGCAGGCGCAGCTTGGGCATCACCTCGTAAGAGGCAGAGCCGTAGAGACCGAAGGTCGAGATGCCGAAACCGGCGGAGGCGCCTTCGACGGATTGCGCCTGCGCCCCGGCTGCGGTGAGGAAAAGAGCGGCGGCGAGAGAGAAGCTGCGGGTCATCTTCGATCCTTGTTGATTGCGCCTGCATCTGCCGAAAAGCGTCCGGCGCGTTCAACCCAAAGTCGTAGGATCACAGATTGGTCACAATTCCGTGTGGCTCTTTCGCCGCATGGCAGCAGACACGAAAAAGGGGCCCGAAGGCCCCTTTCCCGATCATGAATGGCGCTGGTCTCACTCGGCCTGCGCGTCGGCCTTGGCCTCTTCGCCGGTCTCCTGATCGACGACCTTCATCGACAGGCGCACCTTGCCGCGATCGTCGAAGCCCAGAAGCTTGACCCAGACCTCCTGGCCTTCCTTCAGCACATCCGAAGGATGGTTCAGACGGCGGTTCTCGATCTGGGAGACGTGCACGAGGCCGTCCCGCTTGCCGAAGAAGTTCACGAAGGCGCCGAAGTCGACGAGCTTGACGACCGTGCCCTTGTAGACCTTGCCTTCCTCGGGCTCGGCCACGATCGAGTAGATCATGTCATAGGCCTTCTGGATGGCCTCGCCATTGGCCGAGGCGATCTTGATCACACCGTCGTCGTTGATGTCGACCTTGGCGCCCGAGACCTCGACGATCTCGCGGATCACCTTGCCGCCCGAACCGATCACTTCGCGGATCTTGTCGGTCGGGATCTGCATCGTCTCGATGCGCGGGGCATGGACCGAGAAGTCCGCGGCACCCGAGAGCGCCTTGTTCATCTCGCCCAGGATGTGCAGGCGGCCGGCCTTGGCCTGCGCCAGCGCCTTCTTCATGATCTCGGGCGTGATGCCCGCGACCTTGATGTCCATCTGCAGCGAGGTGATGCCCTCTTCGGTGCCCGCGACCTTGAAGTCCATGTCGCCGAGGTGATCCTCGTCGCCCAGGATGTCGGTCAGCACCGCGTAGGAGCCGTCCTCTTCGAGCACGAGGCCCATCGCCACGCCGGCCACGGCCGATTTCAGCGGCACGCCCGCATCCATCATCGCCAGCGACCCGCCACAGACCGAGGCCATGGAGGAGGAGCCGTTCGATTCGGTGATCTCCGAAACGAGGCGGATGGTGTAGGGGAAGTCGGTCGGCGCCGGGAGCACCGCCTGCAGCGCCCGCCAGGCGAGCTTGCCATGGCCGATCTCGCGGCGGCCGGGGCTGCCCACGCGGCCCACTTCGCCCACCGAGTAGGGGGGGAAATTGTAGTGCAGCAGGAAGTTGGATTTGAAGTTGCCGTGCAACGCGTCGATGAACTGCTCGTCATCGCCGGTGCCCAGCGTGGTCACGACCAGCGCCTGGGTCTCGCCGCGGGTGAACAGCGCCGAGCCATGGGTGCGCGGCAGCATGCCGGTCTCGGCCACGATGTCGCGCACCGTGTCGAGGTTGCGCCCGTCGATGCGGTTGCCCTTCTTGACCACGTCGCCGCGCAGGACCGAGGATTCCAGCTTCTTGAAGGCGGAGCCGAGGTTCGCATCCTCGAGCTGCTCTTCGGAAAGCTGCGCTTTGATCTCGTCGCGCGCCTGGGCGACGGCGGCGGTGCGCTCCTGCTTGTCGGTGATCGCGAAGGCGGCGCGCATCTTGTCTTCACCGGCGGCCTTCACGGCCTCGAAGAGCTCCGAGTAGTCCGGCGGGGTGAAGTCGAAGGGCTCCTTGGCGGTCTCTTCGGCCAGATCGATGATCAGGTCGATGACCGGCTGGATCTGCTCATGCGCGAAGGTCACGGCGCCGAGCATCTCGTCCTCGGTCAGCTCGTAGGCCTCGGACTCGACCATCATGACCGCGTCCTTGGTGCCCGCGACGATCAGGTCGAGGCGCTGCTCGGGGTTCGCGCGCAGGTTCTGCATGTCGTCGACGGTCGGGTTCAGCACGTATTCGCCATCGACGAAGCCGACGCGGGCACCGGCGATCGGGCCCATGAAGGGCGCGCCCGAGATGGTCAGCGCGGCGGAAGCGGCGATCATCGCCACGACATCGGGGTCGTTGACGAGATCGTGGCTGAGCACTGTGCACATCACCAGAACTTCGTTCTTGAAGCCCGGCACGAAGAGCGGACGGATCGGCCGGTCGATCAGGCGCGCGGTCAGCGTCTCCTTCTCGGTCGGGCGCGCCTCGCGCTTGAAGAAGCCGCCCGGGATCTTGCCGGCGGCGTAGTATTTTTCCTGGTAGTGGACGGTCAGGGGAAAGAAGTCCTGACCGGGCTTGGGCGCCTTGGCAAAGGTGACGTTGGCCATGACGCTGGTCTCGCCGAGCGTGGCGATGACCGAGCCGTCGGCCTGACGGGCGACCTTGCCGGTTTCCAGCGTCAGCGTCTCTTCGCCCCACTGGATCGATTTTTTCACATCGTGAAACATCGTCTTTTCCATTCTGGCCCGACCTTCGGGCCCTTGTGCCCCCCTAATGCGTGAACAATCCCTGGGGGCGGGTTGCGGAGGGGCCGGATGCCCCTGGCTCTCGTTGGTCCGTGACGCGGGGCGAGCCCGGTCCGCGCCATCCCGGATAGAGAAGGGACCGCGCCCGAAGGCGCGGTCCCCGAAACCTTAGCGGCGGATGCCGAGGCGGCCGATCAGGGCCTTGTAGCGCTCGACGTCCTTGTTCTTGACGTAGTCGAGAAGCTTGCGGCGACGGGCGACCATCTTGAGAAGGCCACGGCGGCCGTGGTTGTCCTTCTTGTGGGTCTTGAAGTGCTCGGTCAGGGTCGCGATGCGCGAGGTCAGGATCGCGACCTGCACCTCGGGCGAACCGGTGTCGCCTTCCTTGGTGGCGAATTCGCTGACGACCTTGGCCTTGTCTTCCACGGTGATCGACATCGGGGTCTCCTTTTTGGGATGAGGGTGATGGCGCAAGCCGGGATGTCGTCCAGCAGGGCCCATGGAGCAACCGCCCTTCCGAAACGGAACGGCGGTTGCGTGCCCATAAGGGAAAACGGCTCAAAAGGAAAGCCCGTTGCGCGCGGCAGCGGGCGGCGTCAGGCGGCGCTGTCCGCCAGCAGGACCACCGCGTCGGGCGCCAGCGCGGTGATGCCGTCGAGCCGGGCCAAAGCCGCGCCGTCGGCGCGCAGCAAAAGCCCTTCGGGCACCGCCTCTGCCGTCAACTCGGGCACGAGGCCGGGCGGATGCAGCACCATGATCTGATCCTGCGCCGCGTCGAAATCGACGATCACCGCCGCCTCGCCCGCCTCCATGCTGCGCAGCGCGAAGAGATCGCCCCCCGTGCCGCCATGCGCCGTGTCGCCTGCGCCGGCGTGGATCTCATCGTCGCCGTCGCCGCCGTTGAGCCAGTCCGCAGCCCCGTCGCTCGCGCCCGAGAGCCTGTCGTCGCCCGCGCCGCCATGCAGCACGTCGCGCCCGTCGCCGCCGTCGAGATCGTCGTCGCCCAGATCTCCGGCCAGCGCATCCGCGCCCGCGCCGCCGCGCAGCAGGTCGGCGCCGTCGCCGCCCGACAGCCTGTCATGGCCCGCGTCGCCCCAAAGCGCGTCGTCGCCCACATGGCCCCAGAGCGCGTCGTCGCCCTCTTCGCCCCGAAGCGCATCCGCGCCCCGGCCGCCGTGCATCTCGTCCGCGCCATCGCCGCCGAGGGCCCGGTCGTCGCCGTCGCGCAGGTCGACGTGATCGTTCCCCGCACCGGCGTCGATGTCGTCCGATGCGGGCGTGCCGAAGATCACGTCGGGCCGCGCGGTGCCCACGTCCGAAAGGCGCTGCGGCTCCGCCGTCCCGGTCGCGCCCTCGTGCAGGGCGTTTGCAGGGGCATCGCTTGCGGCGACGTCGCCCGTCGGCGCGTCTTCGGGCAGGGACGTTTCGCCATCGGCCGCGTCGAAGCCCGGCGCGTCGTCGAGCGGCAGGACCTCGAGCGCGGGGTCGGACGCCTCGTCCCCGGCGGGATCGGGCGACTCCTCGATCTCGACCGTGGGCAAGAGGGCCGCGCCGGTCAGGGCAAGGCCGATCAATCCGATGAGAGCAAGCATGACGATCTCCGCGAGGGCAGAAGACCGTATAGCATGGCGCGGCCCGTCCCCGGTGCGAAACCGGGGCGCAGGGTTAAGCGGGCCTTGTCAGCGGTTGGGTCAGCGGTTTGCGCCGGGCTGCCACAACACGTCGCCCGCGCCATTGGCATTGGCCGCGCGCGAGGCCACGAAGAACCAGTCCGACAGGCGGTTGAGATAACGCGTGGCGTCTTCGTTCACCGCCTCGGCGCGGCCCAGCGCCACGGCCAGCCGCTCGGCCCGGCGCGAGACGGTGCGGCACAGGTGCAGATGCGCGGAGAGCGGCGAGCCGCCGGGCAGCACGAAGCTTCTGAGCGGCGCGAGGTTTTCGTTCATCGCGTCGATTTCGCGCTCCAGCCGCTCGGTCTGCGCTGCGACCATGCGCAGCACCGGGTAGGGGGCCTCTGCGTCGCGCTCGGGCGCGGGGCGGCACAGGTCGGCGCCAAGGTCGAACAGGTCGTTCTGGATCCGGCCCAGCGCCGCCTCCATCTCGCCCTCCGCATGCAGCCGCGCCAGCCCTGCCGCGGCGTTGGTCTCGTCGACCGTGCCGTAAGCCTCGACCCGCAGGTCGTCCTTGGCCCGGCGGCTGCCATCGCCAAGCGCGGTGTCGCCCTTGTCGCCGGTACGGGTGTAGATGCGGTTGAGAACGACCATCAGTTCGACCCCCTGAGGAAGACGTAAAGCAGGATCAGCAGCACCGCGACGAACTGCGCGCCGATGCGCCAGCGCATGATGCGGTTGGCGTGCTTGCGGTTGAACTCGCCGCCCCTGCCGAAGGTGCCGACCCCGAACATCAGGATGGCGGCGACAAGCCCCACGGCGACAAGGACGAGGATGAGAAGCGGATCTTGCAGCATGGCGGGCCTTTCGCGGTTGTCATGACATCTAGGGTCCCGGGCCGTCGAGGCAAAGCGGGCGCGGTGTCGCGGGGGTCAGCCCCGCGAGACCACCCAGTCGAGCGCCCGCGTGGGCAAGAGCCGCCGCAGCGTCCCCGACAGATAGGTCGGCGCGGTGACGTAATAGCGCGCCTGCGGGCGCGCAGCCTCGAGCGCATGGGCCAGCTTCTCCGCCACCGCTTCGGGCGGCAGCTCGAACCGGTCGGGGCCGCGCTCGCCGTAGAGCCGGTGCAGCAAGCCCTCGTATTCCGCGCGCTGCGAAGAGCCCTTCCAGTCGATCCAGCGTTCGAAATGCGGGATCGAATTGGCGCGGATGCGAGAGGTGACGGGTCCGGGCTCGATCAGCGCGACATGGATGCCGGTGTCCGCCATCTCGAGCCGCAGCACGTCCGTGAGCCCCTCCAGCGCGAACTTGGTCGCGACATAGGCGCCGCGCCATTTCACCCCGACCAGCCCGAGCACCGAGGAGCAGTTGACGATCCGCCCGTGCCCTTGCGCCCGCATCACCGGGATGACCTGCCGCGTCAGATCGTGCCAGCCGAAGAGATTGGCCTCGAAGATCTCGCGCAGCGCCTCGCGCGGCAGATCCTCGACCGCGCCGGGGCAGGCGAAGGCGCCGTTGTTGTAGAGCGCGTCGAGCCGTCCGCCGGTGGCGTCGAGCAGCTGTTCGAGCGCCGTGGTGAGGCTTTGCGGATCGGCATAGTCGAGCCGCGGCGCCTCGAAGCCCTCGGCCCGCAGGCGCGCGCAATCGGCTTCGGCCCGGCAGGAGGCGAAGACGCGCCAGCCGCGCTCGCGCATGTGCCGCGCGGCGGCAAGACCGATGCCGGAGGAGGAACCGGTGACGAGGAGGGTGCGCTTCGTGGTCATGCTTCGCTCATGGCGCGCGGGGCGCATCCGTGCAACGAAAAAGGCGCCCCTCGGAGGGGGCGCCTTTGCCGGCAGATCAGCGAAAAGGGGTCAGCTTTCGACGGGCGCCAGTAGGCGCTCGGACATCCAGCCCGTCACGCCGGTGGAGGTGATCTCGATCTTGGCCCAGCCTCCGGCGCTTTCGATCAGCTTGGCCTTTGTGCCGCGCGGCAGCGTGTCGAGCACGGCATGGCCGGTGCCGGGGCCTTGGCGCATGTTGACCCAATCGCCGCTGATCTGGCGCAGTTCGAGCGATGCCGCGGCATCGGCCACAGCCACAGCTACGGCCGAGGTCGCGGTCTCTTGCGTGACGGCGGGTTCCGGCGCGCGGGGCATGAAGGAGGCCGAGATCAACTCGACATTCTCGGGAAATTCGCGCATCGCGGTGACGGGAATGCCCGACTCGCTGCGCTCGATGTCATGACGCGCGACCGTCTCGGCGGAAGGGGTGCTCGCCTGCACCGCGCCGATCATCGTCTGCGGTTGGAATTCGGCGCCGCCGGACATTTCGTAATAGCCCACACCCAGCAGCAGGAAGGTGGCACCGATACCAAAAACGTGTTTCATGACAACCTCTTGCTCTGCTCATTGTCCTGCCGGGGCGGTCACTGTCGCGTGACGCTCGCCGTTGTGCAGGATCTTGCTGATCCGTTGTTCACCCAACCGCGACTTTACGCCGATGGTTCCCGTCGATAGGAAGCTTTTCATGCCAGACCCCCTTGACGACGCCCTCCCGGCCCTGCCGGAGCAGGACCTGACCGAGCCGCTGCGCCGTGCGATCGGCGAGCGCTACCTGAGCTATGCGCTCTCCACGATCATGAACCGGGCGCTGCCGGATGCGCGCGACGGGCTCAAGCCCGTGCACCGCCGCATCCTCTATGCCATGCGCGAGCTGAAGCTCTCCTCCACGGGCGGCTTCCGCAAATCGGCCAAGATTTCGGGCGACGTGATGGGCAACTATCACCCGCATGGCGACGCCGCGATCTACGACGCCATGGCCCGCCTCGCGCAGGATTTCGCGGTGCGCTACCCGCTGGTGGACGGGCAGGGCAACTTCGGCAACATCGACGGCGACAACCCGGCCGCCGCGCGCTACACCGAGGCCCGGCTGACGGCCGCCGCCGAGGCGCTGATGCAGGGGCTGGCCGAGAACGCGGTCGATTTCCGCGCCAATTACGACGGCACGCTCGAAGAGCCGGTCGTGATGCCCGCGGCCTTCCCGAACCTGCTGGCCAACGGCTCCTCGGGCATCGCCGTCGGCATGGCGACCAACATCCCGCCGCATAACCTGCACGAGCTGATCGACGCCTGTCTCTACATGATTAGGACACCCGGCGTCTCCGACGAAAAGCTCGTCGATCTCGTGCCGGGGCCGGATTTCCCCACCGGGGGCGTGTTGGTCGAGCCGCGCGAGAACATCCTCGCCGCCTACCGCACCGGGCGCGGCTCGTTCCGGCTGCGCGCGCGCTGGGCGGTCGAGGAGCTGGGTCGCGGCCAGTGGCAGGTGGTGGTCACCGAGATCCCCTACCAGGTGCAGAAGTCCAAGCTGATCGAGCGGCTGGCCGAGCTGATCCAGACCCGCAAGATCCCGCTTCTGGCCGATGTGCGCGACGAGAGCGCCGAGGACGTGCGCATCGTGCTCGAGCCGCGCGCCAAAACGGTCGAGCCGGAGATGATGATGGGAATGCTGTTCAAGAACAGCGATCTCGAGATCCGCTTCGGGCTCAACATGAACGTGCTGATCGACGGGCTGACGCCCAAGGTCTGCTCGCTGCGCGAGGTGCTGCGTGCCTTTCTCGACCACCGCCGCGAGGTGCTGCAGCGCCGCTCGCAGCACAGGCTGGAGAAGATCGACCACCGGCTCGAGGTGCTCGAAGGCTTCATCACCGCCTTTCTCAATCTCGACCGCGTGATCGACATCATCCGCTACGACGATCAGCCGAAACAGGCGCTGATGGCCGAGGATTGGGACCGCGACCATGTCCGCGCCGTCTCCGAGCGCGACTACCGCTCGCCGCTCGCCGAAACCCTCGGCGGGGGCGGGCTGACCGAGGTGCAGGCCGAGGCGATCCTCAACATGCGGCTCAGGAGCCTGCGCCGGCTCGAGGAACTGGAGCTTCTGAAAGAGCAGGACGCGCTGATGCAGGAACGCGCCGGGCTGGAGGATCTGCTCGGCTCCGAGGATCTGCAGTGGAAATCGATCTCCGAGCAGCTGCGCGAGACGCGCAAGCTGATGGGGCATTCCTCTCCCGGCGGCCAGCGCCGCACCGGCTTTGCCGAGGGCACCGAGATCCCCGACGTGCCGATCGAGGCAATGATCGAGCGCGAGCCGATCACCATCGTCTGCTCCGAGATGGGCTGGATCCGGGCGATGAAGGGCCACATCGCGCTCGACAGCGAGCTGAAGTTCAAGGATGGCGACAAGGGCCGCTTCATCCTGCACGCCGAGACGACCGACCGGCTTCTGGTCTTCGGCTCGAACGGGCGATTCTACACCGTCTCCGCCACCAGCCTGCCCGGCGGGCGCGGCATGGGTGAGCCGCTGCGCCTGATGGTCGATCTGCCCAACGAGGCGCAGATCGTGGCGCTGCATCTGCACCGCCCCGAGCGGCGGCTCCTGGTCGCCTCCTCGGCGGGCGACGGCTTCATCGTCAACGAGGACGAGGTGCTGGCCCAGACCCGGGCCGGCAAGCAGGCGCTTAATGTCAAGGGCGACGTGGTGGCCAAGATCTGCAAGCCGGTGACCGGCGACGCGGTGGCCGTGGTGGGCGACAACCGCAAGGTGCTCGTCTTCCCGCTCGACGAGCTGCCCGAGATGACCCGCGGCAAGGGCGTGCGGCTGCAGAAATACAAGGACGGCGGGCTGTCGGACGCCACGACCTTCGTGATGGAGGCGGGGCTGTCGTGGAAGGACCCGGCGGGCCGGACCCGGACGCAGACCGATCTCGCCGACTGGACCGCCAAGCGCGCCACCGCCGGGCGCATGGCGCCGCGCGGCTTTCCGCGCGACAACCGCTTCAACTGATCCGCGGATCGGGGACGGGCAGGGGAGGCGCGCGGCCGAAAGGGTCGCGCGCCTCTTGCCGCTTGATTTCCCCGCCGATTGCAAATACATCGCCCGCGATGTCGAACCGGGCCATACGAAGGCCCCCGAACACGCGAGGCGCCAGCGCAGATGGCAAAGGCTAAATTCGAACGCACCAAACCGCACGTGAACATCGGGACCATCGGTCACGTGGACCACGGCAAGACCACCCTGACGGCGGCGATCACGAAGTACTTCGGTGATTTCCAGGCCTACGACCAGATCGACGGCGCGCCCGAAGAGAAGGCCCGCGGCATCACGATCTCGACCGCGCATGTGGAGTAC
This sequence comes from Limimaricola litoreus, assembly GCF_024159025.1. GTDB lineage: Bacteria > Pseudomonadota > Alphaproteobacteria > Rhodobacterales > Rhodobacteraceae > Limimaricola > Limimaricola litoreus. The sequence continues at coordinate 20,336 of NZ_JAMYXC010000012.1, forward strand.
GAGACCGAGACGCGCCACTACGCGCACGTCGACTGCCCCGGCCACGCCGACTACGTCAAGAACATGATTACCGGTGCCGCCCAGATGGACGGCGCGATCCTCGTGGTGAACGCGGCCGACGGCCCGATGCCGCAGACGCGCGAGCACATCCTGCTCGGCCGTCAGGTGGGCATCCCCTACATGGTCGTCTACATGAACAAGGTCGACCAGGTGGATGACGAGGAGCTGCTGGAGCTCGTCGAGATGGAAATCCGCGAGCTGCTGTCGTCCTACGACTACCCGGGCGACGACATCCCGATCGTCAAGGGCTCGGCGCTGGCCGCCATGGAAGAGCGCGACGAGGAGATCGGCAAGAACTCCATCGTCGAGCTGCTGAAGGCCGTCGACGAGTACATCCCCACCCCGGCCCGCGCCGTGGACCTGCCGTTCCTGATGCCGATCGAGGACGTGTTCTCGATCTCCGGCCGTGGCACGGTCGTGACCGGTCGCGTCGAGCGTGGCGTGATCAACGTCGGCGACGAGATCGAGATCGTCGGCATCCGCGACACCAAGAAGTCGACCTGCACCGGCGTCGAGATGTTCCGCAAGCTGCTCGACCGCGGTGAAGCGGGCGACAACGTCGGCATCCTGCTGCGCGGCATCGACCGTGAAGGCGTCGAGCGCGGCCAAGTGCTGTGCAAGCCCAAGTCGGTCCTGCCGCACACCAAGTTCGAGGCCGAGGCCTACATCCTCACCAAGGAAGAGGGTGGCCGTCACACGCCGTTCTTCGCGAACTACCGTCCGCAGTTCTACTTCCGCACCACCGACGTCACCGGCACCGTTGTCCTCCCCGAGGGCACCGAGATGGTGATGCCGGGCGACAACCTGAAGTTCAACGTCGAGCTGATCGCCCCGATCGCGATGGAAGACGGCCTGCGCTTCGCCATCCGCGAAGGCGGCCGCACCGTCGGCGCCGGCGTGGTGTCGAAAATCGTCGAGTGATGCGACCCGGGCGGCATCGCGCCGCCCGGACCGACCGTCACGCAAAGGCCGCCCCTCGGGGCGGCCTTTTTCGTGCTTGGGGATGGGGCAGGGACGGGGAGGTCAGGGCCCCGGCGGCAGGCCAAGCATCGCGTCGGCTTCGGCGGTGACGGCGTCGAGCCCCACCTTCATCGAGGCTCGCGCCGCCTCGCGCGCCGCCGGCCCCGCCTTGCGCGGCAGGCTGCTCTCCCATGGGCGGAACACCACCGCGCCGCGCCCGCCCGGACGCGGCAGCAAGAGCCGGTCCCAGCTTTGCGCGCGCGCCTGCCGCTCGGTCGAGTAGGCGTAGAAGAACACGGGCCGCCCGGTGATCCGTGCCCAGTCGAGCGGCGGGTCGTTGACCCCGGCCGCGGGGCCGAGCGGGCCGTCGGCGGTGATGCCGATGCTGGCGCCCGCGCGCAGCCGCTCCATCACCATCCGCGACATGGCGAGGTTCGACAGCCGCCCCGACATCGCCACCGGCGTCAGCCCGCAGCGGCGGTGCGTATCGCCGGCGATTCGCGCGATCGGGGAGGTATCGTGCAGGGTCGACAGGTCGCCCGCATCGGCGGGCCAGTGGAACGGCCCCAGCATCAGCCGCGAATGGCGCAGCACCAGAAGGATCGGCCCCTCGGCCAGCGCCGCGCGCAGCGCCTCCTCGCCGCGCGTTTCCCATCGTGTGCGCCGCTGCACGCGAGCCAGCCAACCATGGGCGAGGCCTCCCATGCCACGGGTCACGGCGCGGCTCTTGGCCAGTCTCTTGCCGAGCGACATGGGTCATCCTCCGGAGCTTGCGCCGTGCATCTTGCAAGCGCCCGCCGCGAGGGCAAGGGCAGGGGGTGCGAGAATGCCTCTCGGGGCCTCTTGATCCCGCCGCGGATTGGGATTAGTCGGGGGGCGGTCCTAGGGGTATAGCTCAGTTGGTAGAGCATCGGTCTCCAAAACCGAGGGTCGTGGGTTCGAGTCCCCCTGCCCCTGCCAGGACCACCGCGGCGCGCCCGCTTGCAGATCGCGCGGCGTCCGCGTATGTCCCGCATCGATCCCTCGAAAGGTGAAGATGATGGCCAGAACCAACCCCCTCCAGTTCGCGCAGCAGACCCGCGCCGAGATCGCCAAGGTGGTCTGGCCCACGCGTCGCGAAGTGGTTCTGACCACGGTGATGATCTTCATCCTCGCCGCCGTCGCCGCGCTGTTCTTCAGCCTCGTGGATCTGGGGATCCGCTCGGGCCTGCAGGCGGTGCTCGAGGGCTTCGCGGGCTGATCCGCGCGCCCCGGGCTTGGGATGCGCGGGGCTTGAACTGTGCCGCGCCGGGCGCTACTGACCGGCGGACTTGGCCGAACGGCGCGCGGGTGCGCGCCGCTTTGCCGTTTGAGCGGCCCCGATCGGGGCCGGGGAATTTCAACGAGGCTCCGGCGTTTCGCCGGCTGCGACGGAAGGTGTCGGGCAACATGGCGAAACGCTGGTATTCGGTTTCCGTGCTCTCGAACTTCGAGAAGAAGATCGCCGAGCAGATCAGGACCAAGGTGGCAGAGCAGGGGCTCGAGGATGTCATCGACGAGGTGCTGGTTCCCACCGAGGAAGTGATCGAGGTCCGCCGCGGCAAGAAGGTCTCGACCGAGCGCCGCTTCATGCCCGGCTACGTGCTGGTGCACATGGAGATGTCCGACAAGGGCTATCACCTCGTCACCTCGATCAACCGCGTCACCGGCTTCCTCGGCCCGCAGGGCCGCCCCATGCCGATGCGCGACGCCGAGGTCGAGGCGATCCTGGGCCGGGTGCAGGAGGGCGAGGAAAGCCCGCGCACCCTGATCCGCTTCGAGATCGGCGAGAAGGTGAAGGTCAAGGACGGCCCCTTCGAGGATTTCGACGGCATGGTCGAAGAGGTCGACGAGGACAACCAGCGCCTCAAGGTCACCGTTTCCATCTTTGGCCGCGCGACCCCGGTGGAGCTCGAATTCACCCAGGTGGCGAAACAGGGCTGAGCCCTGGCTTGACCGCCCGCGCGCGGGCGGTCACGGTTCCGTGGCCTGATCGCCGCCCGGAGACCGCCCAATGAAGATCGTCCTCGTCTCCTCCAATGCCGGCACCGACATGGGTGGCGAGGCGATCAAGGCGCACCAGTATTTCGATTACCTGCTGCGGCACGGCTTCGACGTGGTGCTCTTGACCCACGCGCGCGGCCGCGCGGGGCTGCTGCGCGATTTTCCCGCCGATCGCCTCGTCTTCGTCGAGGACGGGCCGCTGCAAAGGGCGCTGTGGCGCAGCCGCGTCGGCGCGCCTCTGGTCTCGACCTGCTTTCATCTGCTCGCCGCGCGCGAGATCCGGGTGCGGTTCGACCCCGAGACCACCTTGCTGCACTATCTGTGCCCCGTCTCCCCGGTCGAGCCGCGGTTTCCGCCGCGCGGATTCGAGGTGCTGATGGGGCCCTTCACCGGCAACATCCACTACCCCCCCGCCTTCGCCGCGCGCGAGGCGCCGCGCCGCAGGCTCGGCGCCTGGCTGCACCGCCCGGCGCAGCGGCTTCTGTCGCGCATCGCCCCCGACAAGCGGCGCGCCCGCCACGTGCTGGTGTCGGGCTACGAGCGGACCCGCGCTTCGCTCGTCTGGGCCGGGGTCCCGCCCGAGCGGATGAGCGACGTGGTCGATTCGGGCGTCTCGGAGGCGATCGCGGCGCGGCCGCGGGCGCGCCATGTCGGGCGCTGCGACAACTTCGCCTGCTCGGGCCGGCAGGTCGATCACAAAGGGACGGATCTGGCGATTCGCGCCGTGGCCGAAAGCCGGGAGGGCGCGCGGCTGACCGTCTATGGCGACGGGCCGGCGCGGCCCGCGCTCGAGGCGCTGGCGCGCGATCTGGGCGTGGCCGACCGCGTGCGTTTCGCCGGGTGGCGGCCGCATGAGGAGGTGCTGGGCGGAATCGCCGCGGCGCGGGGCTATGTCTTCCCCTCGCTGGCCGAGGCCAACGGTATCGTGATGCAAGAGGCGATGATGCTCGGCGTGCCGGTGCTGGCGCTGCGCTGGGGCGGGCCGGAACGGCTCGCCGAGGAGGGGGCGGCGATCTATGTCGCGCCCGACAGCAGGGGCGCCGTGGTCGAGGGGCTGGCCGCGGGCATGGACCGGCTGATCCGCGAGCCGCTTCTGGCCGAGACGATCTCGCGCCGGGCCCGCGCCATCGCCGAGGCGCGATTCGGCTGGGAGGCGGTCGCGGCCTCCTGGGCCGCGCATTACCCCGAGACCGCCCGGCCCGGGGCGGCGCTAGGGCAGGAAACGGCCTGTCCCGCGCCGCCACCCCCGGTAGAGCCGAAAGCGGCCCCGCAGCGGGCTTGACGTCACCGCGCCGTGGGTCTATGCGACGACCTTCCATTGCGCCGGCCCGCGGGCCGGACCCTTGGTGGCGACCGGATCGAAGCCGATTCGCGCCGCATGCGGGAGGCAGGAAGGGCGCGCCCTTCGCGCCGCACCGCACCAACCGATGACCGTGGGAACGCGTTCCGGCGGTGTTGCGATAAGGAGAGGCCCGATGGCCAAGAAAGTGATGGGGCAGCTGAAGCTCCAGGTGAAGGCAGGCGAAGCCAACCCGTCCCCGCCGGTCGGTCCGGCGCTGGGTCAGCGCGGCATCAACATCATGGAGTTCTGCAAGGCCTTCAACGCGAAGACCGCGGACATGGAAAAGGGTTCGCCCTGCCCGACCGTGATCACCTACTACCAGGACAAGTCCTTCACGATGGAGATCAAGTCGCCACCGGCGTCGTTCTTCCTCAAGAAGGCCGCTGGCCTGAAGCCGGTCGGCAAGCGCAACCGCCCCAAGGGCGCGACCACGCCCGGCAAGGAGACCGCCGGCACCGTGACGCTCGCCCAGGTGCGCGAGATCGCCGAAGCGAAGATGAAGGACCTCAACGCCACGAGCGTCGAGGGTGCGATGCAGACCGTCCTTGGCTCCGCCAAGTCGATGGGTATCGAGGTGAAAGGCTGAATCATGGCAAAACTCGGTAAACGCACCCGCGCCGCCCGCGAGGCCTTTTCGGGCAAGGACAACGTCCAGCTCTCCGAAGCCGTCTCGCTGATCAAGTCGAACGCCACCGCCAAGTTCGACGAGACCATCGAGATCGCGATGAACCTCGGCGTCGATCCGCGCCACGCCGACCAGATGGTCCGCGGTTCGGTCACCCTGCCCAACGGCACCGGCAAGACCGTGCGTGTCGCCGTCTTCGCCCGTGGCGACAAGGCGGAAGAGGCCAAGAAGGCCGGGGCTGACATCGTCGGCGCCGAAGACCTGATGGAGACCGTGCAGTCTGGCAAGATCGAGTTCGACCGTTGCATCGCGACGCCGGACATGATGCCGATCGTCGGCCGCCTGGGCAAGATTCTCGGCCCGCGCAACCTGATGCCGAACCCCAAGATCGGCACCGTCACCATGGACGTGACCGAAGCCGTGAACGCGGCCAAGGGCGGCCAGGTGCAGTTCCGCGTCGAGAAGGCCGGCGTGATCCATGCCGGCATCGGCAAGGCCTCCTTCGACGAAGCCAAGCTCGAAGAGAACATCCGCGCCTTCGTGGATGCCGTGACCAAGGCCAAGCCCGCGGGCGCCAAGGGCACCTACCTCAAGAAGGTGGCGCTGTCCTCGACCATGGGCCCGGGCGTCACCGTCGACCTGGCCTCGGCCACCGGCACGGCCTAAGAGATTTCCCCCGGCCTTCGGGTCGGGGCGAATGGCGGGGCGTTCGCGCCCCGTCCTGTCCGAGACGGAGGGCAGGGGGAAACCCCGCTAAGGCCTTCCCGAGATGGGAAACGAGAGTTGGATTTCCGTTCGGAAGCATCGCGCTTTCCTTCGGGCGATCACGGCCTCGGGACCCTGAAGCGGACCCGAACGGCCCCCGGACGATCAGGGGGTCAGACAGAGCCGGGGGGAAACCCCCAAACTTGGAGTAAACCGTGGATAGAGCCCAGAAAGAGAAAGTGGTCGAGGAACTCGGCCAGATCTTTGAAAGCTCTGGCGTCGTGGTGGTTGCCCACTACGAAGGCATGACGGTTGCCAATATGCAGGACCTGCGCGCGAAGATGCGCGAAGCTGGCGGGTCCGTGCGCGTTGCCAAGAACAAGCTCGCCAAGATCGCCCTTGAGGGAAAGCCCTGCGCAAGCATCGCCGACTACCTCACGGGCATGACCGTGCTCTCCTATTCCGAAGACCCCGTGGCAGCTGCCAAGGTGGTCGACGCCTATGCGAAGACCAATGACAAGCTGGTCATCCTCGGCGGCGCGATGGGAGACTCGGCTCTGGATCCGGCCGGTGTGAAGGCCGTGGCCCAGATGCCGTCGCGTGAGGAGCTCATTGCTTCGATCGTCGGCTGCATCGGTGCCCCGGCATCGAACATCGCCGGTGCCATTGGCGCGCCCGCAAGCAACATCGCAAGCATTCTCTCGACTGTCGAAGAGAAGGCTGGCTGAGGCATCCTGAATATCTCGGGGGTTGAAAACCCCCGCGTTGGAACACAATTGAACGAACGGAAAAGTAAAATGGCTGATCTGAAGAAACTCGCCGAAGAGATCGTTGGTCTGACCCTCCTCGAGGCGCAGGAACTGAAAACCATCCTCAAGGACGAGTATGGCATCGAGCCCGCCGCTGGCGGCGCCGTGATGATGGCTGGCCCGGCAGGCGATGCCGGCGCTGCCGAAGAAGAGAAGACCGAGTTCGACGTCGTCCTGAAGGACGCCGGCGCTCAGAAGATCAACGTGATCAAGGAAGTCCGCGGCATCACCGGCCTCGGCCTGAAGGAAGCCAAGGACCTCGTCGAGTCCGGCGGCAAGGTCAAGGAAGGCGCCGCGAAAGCGGAAGCCGAAGAGATCAAGGCGAAGCTGGAAGCAGCCGGCGCCAAGGTCGAGCTGGCCTGATAAGGCAGGCGCGCGGCCTGCGCGCCACGCCTCTTGCATTGGCTGGATCCGCGGATTTCGCGGGTCCAGCCGAACCCGTCTTGGAAGGGGGCCGCGCGCGGCCCCCGTCTCGGGCAGGTTCCACGGTCGGGAGGTCTTCGGTGGGACGAAGATCGCGAATGGACCGGAACTCCCCTCTCGCAAGGATGCCGTGGCCTTCCCCGCCGGCCCGGTGATCCGCAGAGACCTGAAAGGTGACGACACCCATGGCTCAATCCTTCCTCGGCCAGAAGCGTTTGCGCAAATATTACGGCAAGATCCGCGAAGTGCTGGAGATGCCGAACCTCATCGAGGTGCAGAAATCCTCCTACGACCTGTTCCTGAAATCGGGCGACCAGCCCGAGCCGACCGACGGCGAGGGCATCAAGGGCGTCTTCCAGTCGGTCTTCCCGGTCAAGGACTTCAACGAGACGGCGACGCTCGAATTCGTGAAATACGAGCTTGAGCGCCCGAAGTACGACGTCGAGGAATGCCAGGCGCGCGACATGACCTACAGCGCGCCCCTGAAGGTGACGCTGCGGCTGATCGTGTTCGATGTCGACGAGGACACCGGCGCCAAGTCCGTCAAGGACATCAAGGAGCAGGACGTCTTCATGGGCGACATGCCCCTGATGACCCAGAACGGCACCTTCATCGTCAACGGCACCGAGCGGGTCATCGTCTCCCAGATGCACCGCTCCCCGGGCGTGTTCTTCGACCATGACAAGGGCAAGACCCATTCCTCGGGCAAGCTGCTGTTCGCCTGCCGGATCATCCCCTACCGCGGCTCCTGGCTCGATTTCGAATTCGACGCCAAGGATCTCGTCTTCGCGCGCATCGACCGTCGCCGCAAGCTGCCTGTGACCACGCTGCTCTATGCGCTGGGTCTCGATCAGGAAGGCATCATGGATGCCTATTATAACACGGTCGACTACAGCTTCGACAAGAAGGCCCAGGCCTGGGTCACGAAGTTCTTCCCCGAGCGCGTGCGCGGCACTCGCCCGGCGCATGATCTCGTGGACGCCGCCACCGGCGAGGTGATCGCCAAGGCCGGTGACAAGGTCACGCCGCGCGCCGTCAAGAAATTGATCGACGAAGGCCGCGTCACCGACCTTCTCGTCCCCTACGGCAGCATCCTCGGCAAGTTCGTCGCCCGCGACATCATTGACGAGGACACCGGCGCGATCTACGTTGAGGCCGGCGACGAGCTGACGCTCGAGACCGACAAGAACGGCGACGTCACCGGCGGCTCCCTCAAGGAGCTGATGGACGCGGGCTTCACCGAGATCCCGGTGCTCGACATCGACAACGTCAACGTCGGCCCCTACATCCGCAACACCGTCGCCGCCGACAACAAGGCCTGGAACCGTGAGACCGCTCTCATGGAAATCTACAAGGTCATGCGTCCGGGCGAGCCGCCGACCGTCGATGCCGCCTCGGCGCTGTTCGACACGCTGTTCTTCGACGCCGAGCGCTACGATCTCTCGGCCGTGGGCCGGGTGAAGATGAACATGCGCCTGAACCTCGACGCCGAGGACACGCAGCGCACGCTGCGCCGCGAGGACATCATCGCCTGCATCAAGGCACTGGTGGAGCTGCGCGACGGCAAGGGCGAGATTGACGACATCGACCACTTGGGCAACCGCCGGGTGCGTTCGGTCGGCGAGCTGATGGAAAACCAGTACCGCGTCGGCCTGCTGCGCATGGAGCGCGCGATCAAGGAGCGGATGTCTTCGGTCGAGATCGACACGGTCATGCCGCAGGACCTGATCAACGCCAAGCCCGCGGCTGCCGCGGTGCGCGAGTTCTTCGGCTCGTCGCAGCTGTCGCAGTTCATGGACCAGACCAACCCGCTGTCGGAAGTCACCCACAAGCGCCGTCTCTCGGCGCTCGGGCCGGGCGGTCTGACGCGCGAGCGTGCGGGTTTCGAAGTGCGCGACGTGCACCCGACCCACTATGGCCGCATGTGCCCGATCGAAACGCCGGAAGGCCCGAACATCGGCCTGATCAACTCGCTCGCCACCTTCGCGCGGGTGAACAAGTACGGCTTCATCGAGACCCCCTACCGCAAGGTGGTGGAGGGGCAGGTGACCGACGAGGTGAACTACCTTTCGGCCACCGAGGAAATGCGCCACACCGTGGCGCAGGCCAACGCCTCGCTCGACGAGAACGGCAAGTTCACCAATGATCTGGTGAACACCCGCCAGTCGGGCGACTACATGCTCGCCCCCTCGGAAAGCGTCGATCTGATCGACGTGTCGCCGAAGCAGCTCGTCTCGGTCGCGGCCTCGCTGATCCCGTTCCTCGAGAACGACGACGCCAACCGCGCTCTGATGGGCTCGAACATGCAGCGTCAGGCCGTGCCGCTGTTGCAGGCCGAGGCGCCGCTCGTCGGCACGGGCATCGAGGAAGTGGTCGCGCGCGACTCGGGTGCGGCCATCATGGCGCGCCGCGGCGGCATCATCGACCAGGTGGACGCCACCCGGATCGTGATCCGCGCCACCGAGGATCTCGAGCTCGGCGACGCCGGGGTCGACATCTACCGGATGCGCAAGTTCCAGCGCTCGAACCAGAACACCTGCATCAACCAGCGTCCGCTGGTGAAGGTGGGTGACCGGGTGCAGAAGGGCGAGGTCGTCGCCGACGGCCCCTCCACCGACATCGGCGAACTGGCGCTCGGCAAGAACGTGGTCGTCGCCTTCATGCCGTGGAACGGCTACAACTACGAGGACTCGATCCTCATCTCCGAGCGCATCGTGCGCGACGACGTCTTCACCTCGATCCACATCGAGGAATTCGAAGTCGCCGCCCGCGACACCAAGCTCGGGCCGGAAGAGATCACCCGCGACATCCCCAACGTCGGCGAAGAGGCCCTGCGCAACCTCGACGAGGCGGGCATCGTCTACATCGGTGCCGAAGTGGGGCCGGGCGACATCCTCGTGGGCAAGATCACCCCGAAAGGTGAATCTCCGATGACCCCGGAGGAAAAACTCCTCCGCGCCATCTTCGGCGAAAAGGCCTCGGACGTGCGCGACACCTCGCTGCGTCTGCCCCCGGGCGATTTCGGCACCATCGTCGAGGTCCGGGTGTTCAACCGCCACGGCGTCGAGAAGGACGAGCGCGCGCTGCAGATCGAGCGCGAGGAAGTCGATCGTCTGGCGCGCGACCGCGACGACGAGCTGGCGATCCTCGATCGCAACATCTACGCGCGTCTCAAGGACCTGATCTCGGGCAAGACCGCCGTGAAGGGCCCGCGCGGGGTCAAGGCCGGCGCGATCATCGACGATGAGCTTCTGGGCACGCTGAGCCGTGGCCAGTGGTGGCAGCTCGCCCTCGAAGACGAGGACGACGCCAAGATCGTCGAGGCGCTCAACGAGCAGTACGAGATCCAGAAGCGCACGCTCGATGCGCGCTTCGAGGACAAGGTCGAGAAGGTGCGTCGCGGCGACGACCTGCCGCCAGGCGTGATGAAGATGGTCAAGGTCTTCGTCGCGGTGAAGCGCAAGCTTCAGCCGGGCGACAAGATGGCCGGCCGTCACGGCAACAAGGGCGTCATCTCCCGCGTCGTGCCGATGGAGGACATGCCGTTCCTCGCCGACGGCACGCCGGTCGACTTCTGCCTCAACCCGCTGGGCGTGCCCTCGCGCATGAACGTCGGTCAGATCCTCGAGACCCACATGGGCTGGGCCGCGCGCGGCCTCGGCATCCAGGTCGACGAGGCGTTGCAGGAGTATCGTCGTTCGGGCGATCTCACTCCGGTGCGCGAGGC
>NZ_JAMYXC010000183.1 GCF_024159025.1 Limimaricola litoreus
GCCGCCGGGCTGACGCCGCGCGCGGTGATCGGCGACATGGACAGCCTCGGCGAGACCGCCCGCCTCTATGCCGGGCGGCTGCACGAGATCGCCGAGCAGGACAGCACCGATTTCGACAAGGCGCTGCGCAACATCGAGGCGCCGCTCGTGCTCGCCGTGGGCTTTACCGGCGGACGGCTCGACCACGAGCTTGCCGCCTTTCACGTGCTCACTGCGCGGCCCGATCGGCGCTGCCTGCTGATCGGCGCCGAGAGCCTCGTCTTTCTGTGCCCGCCCGAGGTCGCGCTCGACCTCGCGCCCGGCGCGCCGTTTTCGCTGTTTCCCATGGGCGAGCTGCGCTGCGCCTCGCAAGGGCTGCGCTGGGCCACCGATGGGCTCGTCTTCTCGCCCGCCGCGCGCATCGGCACCTCGAACGAGGTGACGGGACCGGTCAGGCTGCGCTCCGAGGCGCCCTTGATGCTGGCCATCGCGCCGCGCGCCGCGCTGGATGCGGTGATCGCCGGGCTCATGGGCGCGGATGGGGCATGGCCACCGCGCTGAGCCGCAAGGTGCCCCGGCGCAAGCCCGGTCGCGCGCGCCCCTTGCGGGCTTTGCAAAACCGCCCCCAGCCGTTATCTGCAGCTGCATCCCCTCCATGGCCCCAAATCGTCAGGAACCGCCAGTGACCGACAGCTTCGAGACCCCCGGCCAAGTCGAACGCGACTGGTCCGACGCGATCAGCCCGATCGAAGAGATCATCGCCGATGCGCGCAACGGCCGCATGTTCATCCTTGTCGATCATGAGGACCGCGAGAACGAGGGCGATCTGGTGATCCCGGCGCAGATGGCGACGCCCGACGCGATCAACTTCATGGCCACCCATGGGCGCGGGCTGATCTGCCTGTCGTTGCCGCGCGAGCGGATCGATGCGCTGGGCCTGCCGCTCATGTCGACCAACAACTCCTCGCGTCACGAGACGGCTTTCACCGTCTCGATCGAGGCGCGCGAGGGCGTATCGACCGGCATCTCGGCGCAGGACCGCGCGCTGACCGTGGCCGTCGCCATCGACGCCTCCAAGACCGCCGCCGACATCGCCACGCCGGGCCACGTGTTTCCGCTGCGCGCGCGCGAGGGCGGGGTGCTGGTGCGCGCGGGCCATACCGAGGCCGCCGTCGATATCTCTCGGCTGGCGGGGCTCAACCCCTCCGGCGTGATCTGCGAGATCATGAAGGAGGACGGGACCATGGCCCGTCTGCCCGATCTCGTCGCCTTCGCGCAGAAGCACGCGCTCAAGATCGGCACGATCAGCGACCTGATCGCCTACCGCCGCCGCCACGACAACCTCGTGAAGCTGCGCGACGAACAGCAGATCGAGAGCGAGTTCGGCGGTGACTGGACCCTGCGCATCTATACCGACACCACACAGGGCGCCGAGCATATCGCGCTGATCAAGGGCGACATCTCGGGCGAGGCGCCGGTGCTGACGCGGATGCACACGCTCGATCCGATGCTCGACATCGTCGGCACCGGTCCCAAGGGCCGCGCCCGCGAATTCGGCGATGCGATGCAGGCCATCGCCGAGGAGGGGCGCGGCGTGCTGGTGCTGTTGCGCGACCTGCACATGAAGCTCGCCACCACCGAGGAACATTCGCCCCACGTGCTGCGGCAATACGGCCTTGGTGCGCAGATCCTCTCGGCGCTCGGCCTGTCGCAGATCGTGCTGCTGACCAATTCCCCCAAACCCCGCGTGGTCGGGCTCGATGCCTACGGGCTCGAGATCACCGGCACGCGCAAGATCTCGGAGATCGGATGATGGCCGGCCCCACCCACCACGCGCTCGCGCGTCCCGAATTCGACAAGGGCCCGAAGATCCTCATCGTCGTCGCCCCCTACTACAAGGACATTGCCGACAACCTCGTCGCCGGCGCCATGGCCGAGATCGAGGCCGTGGGCGGCAGCTATGAGGTCGTCGAGATGCCCGGCGCGCTGGAGCTGCCCTCGGCGATCGGCATCGCCGCGCGAATGGGCGAGTATGACGGCTTCGTCGCCCTGGGCTGCGTGATCCGCGGCGAGACCACCCATTACGACACGGTCTGCAACGACAGCTCGCGCGGGCTGACGCTTCTGGGGCTGCAGGGGCTGTGCATCGGCAACGGCATCCTGACGGTCGAGAATTACGATCAGGCGGCGGTGCGCGCCGATCCGCAGGGGCAGAACAAGGGCGGCGGCGCTGCCGCTGCCGCGCTGCATCTCGTGGCGCTGTCGCGCAAGCTCGGACGCAAGGACAAGGGCCTCGGTTTCACCGCCGACCGGCTGGGAGAGGGCTGATGGCCGAATCGAACACCCAGAAGCGGCGGATGCGTTCGGCCTCGCGCATGTATGCGGTGCAGGCGCTGTTCCAGATGGAAGCCTCCGAGCAGAGCGTCGACCGCGTGATGCGCGAGTTCGAGACGCATCGCTTCGGTGCGACCTACGAGGAAGGCGAATGGGAGGAGGGCGATCTCGCCACCTTCCGTGGCCTGATGGAGGGCGCGGTCGAGGAGCAGGCGAAGATCGACCAGATGACGCATCGCGCGCTGGTCGCCAAATGGCCGATCGCCCGGATCGATCCGACGCTGCGCGCGCTGTTTCGCGCAGCAGGGGCGGAGTTTCTCGGCAAGGTGACGCCGCCCAAGGTGGTGATCGTCGAGTTCGTGGAGATCGCCAAGGCCTTCTATCCCGACGGGCGCGAGCCGAAATTCGTCAACGCGGTGCTCGACCACATGGCGCGCGAGGCGCGGCCCGAGGCGTTCTGACCGGCGTTCTGACCGGCGTGACGACAGGGTGATGAACGGGGCGCGGCGCGGGCCGCGCCCTTTTTTCGAAGGATGCGCCGCATGACCGACGAGACCACCTCTGATCCATCCCAAGAGACGCCGCCTCTCACGACGGTGCGGCTGCGGCTGCGCGCGCGGGTGCCGGACGATGCCGCCGCGCTGTTCGCGGAGATGTCCGATCCAGAGGCCATGGCCTGGTGGTCGCGCGCGCCCTTTGTCTCCGAGGCCGAGCTGCGCGCGCGATTCGCGACGCGGGCCAAGGGGCGGCACGCCTGGGCGATCACCCGGCCGGGCGAGGACCGCGCGCTCGGCTTCGTCGTCGCGGGCGAACGGCCGCAGGGCGGCGTCTCCGAGATCGGCTACCTGCTGGCTCGCCACGCGCAGGGGCAGGGCCTCGCGCAGGAGGCGGTCGCGGGTGTCATCGGGCATCTCTTCGCGCGAGGGCAGCGCCGCGTCTTCGCCGATTGCGACCCCGAGAACGCCGCCTCGATCGCGTTGCTGGAGCGACTCGGGTTTCGACGCGAAGGCCGGCTTCGGGCCGAATGGCACACCCATATGGGCCTGCGCGATTCGCTCATCTACGGGCTGCTGGCCTCGGACTGGGCCGAGGGTGCCTGAGAGCTGAAAGGGAAAAGTGGCGGGAACCGCAGCGACCGTAGGGGTGAGAATTCCCGGGGACCTGTGTATACAGGTGGGCGCCAGGTAAACGAACCAGGGTCCGCACAGAGCCAGCTCCCGTGGAATTGCTTAAGGCCACTGGAATTTGACCCCTTGGCACGAGAAGAGCAGAACCCGCCGGCACCACATCTAGGATCGCGCATCGGGCGTGACAAGGGGCCGCGCCCGGGCTTTCGCGGCTTGCGGCGTGTTTCCCATATGTTCATGATGCCGCCCATGCCGGATGAATGGGACGACTGGGAAGAGGGAGAGCGCCGCGCGGTGCTGCTGCCCGATGACGCGCTCTCGGCCGAGGCGCTGGCGCGGCCGCGCGCGGCGCCAAGGCCGGGCGAGATGCTGGCGCGCGGCGTCTGTCGTCATCTGCTGGGCCACGGCTTCGTCACGGTGGAGGAGTTCGTGCCCGCCTCGGGCCTGCGCGTCGACGTGATGGCGCTCGGTCCCAAGGGCGAGATCTGGGTGATCGAGTGCAAGTCGAGCCGGGCCGATTTCACCTCGGACCGCAAGTGGCAAGGCTATCTCGATTATTGCGACCGCTATTTCTGGGCGGTGGACGATGCCTTTCCGCTCGACCTGCTGCCCGAGGAGACCGGCGTCATCATCGCCGACGGCTACGACGCCGAGATCGTGACCATGGCGCCCGAGACGAAGCTGCCCGGCGCGCGGCGCAAGGTGATGCTGCAGAAGTTCGCGCGCCATGCCGCCCTGCGCTGGCACAAGGCGCGCGATCCCGCGATCAACCTTTCTTCGGCCTGACCGCGCGCGCGGCGCGCGCGGCGGCCATGATCTCCTCGGCGATGTCATCGGCCTCGTCGGGGTCGAAATCCATCGGGATCTCGGTCGCGCCCGCTTCGATGAACAGCCGCACCATGCCCTGATCGGTCGGCCCGATCTGCAGGTTCGCCTCGATGTCGCGTTCGGTGTCGATGCCCATGTCGGTTCCTTTCCAAGTTGGTCTGTCCCTAGCGCCGGGGCGGTTGCCGGGCAAGCCGGGCGACCTCGCGGAAGCGCGGTAAAACCCGGGGCAGGGGGGTTGCAATCCGATCCCGCTGGCGCTAATTCCCGCGCCAGTGCCGCCTTAGCTCAGTTGGTTAGAGCGCTGGATTGTGGATCCAGAGGTCTCCTGTTCAAGCCAGGAAGGCGGTACCACCTCCCCCCTTTGCCTCGATGTGCATGCAACCGGCTCTTGGCCCCTCGCGTCATGGCCCTATCTAGGCTGCCGCGAGCGAAGATTGCATGGAAGCGGGGGTGACATGATACATCCGATCAGGACATTGGTGCAGGATTACGAGTGGATCCACCTCTCGCTCGGCCTGTTCGGCAACGTGGCCTTCCTCGTGGGAAGCGTGCTGTTCCTGCCGATGTTCGAGGGCCAGAGCCCGAGCTGGACCGAAATGGACTGGAAGACGCTGGGCGTGTGGCTCTTCATCATCGGCACGTTCTTCATGTTCATCGGCGCCTTGGGCAACCTGCTGGTCAAGCTGAGCGAGCGCTGAGCGCTCACTCGATCGCCATTTCCTGACGCAAGCTCCCGTCGCGCCCGAAGATCAGCACGCGGTCGTCGGTGGTCACCACCGCGATCCAGTCACTGCCTTGGGTGAAGGCCGCGGCTTCGGCCCCGTCGGGCAGGGCAAGGCGTTCGGGCAGCGGCAGGGCAGGGGCCGCATCGAAGCGGATGACAATCGCCGCGATCAGCACTAGGAAACCTGCGATCATCACGCCCGCCAGAGCGATCACCAGCCATTTGAGCCATTTCAGCTCGGGCGGGATCAGGACCGGGCCGTCTGTCTCGGGAGCCTGCATGGCCGATCTCTCCACTGTCGTCCGTTTCACCATCGCCGAAAACCCGCCGGCGCGTCTTGATAAGGCGCTGGCCCGCGATGTGCCAGAGGCGGCCACGTTGTCGCGCTCGCGCATCGCCAAGCTCCTGGCCGAGGGCGCGGTGCGCGTGGATGGCGCGGTGGCCACCGACGCCAAGGCGGCCATCGCCGAAGGCGCCGAGATCGAGATCACCGTGCCGCAGGCCGCCGAGAGCCACATCGGCGCGCAGGAGATCCCGCTCGACGTGGTCTGGGAGGATCACGACCTCATCGTCATCGACAAGCCCGCGGGCATGGTCGTCCACCCCGCGCCCGGCAGCCCCGACGGCACGCTGGTCAACGCGCTGATCCACCATTGCGGCGAGGATCTTTCGGGGGTGGGCGGCGCGAAGCGGCCCGGGATCGTGCACCGGATCGACAAGGACACCTCGGGCCTTCTGGTCGTGGCCAAGACCGACCGCGCGCATCAGGGGCTGGCGCTCCAGTTCGAAAAGCATACCGCCGAGCGGCACTACCTCGCCCTGTGCCACGGCGTGCCCGATCCCAACGACCCGCGCCTGCGCGGCATGAAGGGGGCAAGCTTCGAGACCGGCTCCGTGCTCAAGATCCAGACCCTGCTGGGCCGCCACCGCACCGACCGGCAGCGGCAGGCGGTGAGCTTCGAACAGGGCCGCCACGCGGTGACCCGCGCCAAGCTGATCGAGGCCTTCGCCGCCTCGGCGCTGGTCGAATGCCGGCTGGAGACGGGGCGCACGCATCAGATCCGGGTGCATATGTCGCATGTGGGCCATGCGCTGATCGGCGATCCGGTCTATGGCGGGCGGCGCAAGCTGTCGGAAAAGACCCACGGCGCAAGGGCGGTGGCGCTGGCGGCGGGCTTCGGGCGCCAGGCGCTGCACGCGGCCTCGCTCGGCTTCACCCATCCCGCGACCGGTGAGGCGCTGCGCTTCGAGAGCCCCTTGCCCGCCGACATGGCGGAACTCCTCGAAGCCCTTCGGGGTTGAAGGGGCGTAACGAAATTCACATATGATCGAGCCGCTCGCGTGCTCTCTCGTATCAGGGAGGCGAAGGGTTCATCATTGCACAAGCATGATGCGATACCGGCGCTTGCCGGGCCGGGGTCGAACCCGTATCGCTGAGCGTCCAGGAATTATCCGAAAGGAGGGGCCCATGGCAGAGACCTACACGAATCTTCCCGCCCCGTCACCGGAGCAGGGGCTGAACCGTTACCTGCAGGAAATCCGCAAGTTCCCGATGCTGGAACCCGAGCAGGAATACATGCTGGCCAAGCGCTGGGTGGACCACGAGGACGCCGGTGCCGCGCACCAGCTCGTCACCTCGCACCTGCGCCTCGCCGCCAAGATCGCCATGGGCTATCGCGGCTACGGTCTGCCGCAGGCGGAGGTGATCTCCGAGGCCAATGTCGGCCTGATGCAGGCGGTCAAGAAGTTCGACCCCGAAAAGGGCTTTCGCCTGGCCACCTACGCGATGTGGTGGATCCGCGCCTCGATCCAGGAATACGTGCTGCGCTCCTGGTCGATGGTCAAGCTCGGTACCACCTCGGGCCAGAAGAAGCTGTTCTTCAACCTGCGCAAGGCCAAGGCCCGGTTGGGCGCGCTCGAGGACGGCGACCTGCGCCCCGAGAACGTCAAGCGCATCGCCACCGATCTCGGCGTGACCGAGGACGAGGTCGTGTCGATGAACCGGCGCATGTCGGGGGGCGATGCCTCGCTTAATGCCATGGTCGGCTCGGATGCCGACAGCGCCACCCAGTGGCAGGACTGGCTCGAGGACGACAGCGCCGACCAGGCCACCGATTACGAGGAGCGCGACGAGCTCGACGCGCGCCGCGAACTCATGGCCGAGGCGATGGGCGTGCTCAACGACCGCGAGCGCGACATCCTCGTGCAGCGGCGCCTGCAGGACGAGGCGGTGACGCTCGAGGAGCTGTCGGGCCAATACGAGGTGAGCCGCGAGCGGATCCGCCAGATCGAGGTGCGCGCCTTCGAGAAGCTGCAAAAACGGATGCAGGAGCTCGCCAAGGAACGCGGGATGCTCGAAAGCGCCTGAGCGTCCCGGCACGTTGCACTCCGTGCCGCGATGATTACCCTTCCCCCAAACGGGGAAGGGTTTTTCTTTCCCGTGTTCAGGGAAAGACCGAAAATGAATGAACCGATCCGCTGGGGCGTGCTGGGCGCCTCGAAATTCGCGCTGGGCGCCATGGCCCGCGCGATCCATTCCGCCGAAGGCTCCGAGCTGGCCGCACTTGCCACCTCGTCGGAAGACAAGGCCGCGCCGTTCCGCGCCTTTCAGCCCCGGCTGCGCGTCCATGCCGATTACCAGGCGCTGCTCGACGACGCCGAAATCGACGCGGTCTACATTCCGCTGCCCAACGCCATGCATGTCGAATGGACGCTGAAGGCGCTCGACGCGGGCAAGCATGTCTTGTGCGAAAAGCCGCTGGCGATGAAGGCCTCCGAGTTCGAGGCGGTGATCGCCAAGCGCGATGAAACCGGTCTGGTGGCGGCCGAAGCCTACATGATCGTGCATCACCCGCAGTGGATTCGCGCGCGCGAGCTGGTGCAGGGCGGCGCGATCGGTGAGTTGCGCCATGTCGAGGCGGCGTTCAGCTTCAACAACACCGAAGCGGGCAATATCCGCAACAAGCCCGAGACCGGCGGCGGCGGCCTGCCCGACATCGGCGTCTATGCCTTCGGCTCGGTGCGCTTCGTGACGGGGCAGGAGCCGGTGGCGATCCGCCATGCCAACATCCGCTACGAGAACGGCGTCGATGTCTATGCGCAAGTCGCGGCGGATTTCGAGAGCTTCGAATATTCCGGCATGGTCTCGATGCGGCTCTTCCCGCGCCAGGAGGTGACCTTCCACGGCGACAAGGGGGTTCTGAAGCTGCTCTGCCCCTTCAACCCCAATGTCTTCGGCCATGCCGAGATGACGCTGGAGACCGAGGGCAAGCAGGTCGTGCACGAGCGCTGGCCGGGGGTCGATCATTACAAGCTGCAGGTCGAGAACTTCACCGCCGCGATCCACGGGGCTGACTACCCGTGCCCGCTGGAATTCAGCCGCGGAACGCAGGCGATGATCGACATGGTCTATGCGGCCGGCGGGAACGGCTGAGCCGATCGGCGGTTGTCTTCGGCAACATCATCGGAGGCAACCGCGATGGCTGACCAGATGAAGATCCTCGTGCTCGGCGCGCATGGCGTTACCGGGCAGGAGGTCGTGAAACAGGCGGTGGCGCAGGGGCACCATGTCCGCGCTGCCGAGATGAAGTGGCCCGACGAGGCCCCGCCCGCGGGCCACAATGTCGAACGGGTGACCGCGAATGTGATCGAGGACGATCTGGGACCCATCGTCGAGGGCGTGGATGCGGTGATCTCGGCCTTGGGCGTGCCGGGCGATCCCAAGACGCTGATGGACCCGCCGCCGCTTTACACCACCGGCACCCGCAGGCTGATCGAGGCGATGCAGGGGCGCGGCGTGTCGCGGCTGGTGACGATCTCCGCGAGCTTCGTCGTCACGCATGAGCGCGGGCCGCTGCTGTTTCGCACCACCGCCATCCCCGCGCTCACCCGCGTGCTGCACCAGATGGGCGAGATGGAAGAGATGCTGCGCGCCAGCCCGCTCGACTGGACCGCCGTGCGCCCCGGCTGGCTGCTGCCCGAGCCGCTGACCGCAGATTACGTGGTCGTGCCCGACGTGATCCCCGAGGATCTCATCCGCACCCGTCACGCCGATCTCGCGCATTTCATGCTGCATTGCGTGGTGACGGGCGAATGGTCGCGCCAGACCCCGGCCATCGCGCGGCCCGAGGCCGACGAGCTGAGCTCCTCCTTCGAGGTGGTGAAGGAAATGCTCGCCTGACTTCCAACGAGACCGGGCCGGGCATCCAAGATGCCCGGCCCGTCATCGCGGCCAATAGGAGGGCTCAGCCCTCCATCTGCTCCAACTCGTCGATCATCCCCTCGATCATCGACAGGCCCTTGTCCCAGAAGGCCGGGTCGCTCGCATCAAGGCCGAAGGGCGCCAGAAGCTCCTTGTGGTGCTTCGAGCCGCCGGCTTTCAGCATCTCGAAATACTTCTCCTGGAAGTCCTCGCCGCCCTCCTCGTAGACCGCGTAGAGCGCGTTCACGAGCCCGTCGCCGAAGGCATAGGCATAGACGTAGAAGGGCGAATGCACGAAGTGCGGGATATAGGCCCAGAAGCTCTCGTAGCCCGGCGCGAAATCGAAGATCGGCCCGAGGCTTTCGGCCTGAACGCTCATCCACAGCGCGTCGATGTCGTCGGGCGTCAGCTCGCCCTGCGCGCGGGCGGCGTGCAGCTTGCACTCGAAATCGTAGAAGGCGATCTGGCGCACGACCGTGTTGATCATGTCCTCGACCTTGCCCGCGAGCAGCACCTTGCGCTCGTTGTCGTCCTTGGCCTTGTCGAGCAGCTTGCGGAAGGTCAGCATCTCGCCAAAGACGCTCGCCGTTTCGGCCAGCGTCAGCGGGGTGGAGGAGAGAAGCTCGCCTTGCCCCGCCGCCAGCCGCTGGTGCACGCCGTGGCCCAGCTCATGCGCCAGCGTCATCACGTCGCGCGGTTTGCCGAGATAGTTCAGCATGACATAGGGATGCACGGTCGAGACGGTGGGATGCGCGAAGGCACCCGGCGCCTTGCCCGGCTTCACCGCCGCATCGGTCCAGCCCTCGTCGAAGAAGGGCTTGGCCAGCTCGGCCATGCGCGGGTCGAAATCGGCGTAGGCCTCCTCGACCATGACGCGCGCCTCGTCCCAGCCGACGATGCGGTCGCTCTCCATCGGCAACGGCGCGTTGCGGTCCCAGACCTGCATCCGGTCCAGCCCCAACCACTTGGCCTTGAGCTCGTAGTAGCGGTGCGACAGGCGCGGATAGGCCGCGACTACCGCGTCGCGCAGCGCCTCGACGACCTCGGGTTCGACGTGGTTCGACAGGTGCCGCCCGGTCTGCGGCGTCGGCATGCCGCGCCAGCGATCCTCGATCTCCTTTTCCTTGGCGAGCGTGTTGTGGATCCGCGAGAACAGCCGGATCTGCGTCTTGAACACGCGCGCCAGCTCATGCGTTGCGGCCTCGCGCTTGGCGCGGTCCCGCTCGGTCAAAAGGTTGAGCGTGCCCTCGATGCCGAGCTCCTTGCCATCGACGGTGAAGGTCAGCCCGGCGATGGTCTCGTCGAAGACCTTGTTCCAGGCGGCGGCGCCGACGCTCGACTGATCGTGCAGGAACTTCTCCAGCTCGTCGGAGAGCTGGTAGGGCTTCATCGCGCGCATCCGCTCGAAGACGGGGCGGTAGCGGTTCAGCTCCTGGCTCTGGCCGAGCAGGGTTTCGAGGTGGTCCTCGTCGAGCCGGTTGAACTCCAGCCCGTAGAAGACGAGCGGCGTGGTGTAGGCGGTGATCCGGTCCTGGCAGTCCGACATGAACTTGGCGCGTTCGCTGTCGGTGGTCTGCTGGTAGTAGCGCAGCCCCGCATAGGACATGATCCGCCCGGCGACGATGTCGATCCGCTCGTAGCGTTGCACCGCCTCGAGCAGGCCCGCGGCATCGAGCGTGACGAGCTTGCCCTCGTAATCTTCGGCGAATTCGGCGCAGGCCTTTTCCAGCCAATCGATGTCGTTCTTGATCTCGGCACTGTCGGGGGCCGGGTAGAGATCGGTCAGGTCCCATTCCGGCAGGTTGCCCAAGGGGCGGCCCCCGGTCTCGGTCGCGGCGTCGAAGCGGGGGGTCTGGGTCATGGATGAGCCTTCTGTTCGGGTATCACGGAGGCAAAAGATATGGTCGGTGGCGGGGCGGCTCAACCCGTCGCGGCGCGCTCAGCCGTCAAAGGCCGCGTCGCGCATGGCGCGGGCCTTTTCCAGCGTGGCCTCCGCCTCGGCCGGATCACCCTCATTGGCGGGCACGATGCGCTGTCCGGGCGCTTGCGCGAGGCACAGGTCGGCGCGCACCGGGTAGTGGTCGGAGCCGATGCCGGGCAGCACGGTGAAATCGGCCATGGCGAGGCCGCGCTGCCACAGGATCTGGTCGAGCGGCCATTTCATCCACCACGAGTTGGCATCGAAGCTGACCATCGGCCCGCGTCCGGCGCGCGGATCGATCAGCTCTCCCAGCCGCAGGGTCCGCCGCGCGGTGCGTTCCCAAGAGGCAGCGTTGAAATCGCCCGCGAGCAGCGTGGGTCGCGGCTCGTCGCGCGCCTCGATCGCCGCCTGCAGCATGGTCGCATCGCGTAAGGTCGAGGGTTGGAAGTAATGCGGCGGGCGCGGGTGCAGGCCGAAGACGCGGACTTGCCCGGCGGGATGATCGAGCATGCCGTCGAAAAGCGGCGTGTCGGCGCCGAAGGGAAAACGCATCTCGCTGCTGGTGAAGGGGTGACGCGAAAAGACGTGCATGCCGTAATAGGTCGCGTCAGAGGGGATGTCCTGCAGGTGATGGGCGTAATCGGCGTCGAGCGCCTGCAACGCCTCGTCCCACCAGCCGTTGGTTTCCAGCACGAAGAACAGGTCCGGGTCCTGCGCGCGCGCGAGCGCTATGACCTCCTCGGCCTGCCGGTTGGAGCGCTGCACATTGGCGACGAGCACACTGAGCCGTTCCTCGGGCGCGCATGTGGCGGTGCCGGGGTCCATCTTCGCGGCCATGGGCTGATAGGGCCAGAGCCGCCAGCCATGATAGGCCAGCGCGGCGATGGCCAGCACGGTGAGCCAGCGCGCGGCGCCATGGCCGATGCCGCCCAGCGCCACCATGACGATCCACACCAGCACGATCCCGGCGGCGAACTGCATGCGCGGGAAATCGAGATAGCGTATCCACCAGATATCCGTCTCCACCAGCGGCAGCAGCGAAGCGATGCAAAGCAGGGCGAGCAGAATGCCCGCGATCACGGCGATGGCCTGTCTCATGCGGTGGTGTCTCCTCCATAGGTGGCGAGCATGTCCTTGAGGTCGCCCAATGTGTTGATCTCGTCGAGCGGCTTGTCATGGCGCCAGCGCAGCATGCGCGGAAAGCGCAAGCTGACCCCCGACTTGTGCCGCGGGCTGGGCTGGATGCCTTCGAAGCCGATCTCGAAAACATGTTCCGGTTTGACATGGCGCACCGGTCCGTAGCGTTCCAGCGTGTTTTTGCGCACCCAGGCCGTGATCTTGCGAAATTCGGCATCGGTCAGGCCGCTATAGGCCTTGGTGAAGGGCACGAGCGCGTTGCCGTCCCTGACCGCGAAGGTGAAGTCGGTGAACATGTTGGCCCGTCGCCCCGATCCGGCCTGCGCATAGACCATGACGGCATCAATCGTCAGGGGGTCGACCTTCCATTTCCACCAGTCGCCCTTCTTGCGCCCCGCGAGATAGGGGCTGTCCGCGCGCTTGAGCATCAGCCCCTCGGCCATCAAGTCGCGCGATTTCGCCCGCTCCTCGGCGAGCTGATCGAGGCTTTCGACCGGCACCAGCGGCGACAGGCGGAACGGCGCCTCCGGCGGTAGATCGCCCCCCAGCGCGTCGAGCCGGGCGCGGCGCTCGGCAAAGGGCAGGGCGCGGATGTCCTGACCGTCCTGCTCAAGCAGGTCATAACCCATGAGGATCACCGGGGCCTCGGTCAGAAGCTTCTTGGGCACCGTCTTGCGCCCGATCCGCTTTTGCAGCGCGTTGAACGACAGCGGCACCTCGTCGCCCCAGCCCAGAACCTCGCCGTCGATCACCGTGCCCATGGGCAGGAAATCCTTCATGCGGGCAAGCTCGGGAAAGCGGTCGGTCATCAACTCCTCGCCGCGCGACCAGAGGTGATGGTCGCCGCCGCGCAGGATCAGCTGGCCGCGGATGCCGTCCCACTTGCGCTCGGCCATCCAGTCGCCCGGATCGCCCAAGGCCTCGGGGTCGTCGAGCTGGTAGGCGAGGTAGAAGGGATAGGGGCGCGACAGGCTGGCGGTCGGATCGGGCGCGTGGACCAGCGCGTGCCAGGTGATGTCATCGGGCGTCCATGAGCCCATCAGCCGGTGCGTCAGCTCCGCCTCGTCGATCTCGGTGGCCTGCGCCAGCGCGCGGGTCATCAGCTTCTGACTGACGCCGATGCGAAAGCTGCCCGTGAGCAGCTTGGTGAACAAGAGCCGTTCGGTCGGCCCGAGCACCTCCCACGCCGCGAGGATGCCTGCCTTGCGCGCGGCCTCGTCCTCTTTCGACAGGCGGCGGATCTCGGCGATCCAATGGCTGAGCGGGCGGTCCTCCTCGGCCTCGGCGGGCGGCAGAACGAGTGAGATCGTCTCGGCCAGATCGCCGACGATCGGATAGGCCTCCTCGAACAGCCACAGCGGGATGCCCGCGCGCTCGGCCGCCCATTCGCGCAGCACGGTGGCGGTGATGGTCCGGCGCGGGCGGCGCCCTGAGAAGAGTGCTATGGTCCACAGCTTGTCGGCGTCGGGGGCCTCGCGGAAATAGTCGGCCATCGCCGCCACTTTCTTCGTGGTGCGGGTGGTCTGGTCGACGGCACGGAACAGCTCGGCAAAGCGCTTCATGCGGCCTCGCCTTCGTTGCCGGTCTCGTCCTCGGCGTCGATGCGCTCGCCCGCATATTCGGTTGAGACGATGGCCGCGTCATAGCCCTCGCTCTCCAGCCAGCGGCGAAAGACGGATGTGTAGCCATGGGTGACGAAGATGCGGGAAGCGCCGGTCTCGCGGATCGCGGCATTGAGCCCCGGCCAATCGGCATGGTCCGACATGATGAAGCCCCGGTCGGCGGCCCGCCTGCGGCGCACGCCCCGAAGCGCCATCCAGCCGCTGGCGAATGCGGTGGAGGCGGGCTTGCCCGGCAGGTTGAAGCGGCGCGACCACGGCCCGCCCAAGCCCGATGGCGTGGCGATGACCAGCCCGCCCGCCAGCGTCTTGAGATCGGTCTCAGGCGTCACCCGGATCGTGTCGGGCAGGGCGATGCCTTGGGCGCGCAGCACCTCGTTGGTGTTTTCCACCGCGCCATGGGTGAGGATCGGGCCAATCGAAGTGTCGGCCAGCGTCAGAATGCGCTGCGCCTTGCCCAAAGCATAGGAGCCGATCAATGAGAACCGCCCCTCCGCGGCGTTGGCGGCCCACCACGCGTTGAGATCGCGCGCCAGCTCCTCCTGCGGCGTCCATTTGAACACCGGCAGGCCGAAGGTGGATTCGGTGATGAAGGCGTCGCATTTCACCGGCTCGAACGGGGTGGAGAGCCCATCGTCGATGGTCTTGTAATCGCCCGAGGCGACCCAGACCTCGCCCTTGCGCTCGACCCGGATCTGCGCCGAGCCGGGGACGTGCCCGGCGGGGTGGAACGACACGGTGACATCATTGATGCGCCGCGTCTCGCCGTAGCGGATCGTGTCGAGGGAGATGTCGCCCAAACGGTGCCGCATGACCGGCGCGGCGATGTCGGTGGCGAGGTAGCGGTTCATCCCCTCATGCGCGTGATCGGCATGGCCGTGGGTAACGAGCGCGCGGTCGACCGGTTGCCACGGGTCGATATGAAAATCGCCCGCTTCGCAGTAGATGCCCCGGTCGGTGAAGGTCAGAAGATCGCCCATGATCCCGAGGGTAGCGCCGGGGCCGGGGCCGGGTAGGGCGTATTTATGGAAAGATGAACGAGGGCAGTGCGCTCCCCTGGTTCATCTTTCTCCAAATACGCCGGGGGAGGGCCGAAGGCCCGGGGGCGGAGCCCCCAATGGCAGACCAGCGGGCGGAGCCCCCAATACCCAACCTGCGGGCGGAGCCTCCAATAGCAGATCTGCGGGTAGCGCCCTCTCGGGCGTTCAGGCCACCTCGCTCAGCGCGGCTTTCGGCGTGATGCCTAGCGCGTGGCAGACATCGCGCGTCAGGTCCGGCTTGTTGAGCGTGTAGAAATGCAGGTGCTCGGCCCCGCCCGCGATCAGCTTGTCGCACAGCTCGGTGGCGAGCGCGGTGGCCAGCAGGTCGGCCTCGGCCTGATCCCTGGCATGGTCGAAGCCGTCGGCCACCACCTGCGGGATCGAGGTGCCGCACATGCCCGCGAACTTGCGCGCGCCCTTCCAGTTCTCGATCGGCAGGATGCCGGGGATGATCGCGCCTTCGATGCCCGCCTTCACGCAGGCATCGCGGAAGCGGAAGAAGGTGTCCGCCTCGAAGAAGAACTGGGTGATCGCGCTATGCGCGCCCGCATCGAACTTGCGTTTGAGGTGCTCGACATCGGCGAGCTCATGCGCGGCATCGGGGTGCCGCTCGGGGTAGGCACCGACGCGGATGCGGAAATTGCCGCGCGCGGCCAGCGCCTCGATCAGCTCGACCGAGCCCGCGAAGCCGTCGGGATGGGCGCGAAAGCCACCCGAACCCTTGGGCGGATCGCCGCGCAGCGCCACGATCTCCTCCACGCCCGCATCGGCATAGCCCTGCACGATCTCCATCGTCTCGGCCCGCGTGGCCTCGACGCAGGTCAGATGCGCCGCGACGCGCAGGCCCGCCTTCTTGTGGATCGCATCCACCGCCTCATGCGTCAGCTTGCGGGTCGTGCCGCCCGCGCCGTAGGTGACCGAGACGAACTCGGGCTCCATCGGCGCCAGCGCCTGCACCGTGTCCCAAAGACGGAACGAGCCTTCGATGTTCTTCGGCGGAAAGAATTCGAAACTGACGGCGGGGCGGGTCATGTCGGGTCTCCTGTGGGATGCGGACCTTGTCGCAGATGGGGGGACGTGAGACAAATTCATAACCCTCACGACTATGATGAGTTTCACTTGCATATCGAGTTCCGCCACCTGCGCACCATCAAGGCGATCCACGACACCGGCGGTCTGGCCCGGGCGGCCGATCTGCTGAACATAACGCAATCGGCGCTGAGCCATCAGATCAAGGGGATCGAGGATCAGGCGGGGGTCGAGCTTTTCGTGCGCCGTTCCAAGCCGCTGAAGCTGTCGGCCGCGGGGCTGAAGCTTCTTGCCGCCGCCGAGGACATCCTGCCGCGCGTGGCCGATCTGGAGGCCGAGTTCGCTGGGCTGATCGCGGGAAAATCGGGCCGCATGCACATCGCGATCGAGTGCCACGCCTGTTTCGAATGGCTGCTTCCCGTGTTGGAGCAGTTCCGCAAGGCTTGGCCGGAGGTCGATGTCGACATCCGCCCCGGCCTCGCCTTCGACGCGCTGCCCGCGCTCAGGCGCGAGATGGTCGACCTGGTGATCTCCTCCGATCCCGAGCCGCTGCCCGACACCGATTTCACGCCGCTCTTCGATTACGAGCCGGTCTTCGTTGCCTCCTCGTCCAACCAGCTGGCCGAGAGGAGCTTTATCGAGGCCGAGGATTTCGCCGATCAGACGCTCATCACCTATCCGGTGGAGCGCACGCGGCTCGATGTCTTTACCGAGCTTCTGATCCCCGCGCGGGTGGAGCCCGCCGCCATCCGGCAGGTCGAGCTGACGGCGGTGATCCTGCTTCTGGTGGCGTCGAACCGCGGCGTCGCGGTGCTGCCCGACTGGGTGGTGCGGCAGCTGCGCACGAATTCGGATTACGTGACCCGGCCGCTCACCGCGCAGGGCAAGACGCGCAGGCTCTTTGCCGCCACGCGCGCGGACGATACCTCGCGGCCCTATATCGCGCATTTCACCCGTCTGGCGCGGCAGGAGGCGGTGAAGCTGCAGCGGGGCTAGGCGGGGCGCCGCCTGACCCCTTGCCGGGATGGCGCGGAGCCGCTATGGCCCCTTGATCCGTACATCTCAGGGCCCCGGGAGGGCCTGACAGCCCCAAGCCTCAGGAGGCCCCGATGGCCCGTTCCGCCAATCTCAACGTGATGATGAAGACCGCCCGCCGCGCCGGTCGCGCGCTGCTCAAGGACTTTGCCGAGGTCGAGCAGCTGCAGGTCTCGACCAAGGGTCCGGGCGATTTCGTCACCCGCGCCGACCGCCAGGCCGAGCAGACCATCCGCGAGGCACTGATGGAGGCGCGGCCCTCCTACGGCTTCCTGGGCGAAGAGGGCGGCCCCATCGAGGGCGAGGACCCGACCCGGCGCTGGATCGTCGATCCGATCGACGGCACCACCAACTTCCTGCACGGCATGCCGCATTGGGCGATCTCGATCGCGCTGGAGCACAAGGGCAAGATCGTCGCCGGGGTGATCTATGACCCGGTCAAGGACGAGATGTTCCACGCCGAGAAGGGCGAGGGCGCCTGGCTCAACGAAAGCCGCCTGCGGGTCTCCTCGCGCCACCGGCTGGTCGAATCGATCTTCTCGACCGGCGTGCCCTGCGCCGGGCGCCGCACGCTGCCCGCGATGATCCAGGATCTCGCCCGCATCGCGCCCGAAGTTTCGGGCCTGCGCCAATACGGTTCCTCCGCGCTCAACATGGCCTATGTCGCCGCCGGCCGGACCGAGGGCTACTGGGAGCGCGAGACCAAGATATGGGACATCGCGGCGGGCATGATCATCGTCACCGAGGCCGGCGGCTTTGTTGGGGCTGTCCGCGACGGACATGATCCGCTCGAGCATGGCGACGTGGTCGCGGCCAATGCCGACATCTTCGAGAAGTTCGCCAAGCTGGTCCGCGCCCGCGAGGCTTGAAGCTTCTAGCGGTCGGAGGGGTGGTTCACCCCGTCCGACCACGGAATCTCGCCCAGCCGGGCGGGGTTCACCCCCTCCAGCGCGCCGACGTTCACGCCGTATTCGTTCGGGTTCGAACGTCTGCGGTGGTGAGTATAGATGCCGCATGTCGCGCAGAACCAGTGCTGCGCCGTGCCGGTGCCCCATTGGTAGAGCGTGAGGTTCTCGGCTCCGCGCACCACCTCCAGATCGCCGAGCCGCACCGTCGCCGCAATGGCCCCGCGCCTGCGGCAGAACGAACAGTCGCAGCGCCGCGCGGTGTTCAGCCCGTCGGCAAGATGCAGGTGCAGCTCGACCGCGCCACAATGGCAGGTCAGCCGGTGATGGGGGTCGGGGATGGTCATCTGCGTCTCCTCACGACGGGAATGTTGCTGCGCCCCAGTGGCGGCGCGGGGGCGTGCGGCGGCACGCCGTGGGTGCGGCTCCAGAAGGCCGGGCCACCGCGTCTGAGCCAGAGCGGCAGCGCCAGCACCAGCCCCACCGCGAAGCCGCCCGCATGGGCCCAGTAGGCGACGCCGCCCGTGGCCGCGTCCATGCCGATCCCGCCCAGCACCTGCAGCCCGAACCAGACCGCCAGCACGGCCCATGCGGGCACCGGCACCACCCGGATGAAGACGACCAGGAAGATCAGGATGTCGATCCGGGCGCGCGGAAACAGCAGCAGGTAGCCGCCCATCACGCCCGCGATCGCGCCCGAGGCGCCGATGGTCGGAATGGGCGAGAAGGGCTCCGCCGCCAGCTGCACGAGATTGGCCGCGACGCCGGATCCGGCGTAGAAGGCCGCGAAGCCGCCATGGCCCAGCTGCTCCTCCATGTTGTCGCCAAAGATGAACAGGAACAGCATATTGCCCGCGAGGTGAAACAGCCCGCCATGCAGGAACAGCGCGCTGAGCAGCGAGACCGGGTTCTCGCCGGCCGTGATCCGCGCCGGGATCATCGCCCAGTCGTAGTAGAGCCGCGCCAGGTCGTCGCCCGTGTCGAGCGCCACCACCATCCACAGGTAGATCGCGATGTTGATGGCGATCAGGCTCCAGGTGACATAGGGCCTGCCGGTCGAGGGATTGTGGTCGCGGATCGGGAACATCGGGGCCTCGGGGTCGGTGGGTGGCGCGGCGGCGCAGACACAGCATGGCGCATGATCCGCGCGACCGCCATGGGGCGGCAGGCGCCGGCGCTTCGCAGCGCCGATCCGCGAACGCATCCGGGATCCGGGCCGGGCCTACGGAGCGGGCCATGGCTTTACCCCCCGCGCGCGGCGTCGTAAGCCTGCGCCCGTGCCCGTGTGGTGGAATGGTAGACACACGAGACTTAAAATCTCCTGCTCTTCGGGGCGTGCCGGTTCGAGTCCGGCCACGGGCACCAGAACATTGGCTAAGCGTTTGTAAATCCCGGCTTTTGCGCAACTAAGGCAAGGCCGTAGCACATGCCGGAACACATTTCTGCCCCCTATACCTTCCTCAAGGAGGGTGTCTTCTACTTTTGTCGTCGAGTCCCGATAGAGCTGCGGCGTCACTATACGTCTCCAAAGATTGCCTATTCACTGAGAACGAGATCGCCCCGCGTGGCAGCAGCCCGTGCTGTGCGAGCAGCAGGCCAGCTCGACGAATATTGGTATCACCTGCGTTGTCAGGACGCGGACCTGCCCGGCAAGCATATGCTGCGATTGGGGGTGGCAGGTCGTGATCAAGCGCCTGTCGAAGGCGATGGTGTCAACGTCGGCGGTATGAGCCTTTCCGAGGCTGTCCTGACGTATTTGCGCCTGAAGGGGAGGGGAAAGGGCGTTACGTTCCACCGTGCGGCGGAGCGTTCGTGCGGTTACGTGATCGACACCTGTGGCGACAAGCTGCTTGTTAGCTATACAAAGGCGGATGCCAATGCTTTCCGCGATGCGCTTATCGCCCGTGGTATGGCGGGTAGCAGCATTACTCGCGTCTTCGGCACCGTGCGGTCGATTATCAACTTTGCCGCCAACGAGGAGGGGATCGAGCTAAGTAATCCCTTTGGAAAGGTCTACTACGACCGATCCGCAGGCGTGAGAGATCGCCAGCCTATTCCGGTCACAGCTATCCGCGCCGTGCAAGCTGAATGCTATCGCCAAGACGATGATCTGCGGTGGTTGGTAGCTCTGGTCGCCGATACGGGAATGCGTCTTGCGGAAGCGGCAGGGCTACTATGCGAGGACATTGTGCGGGACGATGACGGCAACTACACGGCACGGATCACTCCGCACCCATGGCGCAGGCTCAAGACCACTGGCAGCACGAGAGAGGTTCCGCTTGTTGGCTCGGCGCACTGGGCAGTAAAGCGGCTGCTCGCAGCACAAGGTGATAC
Organism: Limimaricola litoreus; assembly: GCF_024159025.1. Classification (GTDB taxonomy): domain Bacteria; phylum Pseudomonadota; class Alphaproteobacteria; order Rhodobacterales; family Rhodobacteraceae; genus Limimaricola; species Limimaricola litoreus. The sequence goes on from NZ_JAMYXC010000183.1 coordinate 20,214, forward strand.
GGGTATTGCCTTCCCTCGCTACAACAAGACCGGCACCATGAATGCCAATGCTGCTAGTGCTTCGCTCAATAAATGGCTCAAGGCCCACGCCTCGAACGGCTCGACGATGCATGGCTTCCGGCATTCGATGCGAGATCGGCTGCGGGCGGTGGAATGCCCTGCTGATATCGTCGACCAAATTGGTGGCTGGCAGACTGAGGGCGTCGGGCATGGATACGGTAAGGGCTATCCTGTTGCCGTGCTGCGCAGGTGGCTCGACCTCGCAACGAACTAGTCGGCAAGACTAGCTCCGAATGGCTCTACAACCTTGCCTTAGTTGCGCAAAAGCCGGGATGGTCTTGCCCCCGTTTCACCGGACACTCAGGCGGTTGCGGTTTGAGCTGCGATGAATTCGCGGGGCGAGCGCATCTTCAGCCCTGAGTGCGGGTGATGGCTGTTGTAGTCCTCGAACCAGCCGTCGAGCAACTCGAGGACGGTGACAGCATCCGGCAGCGGCGTGATGTGGACGTAGTCGCGCTTCAGCGTCTTCACGAAAGCCTCCGCGATGCCATTGCTCTGCGGGCTCTTCACCGGCGTGTAGCAGGGCTTCAAGCCCAGCTGTCGGGCGAAGATGCGGGTGTCCTTGGCGACGTAGGGCGAGCCATTGTCGCTGAGTATCTCGACAGGATGCGGCGCTCGGTAGCTGCCGAAGCGGGCCTCGACGGCCTCCAGCATCATGTCGCGGATGTCCGAGCCGCTGATGCCGGCGTTCACCACGGCCCGCCAGGCAATGATCTCCCGGTCATGCGCATCGATGATGAAGGCTCCTCGGACGACATCGCCGTTCCAGCAGGTGAACTCGAAGCCGTCGGAGCACCAACGCAGGTTCGAGCGCATGGTGATGACCTTGCCCTCATGCGTCTGCTCCGGCCGCTCGGTGTATCTGCGCGCCAGCAGTAGGTCGTGCGCCTGCATGATGCGGTAGACCCGTTTGTGGTTCACCGGTGCCGCGCCATCGGCCCGAAGCCGTCGGTTCAGAACCGCCGCGATGCGCCTGTAGCCATAGGTCGGCCGCGCCGCCACGATCGCCGAGATCAGCGGGAGGACCACCGCGTCTTGCGCTTTGTGATAGCGCCGACGCGGCTTCGCACTCCCGTTCAGCCGGGCATTCAGGTTCGAGCGGGAGACGCCCAGCGTCTCGGCCACGGCCTTCACCGGGAACCGCCCTTCAGCTGCGACTGCGCGAGCCAGATCGGTTTTTTTAACCGCGCCTTGTCCAGAGCTTCTTTGAGGATCTCGACCTCAAGCGTCTTGCGCCCGAGTTGCCGTTCCAGTTCCCGGATGCGCTCTTCCATCTGCCGGACAGCGCGGTTGCTGGTGACGTCGTCATCTCCGGACACGGCCACGGCTCCTCCATCCAGCATCAGGCGCCGCCAACGATACAACAGGTTTGCCGCCACGCCATTGCGGCGCGCGACCACCGAGATGCTGGCGCCATCCTCCAGAGTCTCCTCGACAATCCGAAGCTTCTCGGCCGAAGACCAGCGCCGCCTGCGACCGCCGTCGGTGATGATTTCGTAGTCAGACATAAGCACGTGCTTAGGCATATGCCTAAGCCTCCATGGTTATACCTGAGTGTCCGGTCGAAACGGGGGCCAGTGCACGGGATTTACAAACGCTTAGCCAATGTTCTGGTGCCCGTGGCCTGCCGCAGGCAGGTTGCGGGCTTTGGTTGTGGTCCTGTTGCAGGCACCCATAGCGCTGTATTTCCCAGCAAAACAAGGCCTAGCCGTATTCGCTCGGGACGGTCAATAGGCGCGAGCGGTGCCACGATAAGTGCCACGGCTAGGGAGGGCCGTGTTTCGAGGCAGGCTCACCACGGGGGCGATCCCCTTCCATCCATGCGTCTGCTAGATAGACCGATATGGGGCAGGCCACTGTAGGAGTCATAAGCCGGTCGTGGAGAGCCACCAGTTCGCTTGGCACCCTGTTCCTGCGCAAGGAGCGACGCGCCTCTGTAGAGGTCTCTCCGTGGCTCTCTGGTGATGCACGGGCATAGTGGGGGCGAGTGCCACCCCGGGGGGGACCCGATGGTGTATATAAGGTCGGCCCGAGAAGGGGCATTTTGGATCGTCAACCCGAATGGTTGCTCGGACATGACCTGATGCCCAGCGCGGTCGAGGCCTAGACGGGGCGAGATCTATCGCTGGTGACAAAACCTTTAATGGGCGGGGGAGGCAGCTTGAAGCTTCTAAGTCCTATTAGTATGGGGAGAGCGCCCCCCGGCAGGCCCGCCCCCTCACCCGAGAGAAGTTCTCGCCTCAGCTCCGGAGATCAACATGACCGAACACCTTCAAGGCAAGCCGAATGCGCGTGAACGCCGCTATCACCGCTTCTTTCAAGTTGTCGAGGCCGTCGTAGCTGAGATCCAAGCTCACCAATGGGCTGATACCGGGCAAACTCTCCGCCAGCTACGCGGAAATGATCTTCAGAAGCTTGAGGCATCGGTCGAGGTGCTGATCCGGGACAGCGTGGCCTTGGTCCACCAGCGGAAGCGGAAAGGCGAGGCGTCGATCCATCTTAACGGGTCATGGTATAGCAGCTCGGCATCGCCCGATAAGCTGACCTATAGCGTCCACGTCCAGCGAGCGTATCGCGGAATGCTAGAGCTAGGCTATCTTGAGCAGACCCGGAACGGTGTCTTTGACCGGCAGGGCCGTAAGGATGGCTCTACCCGTAGTCGCCTGACCCGTTACCGCGCCACGGATCGGCTGATCGAAAGGTTCACGCGAGAAGAACAGCAAGTCCTGCCAGCCATCGTGCCGCCCCAGCTCCCCCACCTGCCAATCCGCATTCGCCTCAAGCACGAGGATGGTCGTCAGGAGATCCTTCTGGCCCCCGATAGCGACGAGGTCGGGCGAATGCGGCAACACCTAGACCGGATCAACGGTGTTCTTGCCAGAAACTGGTTTGATCTTGATATCCCCGATGCCGAGTTGGCCGAACTGCAGGCGCGCCTTGCTGAGGACCCCGAAGGGGCAAAGCCGCTGGCTCTGGATCGTCGGACCCTGCATCGTGTATTCAACGACGAGGACCTGACTACTGGCGGGCGTTTCTACGGTGGCTGGTGGCAGAACGTCCCGAAGGCCTATCGCCGTCACCTGCTGGTCAACGGCAAACGCATGGTTGAGATCGACTACTCGAACTTTCACCCCGTGATCCTCTATGCCGAAGAGGGCGTGGTGCCGCCCGACGACTGCTATCGTGGCATATTCGATGGTGAAACGGAGGCTCGGCATGGAACCGCTCTTCGCAGCACCGTCAAGGCCGCGTTCAATGCAATGCTCAACGCGGGCAAGCCATTACGGCAGTCGCCTCGTGGTATCGAGCCAGGCCGCTTCGGGATGAGCTGGCGCGAATTTTCGGAGGCGATCATCGTTGCCCACGAACCCATCGCGCGGCACTTCTATTCCGGCGTTGGCAAGCGACTACAGCGCACGGATAGCGACGTGGCCGAGCAGGTAATGCTCGACTTGGCCGAGAACGGTATTCCGATCCTGCCAATCCACGACAGCTTTCTCGTTCACGAGGGGCATCGTGATCTGCTGCACGAGCGGATGCGGGCCGCGCTTGTCGCGGTATGCAATGTCGACGCCCAGCTAAAGGCAACCGACCCCGATCTCAGTCGCATCCTCGCGGCACGGGCCAGGGAACAGGCGCTCGACCCTGATGGCTTCGGGCCGTCGACCACGAGCGACGTCGGCGAGATCGAGGCGGGCATGGAAGGCCACGACAGACGGCTTGATGCCTTCCTTGCCCAGCGCAAAGCCTAGGCTCAGGACCCCTTGATCTTGATGAGGCTGCGTGATTCAGGCTCCCCGAGGAGCATGATCAATGAGCAACCTTTTCTGGCTGACGGCCGAGCAGATGGCCCGGCTGCAGCCCTTCTTTCTGAAGAGCCACGGCAAGCCGCGTGTCGATAACCGGCGGGTCTTGAGCAGCATCATCTTCGTTAATCGCAACGGTCTGCGGTGGCGCGATGCCCCGAAGGAGTATGGTCCGCCCCAGACCCTCTACAACCGTTGGAAACGCTGGAGTGACAAGGGCGTCTTCGCCCGGATGATGGAAGGCTTGGCCGCTGAAAGCCCGGAGAGAAAGACGGTCATGATCGACGCGACCTACCTCAAGGCCCACCGCACGGCGACTAGCCTGCGGCTGAAAAAAGGGGGCGTGGTCGGCTGATCGGACGCACCAAGGGCGACATGAATACCAAGCTGCATGCCGTCACTGATACTCACGGACGCCCCATCAGGTTCTTCATGACTGCCGGCCAGGCCAGTGACTATACTGGGGCTGCAGCGCTGCTGAGCAGCCTGCCCGACGCAGAATGGCTGCTTGCCGACCGAGGGTATGATGCGGACTGGATCCGGGAGGCCCTGAAGGACAAGGGGACCAAGCCCTGCATCCCGGGCCGGAAATCTCGTGCCACGCCCGTCAAGCACGACAAACGTCGCTACAAGCGCCGCAACAGCATCGAGATCATGTTCGGGCGCCTGAAGGACTGGAGGCGGGTTGCCACGCGCTACGACAGATGCCCGAAGGTGTTCCTATCTGCCATCGCCTTGGCAGTGACCGTTGTGTTCTGGCTTTGAAGGTTAATGAGTCCTGATCCTAGTGCGACACAGCCCAACTACCCAACCGAGACGGCGGCAACTGAGAAGCACCAAAGGCCTCGACTGATGGCCATCCATGCAGTACCAATTATTTCGAACCACACGTCAAAGCAGTTGATTACGTCGTCGGAGCCAAAGGAGGTGTTGCAGATCTGTAAGTGACCTAAACATAATCAAGCTGCCACCACTTCTGCAATAAAAAAAATTTGGGGGATGCCGCGGAAAATAGAAACAGTAGTGTGCTATAGAAGAGTTGGCGTGGGTAAATACCAACTCCCTATAAAGCTTCTTCACGGCACAGCCATGCTTAAACAAAACCTATAAATTGCAATCGGCAATAAATCTACCTAATTCCTTTGCCAACATGTAAGCATTACCATGATAGTTTCTCACAAACTAAAGTGCATATTCATCAAGCCAACTAAAGTTGCAGGGTCCTCTTTCGAAATAGCGCTGTCAAAGTTTTGTGGGCCAGAAGATATTATTACACCGCTTTACTCCCTCACTCATGGGAATGAGGACGAGATCCTTAGATTGAAACATGGCGGACGCCCTCCCCAAAATTACCTCAAGCCATGGCGCAAGCGTCAACGTCGGGAAGTTCTAGATGCAAGCTTGCATTTCATCAAGCGCAAGAACCCGTTTCATCAACATCCTTCAACGTATTATTTTGATCACATGCGCGCCAAAGCTATCCGAAGTCGTGTTGGCGCCGATATATTTAGCTCCTACTTAAAGATAGCGATTGTTAGGGACCCTTTTGATTATGCGCTGAGCCGATATAGATTCACCCTAAAGCAGAACAAGATAGACCCACTCTCCATGACCTTTGGACGCTTCCTGACAGATATGCCAGAACGATTGGTTGAGAACCGTCGAATTACTGAGATAGACGGAGTTAGCGTCATAGATCATATGATACGCTTTGAGGATTTCGAAAATGGCATTCGCCAACTTTCAGAAAAGCTCTGCCTAGGAGGGGAGCTACTGAACACATTCCGAAAAGTAAATGCAAAAAAAAGCGGCCGCAATCCTAAGGAAGATCTGAACCTATACAAGATTACGCCGGAGGCCATTTTATTAATAGAAATCCTATGTAAAAAAGACATCGAAGATTTTGGCTATACTGCGCCAACCTGGACCCCTTAGCAAGCCACTAGCCTGTAAGCTCAATAATTAATAGAGCTTGATTGCATGGTGCTTTATTGGGTTAAGGCCGACTGCACGAACGGGGGTTTCACTTGTTTGGGGCCACCTCTCAGCAAGATATCGCCATTATATGTTGTAAATTTTCGCCTCGCTTCAAAATAGCTTAGTGCGATGTAGTTGGCGGATATATTCTTTTTTAGAGAACCTGCAAGTGAAAGCGCATAGGCAAAGACCCATGGGGCTTTAGATGGATTTTGAAGATTTGAAGATGAAAGTAATGATTTTAACACTGCACTCTGGGGAGAATGAATTCCCAAGCTGCTTAGAATCAATTAAACGTCAAACCCACGCAGATATAACTCACAAGGTGTTTTCTGGCCTCGGGAATTGGGAGGCGCACAATGCCCTATACCAAACAGTAATGGAGTCATCAGGCGATTTCGATATCTTCATTAAGCTGGATGCGGATATGGTGTTTACCAGAAGCACTGTCGTAGAGGAAATATGTGGCATTTTTTCGTCAGTAAACGACTTAGACCACTTGGTATGCTCTCTTGAGGACTGGCCTTCTCAAAGAGCAATAATGGGGATGCACATCTTCTCGAATCGTGTGATGTGGAATACAATCAGTGACCGACTTTTCGTTGATCCAGATCCCTATGTTCCAGGAGGAAAGATAGTATTGTCGGCGAAAGGAGTATCATTTGCAACTCATATGGCAAGCCCATCTCTTGAGCAGGCCTACTTGTTCGGAATGCATCGTGCATTAAAGGTCATTCAACGCGAGCAACCGCAAATAAAAGTATCTCAGGTAAGGTCGCAATTTGTGCTACTAGAAAGAATATACGATGTTTGGCGGGTGCAACCCGATGTGCTTCGAGCTGCAATGCTACTCGGCGCTGAACGGGCTTTCTCAAGCACTGAGGCCTATATGAAAGGAAAAAGCTCCTCAGTAATTTCACATTACGATGTGCAACGGGTGAGTAGCGATGAAATATGCCAGGATATCGAAAAGCTTTGGGGGAGAAGGTCGCTGCGTAGGTATATCAGAAAGATTCGCTGGCACTGGCTTCCCGTGACAACTGCTCGACTTAAATCTCCCAGCTTATGGGATCGGCTTAATTTCACAAAAAATTAAACATATCGATATCACCACATAAGTCAAAGCCCTTGCTTCTTTTGATGGAATCCTGGGGCGGATTTATTACGAGGCTATGTACTTATGGTTCTCAAAGCAGCTCTGTCGCTCACATAAGCGGTGGAAATAAAATTATCCTTCCACGCTGCGCAACAAGCGGGTCATCTACGGAGCGACTCTCTTAAGAGCGAAGAAGTTTAGGTTGATAACGCAATTTAAATATATCGCACATTTTCAGTGGCAGGTTTTGCCATCCTTCCATTAGCGAATTTCCATCCCATACCTGCCCGATCCGCAGAAATATCGACATGCTCTTTGCGCCCCGTAGGAAGCTCTCTGGAGCCGAGGGCCTTATAAGGATCTTCTAGGGAGACGGCACTGACCTTAAATCCCTGAAACTGGCGCAATGATTCGAAGCTGTTCGAAATCCTAATCTGAGTTCATACCAGCCCTAGGAAGAGTGAGGAAAGTGTTTATCCGTCTGGACTGGATTCTCTATGCCATAAGAAACTCACCAAGGGCTTTATCATTGAGGCCTCAAAGTCTTTGAGGCTCTGTTCTTATTCATCTTCCCGTTCTGCGGTGATCCGATTAAGATTAGGCTCAACTGACATGAGACGCCTCTTCACATTGCCAGAAGCATCTAACACGTAGCCCATCCGTTCATCGAGCAGCCTACGATGGCTCTTCTCCGTATCAGCCCATTGGTGAGCTTGGATCTCAGCTACGACGGCCTCGACAACTTGAAAGAAGCGGTGATAGCGGCGTTCACGCGCATTCGGCTTGCCTTGAAGGTGTTCGGTCATGTTGATCTCCGGAGCTGAGGCGAGAACTTCTCTCGGGTGAGGGGGCGGGCCTGCCGGGGGGCGCTCTCCCCATACTAATAGGACTTAGAAGCTTCAAGCTGCCTCCCCCGCCCATTAAAGGTTTTGTCACCAGCGATAGATCTCGCCCCGTCTAGGCCTCGACCGCGCTGGGCATCAGGTCATGTCCGAGCAACCGTTCGGGTTGACGATCCAAAATGCCCCTTCTCGGGCCGACCTTATATACGCCATCGGGTCCCCCCCGGGGTGGCACTCGCCCCCACCATGCCCGTGCATCACCAGAGGGCCACAGAGAGGCCTCCACAGAGTCGCCTCGCTCCTTGCGCAGGAACAGGGTGCCAAGCGAACTGGTGGCTCTCCACGACCTGCTTATGACTCCTACAGTGGCCTGCCCCCATATCGGTCTATCTAGCAGCCGAATGGATGGAAGCGATCATCCCCGTGGTGAGCCTGCCTCGAAACACGGCGCTCATCAGCCGTGGCACTTATCGTGGCACCGCTCGCGCCTATTGACCGCCCCGAGCGAATACGGCTAGGCCTTGTTTTGCTGGGAAATACAGCGCTATGGGTGCCTGCAACAGGACCTGAACCAAAGCCCGCAACCTGCCTGCGGCAGGCCACGGGCACCAGAACCGACACGGACGAGGGACGCATCATGACCGGGGTCACGCTGATTTCGACGGGCGGCACCATCGCCTCCCGGCACTCCGAAGAGGCAGGCGCGGTCGTCGCCGGGCTGGGCGGGAGCGCGCTTCTGGCAAAGCTGCACGATCCGCTTGAGGGGGTCGAGGTCCGGGTCGAGGAGTTTCGCGAACTCAACAGCTTCGCGCTCACGCTCTCGGACGCCCATGGCCTCGTCGCCGCGATCCGCGCCGCGCTGGACGACCCCGGCTGCGCCGGCGTCGTCGTGACCCACGGCACCGACACGATGGAGGAGAGCGCCTATCTCGCCGACATCCTCGTGGCGGGCGACAAGCCGGTGGTCTTCACCGGGGCGCAGCGCCACGCGGGCGATCCCGACAGCGACGGGCCGCGCAACATCGCCGATGCGATCCGCGTGGCCGCCGCCCCTCAGGCGCGCGGCATCGGCGCGGTGATCGTCTTCGAGGGCGAGATCCACGCCGCGCGCGACGTGACCAAGGTCCACAGCTCGCGCACCGACACCTTCCGCTCGCCGGGCCTGGGCAAGCTGGGTGAGGTCGATCACGGCGAGGTGCATCTCGATCGCCACCCCGGTCCGCGCCGGGTGGTGCCCGATGCGGGGCTGGTCGAGGAGGTGGAGCTGCTCCGGCTCGCGCTCGGCACCACGCCGGCCTTCCTCGGCTTCTGCGCCGAAAACGGCGCGCGCGGCGTGGTGATCGAGGGCTTCGGCCGGGGCAACGCGCCGCGCGGCTTCGGCGCGGCGGTCGGGCGGCTCACCGAAGCGGGTGTGCCCGTGCTCATCGCCTCGCGCTGCGCGGAGGGGCGCACCCGCGCGGTCTATGGCGGCGACAGCGGCGCCACCACGCTGGTCGCGGCGGGCGGTCTGCTGACCGGCACGCTGACGGGGCTCAAGGCCCGGTTGCTGCTGTCGGCGCTACTGGCGGCGGGGGCGGGGCGCGAGGAGATCGCGCAGGCGCTGGCGTGGGCGTAAGAGGGCCCGAGGCGGGGCGTCAGCGGGTCGGGAAGACCATCTCGAAGCAGAAGCCCTCGGGCGCGAATTCGAAATCGATCTCGCCGCCCAGCTCGGCCTTGAGCACCATGCCGATCATCTTGGTGCCGAAGCCGCGCCGGGTCGGCGGCACCACCGGCGGCCCGCCGCGCTCGCGCCAGTGCAGCGACAGCCGCCCCGTCGCCTCCTCGAGCCCGTAGTCGATCCGCACCCGGCCCGTCTCGCACGAAAGGGCGCCGTATTTCAGCGCATTGGTGACCAGCTCGTGCAGCGCCATCGACAAGGAGGTCGCCTGCCGGGCCGTGAGCCGCACCTCCGGGCCGTCGATCTCGAAACGCGCCGGATCGCCCGCAGTGCGCGCGGCGGTGTCGATCAGCATGCGCAGGTCGGCGGCCGCCGCGCCGCTCGGCATGTCTTCTGCCCCTTCCTCGCCAAGCGCGTCATGCGCGGCCGACAGCGCCTGCAGCCTCGAGACGAAGCCTTCGGCATGGGACTGGGGCAGCGTCTGCCGGGCCAGTCCTGCGACCACGCCGAGCGTGTTCTTCATGCGGTGGCGCATCTCGCCCAGGATCACCTTCAGGCGGCGTTCGGCATGTTTGCGGCGGGTGACGTCGCGCAGCACGACCGACCAGTCCTCCGAGACGCCGGGCAGGCCATGGGTGCCGATCGGGGCGATGGTGACCTCGAGCTCGCGCCCGTCGGGCTGGCTCGCCTCGAAGACGATCTCGGCCGTATCCTTGGCGTCGCGGATCGCCCGGGCGAACCAGTCGGGCCTGTCGGTCAGCGCCACCGCCCGCTCGGCGGGTTGGCCGAGCGCCTCCGCGGCGGGCCGCCCGAGCAGCCGCG
>NZ_JAMYXC010000170.1 GCF_024159025.1 Limimaricola litoreus
CCGGGCTCGACGCCGCCGCCCGTTCGGGGCGGCTGACGCCCGAGGCGGCGCGCGCGCTGCCCCCCGAGGAGCTGCGCACCACCATGGCGGAGCAGGGCGTGGCGCTCGGCTCGGACGTGACGCCCGCGACGCGCGACGCCGCGCTGCATTGGCAGCGGGTGAGCGGCATGGGCAAGCTTTTGCGCGACATCGCGGTGATCGGCCTCGCGCTGGTCGGGGCCGCCTGGGGCACCTCGCGCGCGCGGCCCGATTTTCGGGCCCGCAACGCCGTCGAACGCGCGATGCGCGGCGCGCTGATCGGCGCGGCGCTGATCGCGATCCTGAGCACGGTGGGCATCGTGCTGGCGCTCATCTTCAACACCGTCGAATTCTTCCGCCTCTACCCGGCGGCCGAGTTCTTCTTTGGCACCACATGGAGCCCGAGCTTCGGCGGCGGCTCCGAGCTGGGCATCCTGCCGCTCTTGTGGGGCACGCTCTACATCTCGCTGATCGCGCTGGTCGTCGCCGTGCCGATCGGGCTCTTCGCCGCGATCTACCTCGCGGAATATGCCCACAGGAACCTCCGCAGCTGGGCCAAGCCGATGCTGGAGATGCTGGCGGGCATCCCGACCATCGTCTACGGCCTCTTCGCGCTGCTGACCGTCGGCCCGCTTCTGGTCGAGGCCTTCGGGCGCGGCGGCTACCTCGGGCTTGGCTGGATGCAGGGCGGCACGGCGGTGATGACCGCGGGCCTCGTCATGGGCATCATGCTCATCCCCTTCGTTTCCTCGCTGTCGGACGACATCATCAACGCCGTGCCGCAGAGCTTGCGCGACGGCAGCCTCGGGCTGGGGGCCACCCGCTCCGAAACGATCCGCCAGGTGGTGCTGCCCGCGGCCCTTCCGGGCATCGTCGGTGCGGTGCTGCTCGCGGCGTCGCGCGCCATCGGCGAGACGATGATCGTGGTGCTGGGCGCAGGCGCGGCGGCGCGGCTGTCGATGAACCCGTTCGACGCCATGACAACCGTGACCGCCAAGATCGTGAGCCAGCTCACCGGCGACGCCGATTTCTCCTCGCCAGAGGCGCTCGTCGCCTTCGCCCTCGGCATGACCCTCTTCGTGATCACGCTGGCGCTCAACGTCGTCGCGCTGTGGATCGTGCGCCGCTACAGGGAGCAGTACGAATGACCGATATCTCCAACGACACCCCGGCGCGGCATGGCGCGCTGCTCGTCACCGACGCGCGCACCAAGCGGCGCAACCGGGCCGAGACCCGCTTCAAGGCTTACGGCATCACGGCGCTGGCCATCGGCATGGCCTTTCTCGCGGCGCTCCTCTGGGCGATCCTGTCGAACGGGCTCACCGCCTTCGGCCAGACCTACGTGCAGCTCGACGTGCCACTTCTGGAAGAAAAGCTCGACAAGGACGGCGACCGCGACCCCGAGAAGATCGCCAAGGTCTCGACCTTCGGCTACAAGCCGCTGATCGAGGCGGCGCTCACCGATCTGGTGGCGCGCGAGGGGATCGAGACCGATCTCGACGGCAAGGCGCTGACCAAGATCCTGTCGGAGTCCGCTGCCGCGAAGATCCGCGACCGTGTGCTCGCCAACCCGGAGCTGATCGGCCGGACCGTCGGCTTCGATCTGCTCGCCTCCAGCCGCGTCGACGGCTACCTCAAGGGCCGCGTCAGCCGCGAAAGCCTCGCCCGGGACAAGAACCTCGACGCCGCGCATCTCGACCTGGTCGATACGCTGAGTGACGTGGGCGTGGTCGAAAAACGCTTCAACTGGGCGTTCATCACCGGGGCCGATGCCTCGGATTCGCGCCCTGAGCAGGCGGGCATCGGCGTCGCCATGCTGGGCTCGTTCTTCATGATGATGGTGGTGCTGGCGCTGTCGCTGCCGATCGGCGTGGCGGCTTCGATCTATCTCGAGGAATTCGCGCCGCAGAACCGGCTGACCGACATCATCGAGGTCAATATCTCGAACCTCGCCGCCGTGCCCTCGATCGTCTTCGGCATCCTCGGCCTCGCGGTGTTCATCCAGTTCATGCATCTGCCGCAATCGGCGCCGCTGGTGGGTGGCCTCGTGCTGACGCTGATGACGCTGCCCACCATCATCATCTCGACCCGCGCCGCGCTGAAGGCCGTGCCGCCCTCCATCCGCGACGCGGCCCTCGGCGTCGGTGCGTCGAAGATGCAGGCGGTGACGCATCACGTGCTGCCGCTGGCGATGCCGGGCATCCTGACGGGGACCATCCTCGGCCTCGCGCAGGCGCTTGGAGAAACCGCGCCGCTGCTGCTCATCGGCATGGTGGGCTATATCGCGACCAATTATCCCGACGGCGTGGCCGAGGGCTTCCTGAGCCCCAACTCCGCCATGCCGGCACAGATCTACGAATGGGCCAAGCGGGCCGATCCGGCCTTTTACGAACGCGCCTGGGGCGGCATCATCGTGCTGCTGGTGTTCCTTCTGGCCATGAATCTCATCGCGGTGCTGCTGCGCCGCCGCTTCGAGCGGCGCTGGTGAGCGCGCAAAGGGCAGGAGGCCCGGACATGAACGACATGCGACCCATGGACAATGTTGTGACCGACAAGACCAAGATCACCGCCCGCGACGTGCATGTGCACTATGGTACCACCCATGCCATCAAGGGCGTCGATGTCGACATCGCCGATCGCACCGTCACCGCCTTCATCGGCCCGTCGGGCTGTGGCAAGTCGACCTTCCTGCGCTGCCTCAACCGGATGAACGACACCATCCCCGGCGCGGTGGTGACTGGCAAGATCCGGATCGACGAGGCCGACATCTACGACCCCTGCGTCGATCCGGTGCAGCTGCGCGCCAAGGTCGGCATGGTGTTCCAAAAGCCCAACCCGTTTCCGAAATCTATCTACGACAACGTGGCCTATGGCCCCAAGATCCACGGGCTGGCCCGAAACAAGGCCGAGCTCGACGACATCGTCGAGAAGGCGCTGCGCCGCGGCGCGATCTGGGACGAGGTCAAGGACAGGCTGCACGCTCCCGGCACCGGGCTGTCGGGCGGGCAGCAGCAGCGCCTGTGCATCGCGCGCGCCGTGGCGACCGAGCCCGAGATCCTGCTGATGGACGAGCCCTGCTCGGCGCTCGACCCGATTGCCACGGCACAGGTCGAGGAGCTGATCGACGAGCTGCGCCGCAACTTCTCGGTGGTGATCGTCACGCATTCGATGCAGCAGGCCGCGCGGGTGAGCCAACGCACGGCGTTCTTTCATCTGGGCCATCTCGTCGAATACGGCGAGACGGGCAAGATTTTCACCAATCCCGAGGACAGCCGCACCGAGAGCTACATTTCGGGCCGGATCGGGTAAGGGAGCAGGGACATGGACAAGCAGCACATCGCCTCGGCCTTCGACCGCGATCTCGAGAACATCCAGGCGCTGATCCTGAAGATGGGCGGTCTGGTGGAGGCCGCGATCCTCGACGGGGCCCAAAGCCTCGCCGACCGCGACATCGAGAACGCCGAACGGGTGCGCCGCGGCGACAAGGCGATCGACGCGCTCGAAGAGCAGGTCAACGAAGAGGCCGCCCGCGTCATCGCCATCCGCGCGCCGGTCAGCCGCGACCTGCGGGTGATCCTCTCGGTGCTGCGGCTGGCCGCCAGCCTCGAGCGGATCGGCGATTACGCCAAGAACATGGCCAAGCGCACCTCGATCCTCGCCGAGCTGAACCCGATCGAGGGCTCGGACGCGGCGCTCAAGCGCATGGCGCGCGAGGTGCGCGACATGCTCAACGACACGCTCGACGCCTTCGTCAACCGCGACGCGGCTCTCGCCGCCGAGGTGCTGCAGCGCGACCAGGAGGTCGACCAGATGTACAACGCGCTGTTTCGCGAGTTCCTGACCCACATGATGGAGGACCCGCGCGCGATCACCGCCTGCATGCACCTGCATTTCATCGCCAAGAACATCGAGCGCATGGGCGATCTGACCACCAACATGGCCGAGCAGGTGATCTACCTCACCACCGGCCAGATGCCCGACGAGGACCGCCCCAAGGGCGACAACACCTCCTACGTGCCGCAGCCGGAGTGAGACAATGCGCGAGGTGAAACCCCACGTGCTGATCGTCGAGGACGAACCGTCGCAGCGCGCGGTGCTGGCCTACAACCTCGAATCCGAGGGCTTTCGCGTCACGGAGGCCGAGGATGGCGACGCGGCGCTGCTCATGGTGGCCGAGGAGACCCCCGATCTGATCGTGCTCGACTGGATGCTGCCGGGGGTCACCGGCATCGAGATCTGCCGCCGCATCAAGGCGCGGCCCGAAACGCGAAGCCTGCCGATCATCATGCTCTCGGCCCGCAACGAGGAGGTGGACCGCGTGCGCGGGCTCGAAACGGGGGCCGATGACTACGTCGTCAAACCCTATTCGGTGAGCGAGCTGATGGCGCGGGTGAAGAGCCAGCTGCGCCGCACGCGCCCCGCGGGCGTGGGCGAAACGCTGAGCTTCGAGGACATCACCCTCGACGCGGAGACGCACCGCGTGCAGCGCGACGGCCAGCCGATAAAGCTCGGGCCGACGGAGTTCCGCCTGCTTGCGACCTTCCTCGAACGGCCCGGCCGGGTCTGGAGCCGCGAGGCGCTGCTCGACCGGGTCTGGGGCCGCGATGTCTATGTCGACACGCGCACCGTCGACGTGCATATCGGCCGGCTGCGCAAGGCGCTCTGCGCGCATGGCGGCGGTGATCCGCTGCGCACGGTGCGCGGCGCGGGCTACGCGCTGGGGTAGGGTGCCCAGCGGGTCAGTCGGCCAGCTCCTGCTGCCGCCAGCGCCGGCGCAGCAGGACGAGGCTGCCCAGCCCGAGGGCGGCGGCGAGGATCACGCCGAGGAAATTCGCGAGCAGCGAGGACACCTGTTCGAGCTGCGTGGCGAACAATGTGCCCAGGCCGAGATAGACGCCGGTCCAGATCAGCGCGCCCGCCGTGGCCGAAAGGGTGAACCGCGCCCAGGCCAGCCCGCCCGCACCGCTCAGATAGCTGACATAGGGGCAAAGCGGGCTGAGCAGCGTATGGCTCAGCAGCACCGCCAGCGCGCCGCGCCGCCGGATCAGCGCCTCGCTGCGATCGAGGACCGGCGCGAGGCTGTCGCGCGCCCGCAGCCGGGGCATGATGTGCCGCCCCGCCGTGCTGGCGATGAGATAGGCGGCCTGATCGCCCGCGACATAAGCGCCGAACACCGCCGCGCCGACCATCCCGATCGACAGGTCGCCCACGGCGGCGAAACTGCCGGCCGTGAGCACGAGGATCGAGGCCGGCAGCGGCACGGCGAGGCAGGCGAGAAACACCGCCGCGGCCACGACGATGGCGCCGTAATCGGGCACGAGGCCGAGCAACGTTTCAGTCATCGCGCGCCTGCCGGTATTCGGCCGCCGCCGCGCGCACGCGGTCGGTCAGCTCTTCGAGCGTGAGCCCGAGATCCGCCGCGATGCGCCGCATCCGCCGCCTGCGCGGGCCCTGCGCGGGCAGATCGAGCAGCTCGCTCACCAGCGACGGGGGCAGGTCGTAGGTCTCGACCACGTAGCGCGGTGTCATCCACCCCCTGAGTTCGACGTCGCGATGCGCCGGATCGTGGAAATAAAGGAAGTCAGCCACCATGCGGAAGGCGAGCCAGACGGCAACCGCGCCCGCGAGCAGCAGCAGCGCCAGCGGGCCGCGGTTGCGGCGCAGGAAGCTCGTCAGTCTTCGCGACATCTTTCCGTGACCTCGCGGCTGCACCCGGTGACCGGATGGTTATGGCACCGGGAATCGGCGGACGCCACCCGCCGCCCGCCTTGGTTCAGCGCTTCTTCATCGCCTCCATCAGGGCGGAGCCGAAGGAGCCGGTCTGATCGCCGCGCGCGGGCGCGCTCGCCTGTCGGCTCTCCTTGCGCGGCGGTTTGGCGGGCTTTTTCGGCGCATCACCGCGCCGGGGGCCGGGCGCGTTGCGGTCCTCCTTGGCCGAAGCGCCGCCGTCCTTGCGCATGGTCAGCCCGATGCGCTTACGCGCCACGTCGACCTCCGTGACCCGCACCTGCACCACGTCGCCCGCCTTCACCACCTCGTGCGGGTCCTTGACGAAGCGATCCGCGAGCTGGCTCACATGGACGAGCCCGTCCTGGTGCACGCCGATGTCGACGAAAGCGCCGAAGGCCGCGACATTGGTCACCGTCCCTTCGAGCTTCATGCCCTCGCGCAGGTCGCCGATCTCGTCGACGCCTTCGGCGAATGTAGCGGTCTTGAATGTGGGGCGCGGATCGCGGCCGGGCTTTTCCAGCTCGGCGAGGATGTCGCGCACGGTGGGCAGGCCGAAGTGGTCGTCGACATAGGCCTCGGCCCGCACCTCCTTCAGCGTCTTGGGATCGGATTGCAGGGCGCGCAGGTCGCGACCACAATCGGCGATGATGCGCCGCGCCACGCCGTAGGCCTCGGGGTGGACCGATGAGGCATCGAGCGGCTCGCTGCCGTCGCGGATGCGCAGAAAACCGGCGCATTGCTCGAAGGCCCGCGGCCCGAGACGCGCCACCTTCAAAAGGTCCTTGCGGCTGGCGAAGGCGCCCGTCTCATCGCGATGCGCGACGATGGCCTCCGCCAGCGCCGGGGTCAGGCCGGAGACATGCGACAGCAGCGGCGCGGAGGCGGTGTTGAGATCGACCCCCACGGCGTTCACCGCATCCTCGACCACCGCTTCGAGCGATTTCGACAGGCGGCGCTGATCGACGTCGTGCTGATACTGACCGACGCCGATGCTCTTGGGTTCGATCTTCACCAGCTCGGCCAGCGGGTCCTGCAGCCGCCGGGCGATGGAAACCGCCCCGCGCAGCGACACGTCGAGACCGGGGAACTCCTTCGAGGCCAGCTCGGAGGCCGAATAGACCGAAGCGCCCGCCTCGCTGACGATGACCTTGGTCGGTGTCTTCGCCTCGGCAGGCAGCAGCGCCAGCGTGTCGGCGACCAGCTTTTCCGTCTCGCGCGAGGCGGTGCCGTTGCCGATGGCGATGAGCTCGATCCCATGCGCCTCGATCATCCGCAGAATCGCCGCCTGCGCGCCGCGCACGTCCTTTTTCGGCTGAAAGGGGTAGAGCGTGTCGGTCGCGAGCAGCTTGCCCGTCGCATCGATCACCGCGGCCTTCACCCCGGTGCGGATGCCCGGATCGAGGCCCAGCGTGGGTTTCGCACCCGCCGGGGCGGCGAGCAGCAGGTCCTTGAGATTGCGCGCGAAGACGGCCGTTGCCTCCTCATGCGCGCGGGCGCGTAGATCGGCCACGAGCTCGGTCATCATCGTGGTCGAAAGCTTCACCTTCCAGGCCCAGCTCGCAACCTCGCGCAGCCAGCGGTCGCCCGGCCCGTTGCCCGACGGACGCAGCCTTGCCGCGACCATCGCCTCGCAGCGCGGCGCGCCGACCTCCTTGTCGGGGCCGATGTCGAAGCGGATGACGCCTTCCTTCATGGCGCGCAGGATCGCGAGCGCGCGGTGCGAGGGCATCGCCGCCCATTTCTCGGAATGATCAAAGTAATCCGAGAACTTGGCCCCGGCCTCTTCCTGCCCCGGAACGACGCTGGCGGTGACGATGGCCCCCTTGCGCAGGAAGCCGCGTAGCTCGCCCAAGAGGTCGGCGGTCTCGGCCAGCTCCTCGGTGAGGATGTCACGCGCGCCGTTGAGCGCGGCCTTCGCATCGGGCACCGCATCATTGAGATAGGCCGCGGCCAGCGCCTCGGGGTCCCGGCTCCGGTCGGCCATGATCGCATCGCGCAGGGGCCCGAGCCCGTTTTCGCGCGCGATCATCGCCTTGGTGCGGCGCTTGGGCTTGTAGGGCAGGTAAATGTCCTCGAGCCGGGTCTTGGTGTCGGCGGCATCGATCGCGCGGGCCAGCGTCTCGGTGAGCTTGCCTTGCTCGCGGATCAATTTCAGGATCGCGTCGCGCCGGTCGTCCAGCTCGCGCAAATAACCCAGCCGTTCGGCCAGCGTGCGCAGCTGCGCGTCGTCGAGCCCGCCGGTGGCTTCCTTGCGGTAGCGCGCGACGAAGGGCACCGTCGCGCCCTCGTCGAGAAGCCTGATCGCGGCGGCGACCTGCGGCGCGTTCGCCCCGATCTCCTGCGCGATGGTCCGGTTGATGCGGCTGGCGCGGTCCATGATCGTCCTTTCCTCTGCTCGGACCTTCTCATACGCGCGCGGGCCTTGCGGCGAAAGGGCAGGGCGATGCCCTCAGCCGCGCGAAGGCCGAAAGGCGAGAAGCCGCATCGCGTTCAGCGTCACCAGCACGGTGGCGCCGGTATCGGCGAGAATGGCGATCCACAGGCCGGTGATGCCCAGAAGGGTGGTCACCAAAAAGACCGCTTTCAGGCCCAGGGCAATGGCAATGTTCTGGCGGATATTGCCCATCGCCGCGCGCGCCAGGCGGATCGCGCCCGCCACGTCCCCGACCCGGTCGCGCAGGATCGCCGCGTCGGCGGTCTCCAGCGCCACGTCGGTGCCCGATCCCATGGCCAGACCCACATGCGCGGCGGCCAGCGCGGGCGCGTCATTGATGCCGTCGCCGATCATCATCACCCGCGCCTCGGGCGCGAGCGCGCGCATGACCGCGACCTTGCCTTCGGGCATCAGCCCGGCGCGATGCTCGATGCCGAGCCCCTGGGCGATGGCCTGCGCGGTGCGCGGGTTGTCCCCGGTCAGCATGAGCGGGGCGATCCCCATGGCGCGCAGCTGCGCGACCGCCTGCGCCGCGTCATCGCGCGGCTCGTCGCGCAGGGCGATGATGCCTTGCACCGCATCGCCTCTGAGCACGATCACCACCGTCTTCCCCTCGGCCTCCAGCGCCGCCACGCGGGTCCGGAGCGCCTCCGGCAGCGCGCTACGCTCCTCCGCCAGCCGCGGCGAGCCGACGCTGACCGTCATGCCGTCGATCACCGCCTCCGCCCCCTTGCCGGGGAGGGCGCGGCCATCGCGGGCGAGGGCAGGGCGGATGCCAAACCGCTCCGCCTCGGCGCAGATCGCCCGGCCCAGCGGGTGGCTCGCGCCGTTCTCCACGCCGGCCGCCAGCGCCAACAGATCGGTCTCGTCGCCCAGGGTCGCCTCCAGCTCCGTCACCTTCGGCCGCCCATGGGTGAGCGTTCCGGTCTTGTCGAAGGCGACATGGGTGGTCCGGGCCGCGGCCTCGATCACCGAGCCGCCCTTCATCAAGAGGCCGTTGCGCGCCCCGGTCGAAAGCGCCGAGGCGATCGAGGCGGGGACGGAGATCACCAGCGCGCAGGGGCAGCCGATCAGCAGCAGCGCCAGGGCGCGGTAGGTCCATTCGCCCCAGGGCTGGCCGAAGAGCAGCGGCGGCAGCACCGCCACCAGAAGCGCCGCGCCGACCACGGCGGGCATGTAGACGCAGCTGAACCGGTCGATGAACCGCTCGGTCGGCGCGCGGGCGCTTTCGGCCTCTTCCACGAGCCGCACGATGCGGGCGATGGTGTTGTCCTGCGCCGCCTTGGCCACCCGCAGGCGCAGCAGGGCCTCGGTGTTAATCGTGCCCGCGAAGACATCGCTGCCCGGCGCCTTGAAGACCGGCACGCTTTCGCCCGTCACCGGGCTTTCGTCGACGCCCGACGTGCCGCTCAGCACCTCGCCGTCGCAGGGCACGCGGTCTCCGGGGCGGACCTGGACGATCTGTCCGATGCGCAGCGCCTCGGCAGCCACCTCGCGCACACCGCCATCGGCCTCAAGCCGCGCGGTGCGCGGCACGAGCCGGGACAGGGCGCGGATGCCCTCGCGCGCCTTGCCCGCCGAGACGGCTTCGAGCAGCTCGCCCACGGCAAAGAGAAAGACGACCAGCGCCGCCTCCTCGGCCTCGCCGATCACCAGCGCGCCGCCCGCGGCGATGGTCATCAGCATCTCGATGGTAAAGGGCATGCCCGCGCGCAGCATGGCAAAGCCGCGCCGCGCCACGGGCCAAAGCCCGATCAGCGTGGCGAGGATGAAGCCCCAGTGCGAGACCCCGGCCGGCAGCGCCAACCGCGCGGCCCAGGCCATGGCGAGCAGCGCGCCCGTGCCGATCACCAAACGGCCCTTGCCGGTCTCGTGCCACGCGGGCGGTTGCGCCTCCTCGCGCCGGGTCGCTTCGTCCGGATCGAAGTCCGGCGTTCGATCGGCAACGGGAAAGGCGCCTTCGGGCAGGACGAAGCCGCCCTTTGGCCGCTCTGGTTGCGCGCCCTTCGGCGCGATGCCGAAGCCGAGCTTGCGCACGGCCTTTTCGATGGTTTCGGGAGAAGTGCTGTCCCCCTCCAGCCGCAGGCGCAGCCGCTCGGCCATCAGCGCGACGTCGACATCCTCTACGCCGGGCAGGCGTTCGACCGCGCCCCGCACCTTGGCCGCGCAGGCCCCGCAATCCATGCCCGTCACGTGCCATTCGCGCCGTGCTGCGTCATCCGCCGACATGAGCCTCTCCATGGTGATTCCCTATCCGGGACGCTATATGGGACCTACAGCGGGTGTAGCTTCAAGGGGTTTCGCTGTCCTTCGACGCGGGCCTGCGGGGTCTCTCGCGATGACAGGCCCGCAATGACAGGAAGGAGAGGCCCATGCTGCCCATCGGCGTTCTGGCCAGGCGCACCGGCACCAAGGTGCAGACCATCCGCTACTATGAACAGATCGGGCTGATGCCCGAGCCGGAAAGGACCGAGGGCGGCCAGCGCCGCTACGCCAATGCGCAGCTCGACCGGCTGGCCTTCATCCGCCACGCGCGGCAGCTTGGCTTTTCGCTGGAAGCGATCCGCGAGTTGCTGGATCTCTCCGACAGCCCCGAACGCTCCTGCGCCGAGGTGGACGCGGTCGCGCGCAGGCAGCTGTCCGAGGTCGAAGCGCGGCTGGCCCGGCTCGAGGCGCTGCGGGCGGAGCTGCACCGCATGATCGCGGAATGCCACGCCGACCGGGTGGCCGATTGCCGTATCCTCGAAGTGCTGCGCGACCACGAGGAATGCCTGTCCGATCACGCCGCGCCGGCACCCTAGGGCGGGGCTCGCCCCGGCGTCCGCGCCTGCGCTGCATCTCTCGATAGAGTGTGGAAGGGGCGCGGCCGAGACGCAATGCGATCTCTTTCATCGGCAATTGCGCTTCCCGCCATCGCGCGGGTTTCTGGCACTCTCTGATGTCCAAATCCGCGTAGCGGGTGCCCATCAATTCCTATCCATGTAACCATTTGTTTCCACACGGAAGTTGAACTTCGAACGTGAATCCGCTCAAGCCATAACCAATATCTCATAATGAAGATTATGTAATATATATCAGCAAGGTTGGATCCTGATCCTAAAATGATACCATAAGAAATGCACATCTCGTCCAAGGCCCCGGTTTGCAACTCGGCACTCGCGTTCATCTCGGACGCGTGCAAGCTGGCGCAGGACGACAGGCTCTGGGCTCTGTTTTGCGAGAGGATGCGCAGCTACGGCCTCGACCGCCTGCTCTACGGCTTCACCGCTTTGGCCGAACCCGGCCCGGAGGTCCCGTCCAACTGGATCCTGCGCAGCAGCCATGGTGAGGCCTATACCCGCCGCTTCATCGCGGACGACCTCTACCTCGACACCCGCTACGCCATCTGGGCGCGCAACCACGGCGGCACCCTGCTGTGGAGCCGCCAGACCACGCTGGCCCCCGGCGATCCGGTCAGCGAAGCGCGACTGCGGGAACTCAACCGGATGCATGAGGTGCGCGCCGGTGTGATGCTGAGCTTTCCGATGCTGCCCAACCGGACGCATGCGACGCTGGTGCTGGTGGCGCGCCCCGATCTGCCGCAATGCAGGCTCGATCGGCTCTGGCTGCGAAAACGCGATGAGATCGAAGCGCAGATCCATGTGTTTCACCAGAGATTTCAGCTTGTCCATACCGATGGCTTCCGGCTGACGACGCGCCAGAAGGAAGTGCTGCGTCGCGTGGCGGCCGGTCTAACGGTGCATCAGATTGCCGAAGAACTGGGGCTGAGCGCGGCCACGGTCGACAAGCACCTGCGGCTGGCGCGCGAGGCGCTCGATGCCACGAGCACGGCGCAGGCCATCGCGCGCGCTCTGCGATTTTCCCAACTCTATACTTAAGGCAAAATTAAGGCGCGGCAGGGTCTAGTTTACCTGACTTCCAGAGAATCGCGAGTCGTGACATGGTTGTGATGTTCACGAGTGATGGTCGTTATGACCGTGGCGCCGCCCCCGAGATGATCGAACGGGCCGGGCCGCCTCCGACAGCAGCAGGTCGGAATTCAGCATGAGATCGCCGCGTCCGTCGCCGCCGGGCGCGGCACTTTCATGTGCATACTGCCCCAATCCCATCGCAGCGATTGCGCCACCCTGCCCCCTCGGCCTGCCATCGCACAACGCAAGACGCCGCCCGCGATGCGGGCGGCGTCTGCAATTTTCGGGCTTTGAAGCCGGGACTCAGCCCTTGGCGACCTTGGCCACCTCGGCGGCGAAGTCTTCCTCGACCTTCTCGATGCCCTCGCCCACGGCGAGACGCACGAAGCCGGTGATGGTGGCGCCGGCTTCCTTGGCGGCGGCCTCGACGGTGAGGTCGGGGTTCACCACGAAGGCCTGACCGAGCAGCGTCGACTCGGCCATGAACTTCTTCATCCGGCCGACGATCATCTTCTCGATCACGGCTTCGGGCTTGCCGCTTTCGCGGGCGATGTCCATCTGGACCTGCTTTTCCTTCTCGACGATCGCGGGGTCGAGATCGGCTTCGCCGAGCGCGGCCGGGTTGGCGGCGGCGATGTGCATCGCGATCTGGCGGCCGAAGGCCTCGTCACCGCCTGAGAAGGCGACCAGAACGCCGATCGTGCCCATGTCGGTCGCGGCGGCGTTGTGGACGTAGGTGACGACCTTTTCGCCTTCGATCATCGCCATGCGGCGCAGCGTCAGGTTCTCGCCGATCTTGGCGATCGCGTCGGTGACCTGGGTCTCGACCGGCTTGCCGTCGAGATCGGTGGCCTTCAGCTCGTCGAGGCTGTTGGCCTTGACGCCGACCTTGGCGATCTTCGACACCAGCGCCTGGAAATCGGCGTTCTTGGCGACAAAGTCGGTTTCCGAGTTCAGCTCGATCGCGACGCCGCGGCCACCCTCGACCGCGACGGCCACGAGGCCCTCGGCGGCGGTGCGGCCGGATTTCTTGGCGGCCTTCGCCAGGCCCTTGGTGCGCAGCCAGTCGGTCGCGGCTTCCATGTCGCCATCGGTTTCGGTCAGCGCCTTCTTGGCGTCCATCATGCCTGCGCCGGTGCTCTCGCGCAGTTCCTTGACCATGCTCGCGGTGATCGCCATTGCGTCTCTCCTAGAATTTGAATGGATTCCGGGCGCGGTGATCCGCGCCCGGCAATCGTCCGGGAGGGCCAGTGGCCCTGGCCGGGCGGGCCCTTACTGGGCCGCGGCCTCGGCTTCGGTTTCGGCACCGGCAGCGAGCTGCTCTTCGGTGTACTGCTCCATGGCACCCATGTCGACGCCGGCGGCGCCGAGCTGCGCGCTCATGCCGTCGAGCGCGGCGCGGGCGGCGAGGTCGCAGTAGAGCGCGATCGCGCGGGCGGCGTCATCGTTGCCCGGGATCACGTAGTCCACGCCAGCGGGCGAGCAGTTGGTGTCGACGACGGCGACGACCGGGATGCCGAGCTTCTTGGCTTCGGAGATCGCCAGGTCTTCCTTGTTGACGTCGATCACGAACAGAAGGTCCGGCACGCCGCCCATCTCGCGGATGCCGCCGAGCGACGCCTGCAGTTTGACCTGCTCGCGCTCCATGCCGAGACGCTCTTTCTTGGTCAGGCCGGCAAAGCCCTGCTCGGCCGCCTCGTCGATGGCGCGCAGGCGGTTGATCGACTGCGACACGGTCTGCCAGTTGGTCAGCGTGCCACCGAGCCAGCGGTGGTTCATGTAGAACTGCGCGGACTTCTCGGCGGCGTCGGCGATCGGCTGGGCAGCCTGGCGCTTGGTGCCGACGAAGAGGACGCGGCCGCCCTTGGCGACGGTGTCGCGCACGACCTGCAGCGCCTTGTCCAGCATCGGGACGGTCTGAGTCAGGTCCATGATGTGGATGCCGTTGCGGGCGCCGTAGATGTACTCGGACATCCGCGGGTTCCAGCGGGCGGTCTGGTGGCCGAAGTGCACGCCAGCTTCGAGCAGCTGACGCATGGAGAACTCGGGAAGAGCCATGTCTGTAACCTTTTTCCGGTTTGGCCTCGGCGGAGGATCAGGGCGGCTGCCCCAACCGGTGGACCCCGGGGGATGTCTCCCGCCCGTGGCCCGCCCCCGCCTGCGGGATTGATCGTGCGCTGCCCTTAGCGCCATGATCCCGCAAAGGCAACCCCGGTTAGTCGCGCCTGAGCCGCTTGATCAGCGACGAGGTGTCCCAGCGGCCGCCGCCCATCTGCTGCACCTCCTTGTAGAACTGGTCCACCAGCGCCGTCACAGGCAGGCTGACCGACAGCTCGTCGGCAGCGTCGAGGCAGATCCCGAGATCCTTGCGCATCCAGTCCACCGCAAAGCCGTGCTCGAACTGGTCGTCGAGCATCGTGCCGTGGCGGTTGACCATCTGCCAGCTTCCCGCCGCCCCCTGCGAGATGACCTTCACCAGCGCGCGGCCATCGAGCCCGGCCTTCTCGGCGAAGGCCAGCGATTCCGAAAGCCCCTGCACCAGCCCGGCGATGGCGATCTGGTTGGCCATCTTGGCAAGCTGCCCCGCGCCGCTCTCGCCCAGCCGACGGCAGATCTTGGCATAGGCGTCGATCACCGGCTCGGCCCGGTCGAAATCATCCTGCGCGCCGCCGCACATCACCGACAGCTGGCCGTTCTCGGCCCCCGCCTGCCCGCCCGAGACCGGCGCATCGACGAAACCGAGCCCCTGGGCATCCGCCTGCCCGGCCAGCTCGCGCGTCACCGCGGCGCTGACGGTGGTGTGATCGACAAAGAGCGCGCCCGCCTCCATGCCCGCGAATGCGCCGTCATCGCCGGTGCAGACGGCGCGCAGATCGTCGTCATTGCCGACGCAGGCAAAGACGATCTCGGCCCCCTGCGCCGTCTCGCGCGGGGTCGCGGCGTGCCGGCCGCCATGCTCGGCGGCCCATGCCTCGGCCTTGGCGGCGGTCCGGTTGTAGACCGTCACCTCGTGGCCCGCCTTTGCCAGATGCCCCGCCATGGGGTATCCCATCACGCCCAGTCCCAAAAACGTCAGCTTCGCCATTGCGCTCTCCCTGCCTCCTGGGGCTTTCGTTCGCCCCCGAGGCGCGATACTCACCAAGCCCAACCGGCCCGTCAAGCGCGGGCGCCGACCACCCCCGGAGGATCGATGGCCACCCTGTTCCGCTGGCTCCTGCGCCTGACCGTCGGCGCGATCCTTCTGGGCCTCGTGGCCTTCGCGCTGACATGGTGGTTCTTCTCCCGCTCCCTGCCGGATTACGACGCGCGCACCCGTGTCGCCGGGATCACCGCCCCGGTCGAGATCGTGCGCGATCATGCCAACGTGCCGCATGTCTTCGGCTCCACCGACCGCGACGTGTTCTTCGCGCTCGGCTACGCCCATGCGCAGGACCGGCTGTGGCAGATGACAATGCTGCGCCGCACCGTGCAGGGCCGCCTGTCCGAGCTCTTCGGCCAGCGCACGGTCGAGAGCGACGTGCTGATGCGCAGGCTCGATCTCTACCGCGCCGCCACCGCCTCGCTCGAGGATCAGGACGGCCAGACGCGTAGCGCGCTCGACGCCTATGCCGCGGGCGTCAACGCCTGGCTGGGCGAGGTCAACACCGGGGCGCTGGGGCGCGGCGCGCCCGAGATGTGGCTGTTCAACCAGCCCATCGCGCCTTGGCAGCCCGCCGACAGCATTGCGATCCTCAAGCTGATGGCCTGGCAGCAGAGCGATCACCTGCAGGCCGAGGTGCTGCGCGCGCGGACCTCGCTGGTGCTCGAAGAGGAACGCCTGCGCGACATCCTGCCCGACGTGCCCGGCCCTGGCCTCACCGCCCTGCCCCGCTACGCCGATCTGGTGCCCGAGATCCCTGCACGTTTCGCCGAGGCGCAGGCGCCGTTCGACCCGCTCTCGGCCAGCCTGCCCGCCGCGCTCTCGGGCGCGTCGAACGCCTGGGCCGCGGGGCCTTCGCGCTCGGCCACCGGGGCCACGCTCCTGGCCAACGACCCGCACCGCCTGCTCACCGCGCCGTCGATCTGGTATCTCGCGCGGCTGGAGCTGCGTTCGGGCGGCGTGATCGGCGCGACCGTGCCGGGCATCCCGCTGGTGCTCGCGGGCCGCAGCGCCGATCTCGGCTGGGGCATCACCGCCTCCTTCGCTGATGATCTCGACCTCTACGCCGAGGAGGTAAACCCCCGCAACGCCGCCGAATACCGCACGCCGGAGGGCTGGGAGCGGTTCGAGGCGCGCGACAGCATCGTCGAGATCAAGGAGGCCGCCGCCATCACGCTGCGGCTCAAGCGCACGGCCAACGGCCCGGTGCTGCCGCCCGAGCAGTTCGCGCTCGACGCGATCCGCCCGCGCGGCCATGTCATGTCGCTCGCCTGGT
The DNA here is from genome assembly GCF_024159025.1 of Limimaricola litoreus. Lineage (GTDB taxonomy): Bacteria > Pseudomonadota > Alphaproteobacteria > Rhodobacterales > Rhodobacteraceae > Limimaricola > Limimaricola litoreus. Next base: position 16,509 of record NZ_JAMYXC010000170.1, read on the forward strand.
CGGGTCTGTCGGATGACGACACCTCGATGACCGCGGGGCTGCGCCTGATGCAGGCCCGCTCGATCGAGGAAGGCATCCGCGCGGGCCGGCTGCAGGTCGCGCCGAACCAGAACCTGATCCTCGCCGATCGCAACCGCGTGGCGCTCAAATCCGTGGGCGCGGTGCCGCTGCGCGACCCCGAGCACCAGAGCAAGGGCCGGATGCCGACGCTGGGGCATGTCGCCGCCAATCGCTGGCAGGGGCGGCTCTCCTATTCCGACCTGCCCGAAAGCACCGAGCCCCTGGGCGGCCTCGTCGGCAACACCAACAACAAGACGCTCGATCGCCCCTTTCCCAGGCATGTCTCCTATCACTGGGGCGACACGCAGCGCATCGCGCGTTGGCGCGGGCTGATGCAATCGCGCGAGGTGCACACCCGCGACAGCTTCATCGAGGCGCAGCTCGATACGGTGAGCCCGACCGCGCGCGCCCTGCTGCCGATCGTCGGCGCGGATCTGTGGTTCACCGGAGAACCCGCCGCCGAAGGCACGCCAGAGCGCCGCCGCCAACGCGCGCTCGAACTCCTGGGCGAATGGAACGGCGAGATGAACGAGCACCTGCCCGAGCCGCTGATCTACGCCGCCTGGATGCGGGCGCTGCAGGACCGGCTGATCCGCGACGATCTCGGCCCGCTCGCGGCGCAATACACCCACCTGCGGCCGCTGTTCATCGACCGGGTGTTCCGCGACGTGGAGGGGGCCTCCGCTTGGTGCGACATTCGCCAGTCGGCGGCCGAGGAAAGCTGCGCCGACATCGCGCGAATGGCGCTCGACGACGCGCTGATCTGGATCTCGGAGACCTATGGCGGCAATCTCGATGCGCTGCGCTGGGGCGATGCGCATGAGGCGCGGCAGGATCACCCGGTGCTGGGCCGCGCGCCGTTCCTCAACTGGTTCGTGAACATCCGCCAGAGCACCTCGGGCGGCGACAACACGCTGCGGCGCGGGCTGACCGACGGGCGCGCGCCCGACCCGTTCCACAATGTCCACGCGGCGGGCTACCGCGGCGTCTACGACTTCGCCGATCCCGACAGCTCGGTCTTTATCGTCTCGACCGGCCAGTCGGGCCATCCGCTGTCGCGCCATTACGACGATCTGGGCGAGCTGTGGCGGCGCGGCGAATACATCCCCATGTCGCTCGATCCCACCCTTGCGCGCGGCGCTGCCGTCGGCATCACCCAGCTGATCCCCGCGCCGAACTGAGGCGGAACCGCCGCGCGGCGCGCCGGTTGCCCCTCCGAGTCAGGCACAGGAGAACGGCATGAGCGGCAAGTCGCATGAGAAGATCTGGGAGGAATGGGGCGAGCTGGTGAACATGGCCCCCAAGGAGATCGAAGATTTCCTCGAAACGGACGAAAGCCGCCAAGTCGGCGACACCGGCGGCGATGGCGAGAGCACGGGCCACAAGTCGGGCAAGCGCATCGTCGAGATCAAGCGCACCAACAAGGGCGACCTTTCGGATGACCAGTGGGACCACATGGCCAAGGTCGTGGGCTACATCAAGCGCCACAAGGCGCAAGGCGGCCCCGACGAGGACGCCGCGCATTCCAAGTGGCGCTACAGCCTGATGAACTGGGGCCACGATCCGCTGAAGTGAGACCTCAGACCGTCTCGCAGATCTCGATCCGGTTGCCGAAAGGGTCATCGACGTAAAGCCGCCTCAGCCCCGGCAAGTCGATGTCGACCCGCGCCTCGATGCCCCTCGCGGCGAGGCGCAGACGCATCGCATCGAGATCGGCGACCCGGAACGCCGGATGCGCCTTGCGCGCCGGGGCAAAGGGCTCCTCGACGCCGAGATGAAACCGGATCGCCCGCGTTTCGAACCAGACCCCGCCGCGCCCGGCGAGCGCTTCGGGCTTGGCGGCTTCCGCCATGCCCAGCACCTCGCCGTAGAAGTCACGCGCGCGCGACTCGCCGCCCTTCGGCATGGCGAGCTGGACGTGGTGCAGATCGAGTATCATCGCATGCCTTCGTGCATGGGCCGTCTGGCCCCGTCCTCGTCGAGCGGCGCGGGAGACGCAGGCCCGGTCCCGCGCCGGGGCTCAGAGCCGTTCGAACCGCGCCTTCTGCGCCGCCGACCAGCGCACCGTCATCCGGTGGCCGTCCTCGGTGGGCGTGTCCTCTTCGACGAGACCCTGTTCGAACAGCCAGGCGCGCTTGCGCCCGTCCGAGAAGGGCACGACCATCTCCTCGACATGCTTGGCGCCGCCGAGCGCGCGGCTGACCTCGTCGAGCAGCGCGTCCATCCCCTCGCCCGTGATCGCGGAGACGGCGCTGACGTTCTCGGTCCGGCCCGCGCGTTCGAGCGCCGCCTCGTGCCTGTCCGGCTCCAGAGCGTCGATCTTGTTCCAGACCTCGATCTTGGGCGTGTCCTCGGGCAGGCCGAGGCTCGACAGGATGGTTTCGACCTCGCGCGCCTGCTCGGCGGTCTGCGCATGGCCGATGTCGCGCACATGAAGCACCAGATCGGCGTCGAGCACCTCCTCGAGCGTGGCGCGGAAGGCCGCGACCAGCTCGGTCGGAAGATCCGAGATGAAGCCCACCGTGTCCGACAGGATCACCTCGTCGCCCGTGGGCAGCACCACGCGCCGCATAGTCGGGTCGAGCGTGGCGAAGAGCATGTCCTTGGCCATGACCTCGGCCCCGGTGAGCCGGTTGAACAGCGTCGATTTGCCGGCGTTGGTGTAGCCGACCAGCGCCACGATCGGAAACGGCACCTTGGCGCGGCTGGCGCGGTGCAGCGCGCGGGTCTTGACGACCTTGTCGAGCTGCCGCTTGAGCCGGACGAGCTGTTCGTCGATGGCGCGCCGGTCCGCCTCGATCTGCGTCTCGCCGGGGCCGCCGACGAAGCCCAGGCCCCCGCGCTGCCGCTCAAGGTGGGTCCAGGCCCGCACGAGGCGCGTGCGCTGGTAACTCAGCGCCGCCATCTCGACCTGCAGCACGCCCTCGCGGGTCGCGGCGCGGTCGCCGAAGATCTCGAGGATCAGGCCGGTCCGATCGAGGATCTTGACCTTCCATTCCTTTTCGAGATTGCGCTGCTGCACCGGGCCGACATGGCCGTCGATCAGCACCAGCTCGATCTCGTTCTGCTTGAGCCGCTGCTTCAGCTCCTCGATCTTGCCGGTGCCGAACAGCATGCCGGGGTGGCGCTTGGGCAGGCGCACGATCTCGGAGCCGAGCACCTCGAGCCCCGGCAGCGCATCGGCCAGCGCCACGGCCTCGGCCAGCGCGGCCTCGGGCTCACGCCGGTCCTGGTCGTTCTTGATCTCGGGGTGGATCACCCAGGCGCGGGTGTCCGGGGCCTCGGGGATGTAATAATCGGTCAATCTTCACCGTCATAGAGGTTCACGGGCTGCGACGGCATGATGGTCGAGATCGCGCTCTTGTAGACGAGTTGGGATTGTCCATCGCGGCGCAGCAGCACGCAGAAATTGTCGAACCAGGTGATCACGCCCTGCAGCTTCACGCCGTTGATCAGGAAGATCGTCACCGGCACCTTGATCTTGCGCACGTGGTTCAGGAAGGCGTCCTGAAGGTTCTGCTTGTCTCCGGCCATCACCGTCCCTTTGTTCTTGCGGCCGCGGACCGGCCTTTTCTCGTATTCAGGCGAGTATGTCGCGGCGCGGTTGGAGTTTCCAGCCCGGAAATCCGTGCGCTGGCGCACCGGCCCTCCCGCGTGTCTTAACTGCGCCAGCTCGACGGGTTCAAGAGCGCGATGATCGCCAATGTTTCCAACCGGCCCAGCACCATCGCGGCGGCGAGGATCATCTTGGCCATGGCGGGGATGCCGGCATAGGAAATCGGGTATTGCGCGCCCATCTCCGCGAGCGGTCCGGTGGTCGACAGCGCCGCCACCGTCAGCGTCATCGCCACCTCGAACTGCACCCCCGTCAGCGACAGCGCCAGCATGACGGCGGTGACCGACAGCGCAAAAAGCATGAAGAATATCCACGAGATGAAGGCGCCCTCGCGCCGGATGCGGCGCGCCTCGACCCCGTCGCCGCCGATCGAATGCGGATGCACGAGGCGCTCCAGCTCGCGCTTGCCATGCATCCACAGCGCATAGACGCGCATCAGCTTGACCCCGCCCGCCGTCGTCGCCACGCCGCCGCCGATCAGCGCCAGCCCCACCAGCACCAGACCCGGCGTCTCCAGCCCCGACCAGTCGGCCGCGCCGAGCCAGTAGCGGCTCTCGAAGCCAGTGGTGGTCAGGAAGGACGACACGGTGAAGAGAGCGCCCCACAGCGCCGAGAAGGCCTGCGGCAGGTCGGCCTCGGCCCGGTCCTCGACCGCGCCGAAGAAATGCCGCATGAACAACAGCCCCGGCACGATCAGCACGAGCGCCAGCCCCATGCGCAGCTCGGGGTCGCGCATCAGCCGGCCGCCGTGATCGCCGAACATGTTGCGCGCGAAGGTGAGCCGCGACAGGGCGAAGACGCCGAAGAGCATGATCAGCAGCTCGCCCAGAAAGCCCGAGGTGTCGTAGCGCAGCCCGCCGATCGGGCTGATGCCGCTGGTCGCCAGCGTCGACATCGCGTGGCAGAAGGCGACGAAGGGCCGGTCGCCCGCCGCCACGAGGCCGAGCCACAAAAGCGCCGTCAGCGCGGTATAGATCGGCAGCAGCCGGGCCGCGTAACGCACCATCCGTTCGGAGGAATCGGCGACGCGGGTGATCTGGCTCAGCCGGCTGCCGCCCTCGCCCATCATGGACGGGTTGCGCACCTCGAAACCGCCGAGGTTCATCGGCGCCAGGATCGACACCGCGGTGATCCAGATCAACAACCCGCCGAGCCAGCCCACCGTCGCGCGCCACAGGTGCAGGCTCTCGTTGAGCCGGACCACGTTGTCATAGACCGTGGCCCCGGTGGTGGTGAAGCTCGACACCATCTCGAACCAGGCGTTGAGGAAGGAGGTCGTCCCCAGCGCCTCGTGGAACGGAATGGCGAACATCACCGGCAGCAGCGTGAAGGCCGCGAGCAGCGCCGAAAGCTGGCTGCGCGGCACGCTGGCGGGGCGGTAGTTGGCGGTGGCGAGGCCAATGAGCAACGACAGCATCAGCCCGAGGATCGCGCCGTAGAGAAAGGTGCGCGAGGTCAGCCAGTCCTCGCGCACCAGCGCATGGACCGCCGGCAGCAGCATGGCCACCGAACCGATCGCCATGAGCAGCACGAAGAACGGGATGCGGGTGAGGCGGTGCTCCATCGCGTCAGAAGAAGTCGATCGAGACCTGCAGCAGGCGCTCGACCTCCGACACGTCCGAGGCCATGGCGAAAAGCGCCACGATGTCGCCTTCCTCGATCCTGAGCGCGCCGTGGATCTTGGTCATCCGCCCGTCCTTCAGCACGCCGCCGACCAGCACCCCTTCGGGAAAGGCGATGTCGCGGATCCGCTGGCCCGCGATTGGCGAGGTGCCCAGCACCTGCGCCTCGATCAGCTCGGCCTCGGCGTCGCCGATCGAATAGACCCCGCGCACCCGGCCATGGCGGATATGGCGCAGGATCGAGCTGACGGTGGTCGAGCGTGGGTTGATGTAGGCGTCGATGTCCATCGCCTGCATGAGGGGCACCAGCGTCGGGTCGTTGACAAGACAGATCGCGAGCGGACAGCCGAGCGCCTTGGCGCGGACCGAGGCCAGAAGGTTGGTCTTGTCGTCGTCGGTGACCACGAGGACCGCGTCGGCGGTGCCGATCTGCGCCTCTTCCAGAAGCGAGGCATCGAGCCCGTCGCCGTTGAGCACGATGGTCCGGTCGAGCTGGTCGGCGGCGCGTTCGGCCGCCGCGCGGTCGCGCTCGATCATCTTGACGCGCAGCCGGTCGGGCCGGTTTTCCAGCGCCCGGGCGACGCCGAGGCCGACATTGCCGCCGCCGATCACCACGATCCGCTCCTGCTTGGCGTGGCGCTTGCCGAATATCTCGAGCGTGCGGACCATGTCGTCGGTGTCGGTGAAGACATAGATCGCGTCACCGGGAAAGATCTGGTCCTCGGGCGACGGCGCGAACAGCCGCCCGCGCCGCCTGATCCCCACCACGATCGCGCGCAGCGTCGAGAAAAGGTCGGTGAGCTGGCGCAGCGGCGTGTTGATGACCGGGCATTCCTCGTCGATGGCGATGCCCAAGAGATGCGCGCGCCCGTCGAGGAAGCTCTCGGCATCGAAGGCCGACGGGGCCGCGAGACGCTGCAGCGCCGCTTCCGCGACCGCCTTTTCGGGGCTGATCACCACGTCGATCGGCATGTGATCGCGGCGGTAGAGATCGGAATAGATCGCGTCGAGATAGGATTGCGCGCGCAGCCGCGCGATCTTGCGCTGGATCGAGAACACCGAATGGGCCACCTGGCAGGTGACCATGTTGACCTCGTCGCTGTGGGTGGCGGCGATGATCATGTCGGCGTCGCGCGCGCCGGCGCGGTCGAGCACGTCGGGATAGCTCGCGAAGCCAGTGATGCCCTGCACGTCGAGCGTGTCGGTGGCGCGGCGCACGAGGTCCGGGTTGCTGTCGACGACGGTGACGTCGTTGCGCTCGCCCGACAGGTGCCGGGCGATCTGCCAGCCGACCTGCCCGGCGCCGCAGATGATGACCTTCATCTTCCTTCCCGACCCCTTGGGACGCGCCCGCGGGGGCGCTCATGCCCCCACGGAGTGCCAGAGCCGGCGCGGGCGGTCAATCGGCCGCCCGTCGCCCCGTCCGATCAGTTCCCCACATGCGCCACCCGCGCGCCGGCCTTGGAGGAGGTGACGACGCCGAGGCTCTTGAGCTTGCGGTGCAGCGCCGAGCGCTCCATCCCGACGAAGGCCGCGGTGCGCGAGATGTTTCCGCCGAAGCGGTTGATCTGGGTGAGCAGGTACTCGCGCTCGAACAATTCGCGCGCCTCGCGCAAGGGCAGCGTGGCCAGCCCGCCCGAAAGCACGACGCGGCCCTCCTCGCCGTCCGGATCGTCGATCCCCGGCAGTTCCTTGGCGCTGATCTCCCCGGAGGAATCTCCAAGGATAAGAACGCGTTCGATGACGTTCTTCAACTGACGGATATTGCCCGGCCAGAGCATGGTCTGCAGCAATGCGCGCGCATCCTCGCCCAAGCTGCGCAGCGGCAGGCCCTGACTCTTGTTGAATTCGCCAATGAAATGCTCGGCCAGCAGCGGGATGTCCTCGCGCCGCTCCTCTAGCCCGGGCACGTGGATCGGCACGACGTTGAGCCGGTGATACAGCTCCTGGCGGAAGGAGCCGCCGCGGATCGCGGCCTGCAGGTCGCGGTTGGTCGAGGAGATCACCCGCAGGTCGACCTGCACCTTCTCGGTGCCGCCGACGCGCTGGAACGACTGGTCGACCAGCACGCGCAGGATCTTGGACTGCGTGCCGAGCGGCATGTCGGCGACCTCGTCGAAGTAGATCACCCCGCCGTTGGCCTGTTCCAGAAGGCCCTTCTCAATGCCCTTTTCGGCGCTTTCCTTGCCGAACAGCACCTCCTCCATGCGTTCGGGCTCGATCGTCACCGAATTGACCGTGACGAAGGGGGCCGCGGCGCGGTTGGAATTGGCATGAATGTAGCGCGCGGCGATCTCCTTTCCCGAACCAGGATGCCCGGTGAGCATCACCCGGCCGTTGGATCGGGTTACCTTGTCGAGCTGGCTGCGCAGCGAGCGGAACGAGGCGCTGTCGCCGAGCATCTCGGAGGGCGGTGCGTCGCCGCGGCGCAGCTCGACGTTCTCGCGCCGCAGCCGCGAGGTCTCCATCGCGCGCTTGATGACCACGAGGAGCTGGTCGATGTTGAAGGGCTTTTCGATGAAGTCGTAGGCGCCCTGCTTGATCGCGGCGACCGCGATCTCGATGTTGCCATGGCCCGAAATGATGACGATCGGCACGCCGGGATGCTCGCGCTTGACGGTCTTGAGGATGTCGATCCCGTCCATCCGGCTGTCCTTGAGCCAGATGTCGAGGATCATCAGCGCGGGCACCTCCTCCTCGATCGCGGTCATGCATTCGTCGGAGGTGCTGGCGAGCCGGGTCGAATACCCCTCGTCGCGCAGGATGTCGGAGATCAGTTCGCGGATGTCGCGCTCGTCGTCGGTGATCAGGATGTCGCCCATCTCATGCCTCATGCTGTTGCCTGCAATGCCGGTTGCCCGGTCTTCTCGATGTCCCCCGATTCGTCATGACCCTCGCGCAGAACCGGAAGGGTGATGACCGCCATGGCGCCCTTGCGGGCACCCTCCTCGAAGGGTGGCGCGTCGACGAGGGACAGGCTGCCGCCGTGTTCCTCGATGATCTTCTTGACGATGGGCAGGCCGAGGCCGGTGCCCTTGTCGCGCGTCGTGACATATGGCTCGAACAGCCGCGCCCGGTCCTCGGGCAGGCCGATGCCATTGTCGGCAATGGTGATCCGCGCCTCCGTGTCCTCGGCGCGCATCTCGATACGGATCATCGGCGCATAGGCCTCGTCACGAAGGTTTTCCCTAACACCGTCAATGGCTTCGCCCGCGTTCTTGATGAGGTTGGTGAGCGCCTGGGTGATCATGGTCGCATCGAGCGCGGCCGGAACGCCCTGCGCGGGCAGATCCACCTCGAAGCGCACCTCGGGCTGGCCAGCCTCCTGCAACGTCACCGCGTCGCGCACGAGGGCGACGAGGTCGTTTCGAATGCGGTCGGGCTCGGGCATTCGCGCGAACTTCGAGAACTCGTCGACGATGCGGCGCAGGTCGCCGGTCTGGCGCACGATCACCTCGGTCATGCGTTCGAGCGCCTCGGCATCCTCGGCGTCGAGCTTGCGGGCGAACTTGCGCTGGATCCGCTCGGCCGAAAGCCGGATCGGCGTCAGCGGGTTCTTGATCTCGTGGGCGATGCGGCGCGCCACGTCGCCCCAGGCGGCCATGCGTTGCGCGGAGACGAGATCGCTCACGTCGTCGAAGGCCACCACGTAGCCTTCGAGCGCACCGTCATCGGCGCGCCTTGGCGCCATGCGCACGAGAAGCGTCTCGTGCCGCCCGTCGCGGATCAGCTGGACCTGCTCCTGCACCGAGTCGCGCTCGCCGTCGCGCAGCGCATCGAAGAGCGGCGCGAATTCGGGCACCACCACCGCCAGCGTCGTGGCCTCCAGCTCGCCTTCGATCCCCAAGAGACGCAGCGCCGAGCGGTTGACGAAGGCGACATGGCCGTCGGCCTCCAGCCCGATCACGCCCGAAGTGACCGAACCCAGCACGCTGTCGAACAGGCGGCGGCGCGCCTCGATCTGGCGGGTATTGTCCAGGAGCCGGTCGCGCTGCGCCTTCAGCTCCAGCGTCATCTGGTTGAAATAGGTGCCTAGCTGCGCGATCTCGTCGTCGCCTTCCTCCTCGACCACCCGCACGTCGAGATCGCCCGATCCGACGCGCTGCGATGCGGAGACAAGGCGTCCCACCGGCTTCGACAGCCGCTCGGCGAACCACAGCCCGAGCCAGATCGCCGCGAGGATCAGGATCACCGCGAAGCCGAGGTACAGCAGGCCGAATTCGAACAGAAGCCGCCCGCGCTCGGCTTCGAGCTGCTGGTACAGCTCCACCGTCTGCTGCGTGTCGTCGAGCAGCGCGAGGATGCCGCCGTCGACCTCGCGGGTGACATAGAGGTAGCGGTCCGCGAAGGTCTCGAGCGGGATCAGCGCGCGGAACTCGTTGTTGACCCAGTCCTCGATGATCGCGATGCCACGGGCCTCGGCCCGCGCGAAGTCCTCGGGCCCTGGGCGCTCATAGTCGAACTCGTAGCTGCGCGCGCCGCGGGCGCGGATCTCGCCCGCCCCGTCGATGACGAAGGCCTCGGTCAGCCCGCGCTCGATCTGCCCCTGCACCCGGCCAAGGGCCTGGCGGACCTCGCCATCCGACAAAAAGGGATGCGCGGTGCGTTCGGCGTTGAGGAAATTCGCAAGCTCCAGCCCGTCGCGCGACAGGTCCTGCCGGTGCTCCTCCTCGTAGGCCTGCGCCGCGGTGAGCGAGGCGCCCAGCACGGTGCGCACCCGCTCGGAGAACCAGCCTTCGAGGCCGACGTTGATGGTGAGCACCGAAAACACCGCCACGAGCACGGTCGGGATCAGCGCCAGCAGCGCAAATACCCCCGTGAGCCGCAGGTGCAGCCGCGAGCCGGCCGAGCGCGCGCGCCGGGCCGCGATCATCCGCGCCACCCGGAACGAGACCAGCGCCGCGACGACGAGGGCATAGACGAGATCCGCCAGCAGCACGAGCCGCAGCAGCAGCGAAGAGGCGCCTTGGTCCAGCGGTCCCATCACCCAGAAGGTGGCAAAGGCCAGCGCCGGGCCGAGCACGACCAGCGACAATGTCGCGACATTCTGCACGCGGCGCTGGCGACGCCAGCGCGCGACACGCGCGAATCGAGAGGTCGATAGCCGCCTCAAACACCCTGCCCCGTCTGATGGGAACGCAAGTTCCCCGCCTCATCGCCGCGATCTCGCCCCGGTCTTGCGTCCGGAGGGTCACGGTTATGTTGCGGTTTTACATCAATTTGCGGCGTCGTGTCACGCGTATATCGAGATCGGTGATCTTCTTGCGCAACGTATTTCTGTTGATGCCCAGCAGATCGGCGCATTTCGCCTGGTTTCCACCTGTCGCATCGAGTGAGATCTCGATCAGAGGTGTTTCAATTTCCTTGAGAATCCTCTGGTAGAGCCCGACGGGCGGCAATTGCCCGCCATGCAGGTCGAAATAGCGCCGCAGGTGCCGCTCGACGCTGGCCGAGAGCTTTTCGCCCTCGCCGCCGCCGCGCAGCGGCTCGGCCGCGGGCTGGCCGCCGAGCACCATCTCGACATCCGCGCGCGCGATCTCCTCGCCGCTCGAGGTCACGACGAGTCGATGCATCGCGTTCTCGAGCTGTCGCACGTTGCCGGGCCAGGAATAGGCGCGGATCATGTCGAGGGCCGAGGGCGCAAGCCGTCGCGGCCCGAGCCCGTCGCGCTCCGCCCTGAGCAGGAAATGCCCGGCCAGAAGCGGGATGTCGTCGACCCGCTCGCGCAGGGAGGGCACGGCGATGGTGACGCCGGCGAGCCGGTAGTAGAGATCCTCGCGGAAGCTGTGCTCTTCGAGCCGGTGCGCCAGATCGCCCTGCGAGGTCGCCATGATGCGCGGCGCGGGATCGCCCATCGCGTCGAGCATCCGCACGATCCTGAGCTGCGCCTCGGCATCGAGATCGCCGACCTCGTCGAACAGGATCGAGCCGCCCCGCGCCCGGCTCAGCACCGCGTCCGGCCCGTCCATGCCGCCGAGGTCCGAGGGCGAGACGGTGACGAAGGGCAGCGCCCGGCGGTCGGAGAAGTCATGGATGGCGCGCGCGATGAGCGATTTGCCGGTGCCGCTCTCTCCGGTGACCAGCACCGGCAGCGCGGTGTTCATCACCCGCGCCACCAGTCGGTAGAGCGACTGCATCGCCTGGGTGCGGCCCACCAGCGGCAGATCGCCGCCCGCGGCGGCATCGGGCGCGGTCTCTGGGCCGCGGGGCGCGGGCGCGCGACGCTTGGTTTCGAGCGCGCGGCTGGCGCGCTTCATCAGGTCGGGCAGATCGAAGGGCTTGGGCAGGTAGTCATAGGCCTCGGCCTCGGCGGCTTGGATTGCCGTCATGATCGTGTTCTGCGCCGAGATCACGATCACCGGCAGGCCGGGCCGCGCCTCGGAGATCCTGGGCAGCTGCTCGATGCCGTTGCCGTCGGGCATGACCACGTCGGAGATCACCAGGTCGCCCTTGCCCTCCTCGACCCAGCGCATCAGCGTCACCAGCGAGGATGTGGCATGCACCTTGCAGCCCGCGCGCGTCAGCGCCTGGGTCAGCACGGTGCGGATGGTGCGGTCGTCATCGGCGACCAGGATCGTTCCGTCCATCAGTGTTCTCCGCTGGAATGGTCTTCGGGGGCGCGCGGCAGCGAGATCCGGAACACGGTGCGGCCGGGGGCGCTATCGACAGAGATCCAGCCGCCATTCTCGGTGACGAGCTTGGAGACGAGCGCGAGGCCCAGCCCGGTGCCGTTCTCATGGCCCGAGACGAAGGGCTCGAAGGCCTCGTCTGCGATCTCGGGCGGCAGGCCGGGCCCGTCGTCATGGATCTCAAGCTGCAGGGGCAGCCGGGCCTGGCTGCCGTCGGGCTGGCGCACGCGCAACGAGGGATCGTAATAGCTGCGCAGGCGGATGGTGCCGCCGGGGCCGCCCGCCTCGCAGGCGTTTTTCACGAGGTTGAGCACCACCTGCAAAAGCTGGTCGGCATCGACCAGGGCGCGCGGCAATGATGGATCGTAATCCTCGACGAAGCTCATATGCGCGCCAAAACCCACCGTCGCCGACTGCCGCGCGCGGTCGAGCGTGTCGTGCACGTTGACGGGGCGGCGCGCGGGCGGGCGCAGATTGCCGAACTGCTCGACCTGTTCGAGCAGCTTCACGATCCGGCGGCTTTCCTCGACGATGAGATCGGTCAGCTCCCGGTCCTCGGCCGAAAGCCCCATCGACAAGAGCTGCGCCGCGCCGGTGATGCCCGCCAGCGGGTTCTTGATCTCGTGTGCCAGCATCTCGGCCATGCCGATCGCCGATTTCGCGGCCTTGCCGGTGGCCTGCTTCTGGGTCATGCGATGGGCCATCTCGCGCGGCGAGATCAGGATCAGCATTTCCGTCTCATGGCCCGCCAGCGGCGCGATCTGCACCGAGCACTGGGTCGTGGGCCGGTCGTTCGCGCCCAGCTCGACATCGTTGACGAAGAGCGAACTGCGCTGCGCGCGGGCCCGCGCGAAGGCCTCCTCGAGCGGCACGTCGATCCGCAGCTTGTCCCACAGCGAGGCGCCGCTCAGGCTGCGCAGCGACAGGTTCAGGAACAGCTCGGCGGCGGAATTGGCCTCGAGGATGCGATCATCCGCGCCCAGAAGCAGCGCCGGCACGGGAAGCGAGTTCCACAGCGCGCCATCATCGGTCATGCCGCGCACCTTTCGCCCTGCAGCGCGAGCGGCAGGAGCCCCGGCACCCGCTCCGGCGCGGCGGTAAGCAGCTCGCGGCGCAGGGCCGCGGGCGTGCCCGCCTCCTCCATGTACCAGCCGAGGTGCTTGCGCGCGACGCGCCCGCCGAGGGCTGCGCCGTAAAACCCCATCATCGCCTCGTAATGCGCGCCCACCATGTCGGTGAAAGCCCGGCCTTGGGGGATCTCGGGCGCGCGCGCGCCGGTCAGCGCGGCGATGATCCGCGCCA
>NZ_JAMYXC010000319.1 GCF_024159025.1 Limimaricola litoreus
CGAAGTTCGGCGGGTCGAGCGTCTGGATCGAGGGGCCGCCGGGGCTGTGCTCGCTGCGGCTGGCCGAAGACCTTCTGCGCGAGGGGGTGGTGATCGAGCCGGGCGCGCCCTTTTTCGACCAGCTCTCCGGGCCTTGTCCCTTCTTCCGGCTGGGCTACTCCTCGATCACCTCGGAGCGGATCGGCGAAGGCGTGGCGCGGATCGCGGCCGAGGTGAAGCGCAGGCGGGAGGCGGCCGATCCACCGGGCGAGGCGCGATGAGCGCGGCCCGCCCGGAAGCGGTCATCGCTGTGCCGCGATGGCCAGTGCCTCGATGCGATAGTGGGGCTGGGCCATCCGGGCCTCGACGCAGACGCGCGTCGGTGGCGTAACCGAAGAGACCCAGTCGTCCCAGACCGCGTTCATGCCTTCGTAATCCGCCATGTCGGCCAGCCAGAGCTGCACCGAGATCAGATCCTCGCGGCTGCAGCCGGCCTCGGCCAGAAGCGCATCGACCTTGGCGAAGACATCGCGCGACTGGGCTTCGATGTCGCCGTCCTTGAGCTGCGACACCTGCCCGGCGAGATGCACCTGACCGTTATGTATCGCGATCGCGGAAAAGCGGGCCGATCCGCCGATCTTTCTCAGTGTGTCTGTCATGTCGTGTTCCTTTTGTCCGTGCATCTTGGCTCTGCCCGTCTTGTAGACGGGACGAGTGTGTTCAGGCAAAATGCATTATCTGAAACTCATTTCAGGGAATCTGAATTTGGCCATCAAGATCGAGATGCTGCGATGCTTTTGCGCAGTGGTGCAGCACGGCAGCCTGAACGAGGCGGCCAGCCAACTCGGGCGGACGCCGTCTGCGGTCTCGATGATGCTCAAACAGTTCGAGGAGCATGTCGGCGCGGCGCTGTTCGAGACGGCGCGCAAGTCGCGGCTGACCCCCTTGGGCGAGATGATCCACACCGAGGCGCGGCGCGAGATCGAGCATTTCGGCCGTACCGTCGCGGCGATCGAGGGGCTGTCGCGGGCCGAGGACGGGCAGGTGCGGCTGGCGGTGACGCCCTCGGTGGCCACCGCGATCCTGCCCGAGGTGATCCGCCGGTTTCGCCGCGACCATGCGCGCGTGCGCATCGACATGCGCGACATGGACAGCGCCTCGGTGCAGCGCGAGCTCGAAGCCGAGCGTGCCGATATCGGCATCGCCAGCATCGCCGCCGGGTCCGGCTTCGAGCACAAGCTGCTGTTCTCGGACCCCTTCGGCGTGGTCTGCGCGCCGCAGGACCCGCTCGCGCGGCGCGGCGATCCTGTCGGCTGGGAGGATCTGCAGGACCGCGATTTCATCGCCCATGGCCTGTGTCGGCAGATCGAAGCGGCCGCTTTCGCCCCGATCCTCGCAGGCGCGCTCCTGTCGGTGCCAAGCACGGCCTCGCTTCTGGCGCTGGTGCGGGCGGGCGTGGGGCTGACGCTGCTGCCGCGCCGGGCCGTGCCACGGGACGAGGGGCTGGTATTCCTGCCGCTGGCCGATGGGGCGGCAAGACGGCACCTGTCGCTCGTGTCGCAGCCGCGCCGCCTCCTGCCCCCTGCGGCGCGCGCCTTCCTGCGCGTGCTCGAAGCCCAGACGGCCGATCTGCGCGACCTCGATTGACTTCAGTTTTGCTGAATCAAAATTAAAACAATCGAATTTGATTGAAGGCCCGCGCTCGGGCTTACTGTCCGCAACCCCGCCTCGCGCCGGTTCAGACAGGAGAGCCCCCATGAACGCCATGACCGACCTCAACCGCAATTACATCGCAGGGGCCTGGGTTGCCGGGGCCGGCGAGATCGAGAATCGCAACCCCTCGGACCTGTCGGAGCTGGTCGGCCGCTATGCGCAGGCGAGTGCGGCGCAGCTCGAAGAGGCGCTGGCCGCCGCCCGCCGGGCGCAGGCGGTCTGGGCGGGCTACGGCCCCGAGCGGCGCCACGACGTGCTGATGGCGATCGGCACCGAAATGATGGGCCGCGCCGCCGAGCTGGGTGAGCTTTTGTCGCGCGAGGAGGGCAAGCCCCTGGCCGAGGGCAAGGGCGAGATCTACCGCGCGGGGCAGTTCTTCACCTATTACGCCGCCGAATGCCTGCGCCAGATCGGCGACACCGCCGATAGCGTGCGCGCGGGCGTCGAGGTCGACGTGCGGCGCGAGCCGGTGGGCGTCGTCGCGGTGATCAGCCCGTGGAATTTCCCCACCGCCACGGCAAGCTGGAAGATCGCGCCGGCGCTGGCCTTCGGCAATGCGGTGATCTGGAAGCCCGCGAATGTCACGCCCGCCTCGGCCGTGGCCCTGACCGAGATCATCTCGCGTCAGGACATCCCCGAGGGGCTGTTCAACCTCGTCATGGGCGCGGGCCGCGAGATCGGCCAGAAGCTGGTCGAGAGCCCCGAGCTTGACGCGATCTCCTTTACCGGATCGGTCCCGGTAGGTCGCGGCATCGCCCGCGCGGCGGTCGAGAACTTCACCAAGATCCAGATGGAGATGGGCTCCAAGAACGCGCTGGCGGTCATGGATGACGGCGATCTCGACCTCGCCGTGAGCCTCGCGCTTGGCGGCGCCTTTGGCGGATCGGGCCAGAAATGCACCGCCTCCTCGCGGCTGGTGGTGCATGAGGCCGTGCATGACGCCTTCGTCGAGAAGCTGGTCGCCGGTGCAAAGGCCATGAAGGTCGGCCATGCGCTCGAGGAGGGTACGCAGATCGGCCCCGTCGTCAGCGAAGAGCAGCTCAGGGCCAATCTCGACTACATCGAGCTGGGCAAGTCCGAGGGCGCGACCCTCGCATGCGGCGGTGAGCGGCTCAGCCTCGGCACCCAAGGCTACTACATGTCTCCGGCGGTCTTCACCGGCACCGCCAACGACATGGCGATAAACCGCGAAGAGATGTTCGCCCCCATCGCCTGCGTCATCAAGGTCGGCTCCTACGCCGAGGCGCTCGAGGTGGTGAACGATACCGAGTTCGGCCTGACCTCGGGCATCGTCACCCGCTCCATCGCGCGGGCCACGCATTTCCGGCGCAACGCCCGCACCGGCTGCGTGATGGTCAACCTGCCCACCGCCGGGACCGACTACCACGTCCCCTTCGGCGGGCGCGGCAATTCCTCCTACGGCCCGCGCGAGCAGGGGGCCTACGCGGTCGAATTCTACACCACGGTCAAGACCGCCTACATCGCGGCCGGCACGCCGGAGGATCTGGCGTGACCTACAGGATCGATGGACTGCAATACGCCAACTGGTCGGAGAAGATCTTTCGCCAGATGCGCGAGGGCGGCGTGGACGCGGTGCATGTCACCATCGCCTACCACGAGAATTTCCGCGAGACGGTGCTCAACATCGAGGCCTGGAACCGCCGGTTCGAGCAGTTCCCGGACCTGATCTTCCAGGGCCGCACCGGCGATGACGTGCGCCGCGCGAAGGCCGAAGGGCGCACGGCGATCTTCTTCGGCTTTCAGAACCCCAGCCCGATCGAGGACGACATTGGCCTCGTCGAGATCGTCCACACACTGGGCGCGCGCTTCATGCAGCTGAGCTACAACAACCAGTCGCTGTTGGCGACGGGCTGTTACGAGGCAGAGGATCCGGGCCTGACCCGCATGGGCCGCGAGGTGATCGAGGAGATGAACCGCGTCGGTCTCGTGGTCGACATGAGCCACTCCGCCGAGCGCTCGACGCTGGAGGCGATCGAGCACTCCGCCCGTCCCATCGCCATCACCCATGCCAACCCGGCCTTCTGGACGCCCGCGCGGCGCAACAAGAGCGATACGGTGATCCGGGCGCTGGCCGAAACCGGCGGCATGCTCGGCTTCTCGCTCTATCCGCATCACCTGAGGGACAAGGGCGACTGCACGATCGAAAGCTTTTGCGAGATGGTCGCGCGCTGCGCCGAAATGGTCGGCGCGCGCAGCCTCGGGATCGGCTCGGACCTGTGCCAGGACCACCCCGACAGCGTGGTCGACTGGATGCGCATGGGCCGCTGGACCAAGCGGGTCGATTACGGCGAGGGCTCGGCCGCCGCACCCGGCTTTCCCGACATGCCCGCGTGGTTCGCGGACAACCGCGACTTTTCCAACATCGAAACCGGGCTTCGCGCCGTGGGCTTCGACGCGGCGGAGGTGGCCGGGATCATGGGAGAGAACTGGCTGCGCTTCTTCGACACGAGCTTCGGCGCCGCGGAGGAGGCGGGGCTGAAGGCGGCAGCCGAGTAGCGCCGCGAGACGTATCTTCGGCAATTCCTTCAGGGAGGATGGAATGACGGACCAGACCCATAGCCCGGCGGCGGCGGACACGCCCAGCCCCGGCCATATCAACAAACCGCTCTTCGCCATCACCGGCGGCTTCATCGCCATCTTCTGCCTGATCGCGCTGCTCGATCTCGACCTTCTGTCGCGGATGGTCGATACAAGCTTCGCCTTTTCGGCCAAATATTTCGGCCTTTACTGGCAGCTGCTGCTGCTGGCGACCTTCCTGATCGGCCTTGTCCTGATCGTGCTGCCCGGCGGGCGGGCGATCATGGGCGGCCTCGCGCGGCCCGAGTTCTCGGTGTTCCAATGGGGCTCGATGATCATGTGCACGCTGCTGGCGGGCGGCGGCGTGTTCTGGGCGGCGGGCGAGCCGATGGCGCATTTCCTGTCCTCGCCACCGCTCTTCGGCGCCGAGGCCGGAACGCCCGAGGCCGTGGCCCCGGCGCTGGCGCAGAGCTTCATGCATTGGGGCTTTCTCGCCTGGGCGATCCTGGGCGCGCTCTCGACGGTGATGCTGATGCACTACCACTACGAGAAGGGCCTGCCGCTGGCGCCGCGCACGCTGCTCTACCCGCTTTTCGGCGATCGCGCGATCCGCGGGCCGATCGGGCTCTTCGCCGATGCGTCGTGCATCATCGCGGTGGTCGCGGGCACGGTGGGGCCGATCGGCTTTCTCGGGCTGCAGGTGAGCTACGGGCTGAACACGCTGTTCGGCCTGCCGGACAGCTTCGCCACGCAGGCCACGGTGATCGCCGGGTTGGTGACGCTCTACACGCTCTCGGCCATGTCGGGGCTGACGCGCGGCATCCAGCTTCTGAGCAAGATCAACGTCATCCTCGCAGGCGCGCTGCTGCTGTTCATGCTGGTCTTCGGGCCGACCGCCTTCATCTTTCAAAGCTACGTCGCGGGCTTCACCGGCTATATCGGCAACTTCTTCCAGATGGCGCTTTATCGCGGCGAGGCGGGGCTGTTCGGCGAGCCGGGCTGGCTCGGCTGGTGGACAGTGTTCTTCTGGGGCTGGTTCATGGGCTACGGGCCGCTGATGGCGATGTTCATCGCGCGCATCTCGCGCGGCCGCTCGATCCGATCCATCGTGATCATGCTGTCGCTCATAGCGCCGATCATCACCACCTTCTGGTTCACCATCATCGGCGGCACGGGCATCGCCTTCGAGCTGGCCGAGACCGGCTCGGTCTCCACCGCCTTCGAGGGCTTCAACCTGCCCGCGGCCCTGATGGCGATCACCCAGCAGCTGCCGATGGGCTTCATCGTTTCGCTGCTGTTCCTGATCCTGACCACGATCTTCGTGGCCACCACTGGCGACTCGATGACCTACGTGATCTCGGTCGCCATATCGGACGAGGACCGCTCCTCGATGCCGGTGCGGGTGTTCTGGGGCATCGGCATGGGGCTGGTGGCGATCATCCTCGTCTCGCTCGGTTCGGGCGGCGTGGGCAAGCTGCAAAGCTTCATCGTGGTCACGGCGGTGCCGGTGTCGCTGGTGCTGCTGCCATCGCTGTGGGACGCGCTGCGGATTACCCTCGCCAAGGGTCGCGAACGCGCCTGATCAGGTCGCCGGGCGGCCCGCGAAGAGCCGCCCGGATCAATACGTGGTATCGTGCAATGAGGAGGCGCGTGATGAAACTCGACCAGCTGAGCCCCGACCGCGTGGCGCTGCGCTCCCCCGAAACGGTGATGCGGCTCGCGCGCATGGGCTCGTTCCACCAGTCGCGGCTGTCCTTCATGCGGGTGCTGCTGCGGCGGCTGAAATCCGAGAACTGGCGCTTCGAGCGCCGCGCCTTCGAGATCGACGGCAGGGGCGTGGGCCACGCCGTCTATACGATGCACGGGCCCGAGCGCAGCTACAGCCTCGTCGCCTTTGCCCATGACCTGCCGCCCGAGCAACGCTCGGACCGGGTGATCGCCACCGCATGGGACACCACCTTTACCCTGTTTGACGGCATCCCCTCGGGTGCCGATATCGAGCGTCTGTCGCGCAACGTGCCGCTGCAGGAGGCCGGGCGCGTCACCTCCTCGGAGCTGACCGTGTCGCGCGCCAACCGCTCGGGACGCCTGTTCGAGCATGTCGTCGACTGCCTGAGCCGCGGCGCGCAGCCCGACCGGGCGCAGATCGACGCCGTCGGCTACCTGATGCGCACCACCGCCGTCTATGGCTCGGGCAAGCTTGGCGCCGCCGACCGCGAGAGCATCTGCGACCGGCCCGAATTCGCAGTGCCGTTCCAGGCCGAGATGCTGACCGTATTCCTCATCCGCGGCTTCGTGCTGGACCTCGTCGAGCACATGGCCGAGGCCCGCGCGCCGGGGCGGGCGGCGAAGCTGGAGCCGGGGCTGCGCCGCGCCTTCGGCATCGGCAACTCCACCGGGCTGGGCATGGCGCCCTTCCTGCTCAACCATCCCATCCTGCTCAACAACTGGATCGAGACCCGGGAAATCGCGCTGGCGCGGGTCCGGGCCCTGCCGGCGATCACCCCCGCCGAAGCGCAAGCGTTTCGCATCATGCTGCGGCGCGGGCGGCGCAACGTCGACGATTGGCATTCCGAGCATCCGATCCAGTGCGACAAGATCGCCGGGCTGAAATCCGACCTCACCCGCCTCGCGGCCCGTCTCGACGAAGGCGCGCTTGACGCGCCGCAGCCGTGGGATGCGCTCTACCGCTGGTCCGAGACGGCGCTGAGCCTCGAGGGGCAGGAGCTTCTCGTGGCGCTGATGATGGAGCCTTACGGCGCGCTGATCGATGATCTTCCGTCGCGGATGAGCGCCGACGAAGCCGCCGGTTTCCGGATCGAGGGCGCAATGACCGTGGCACGCCTGCGCGAGATCCTCGAGCGCGACTACGCCTGGGCGCTCGGGACCGACTGGGCCCACCCCGACGCACAGGCCCGCGCCTGGTATGTCTCCGCTGAAAAGCTGGAGCCACGTCTGGGCGAACGTCACCTCGAGCCGGTCGCGGCCTATGAGCAGCCGCTGGCCCCCGGCCGCGACGCCGCGCTTTTGTACGGCACCCTGAAGAGCGAAGCCGGGGACACCCGCGTTGCGGATGTCCTGCTGCGTCACCCGGAGCACCGCCACATCCTGCGGCGGGTGCAGATCGCCGCCCGTCATCCCTATGCCGAGATCCGCGACAACACCGTCGGCTCCGATGTCCTGCCCATCGATCTGCTGCGCGCGAAGCTCTCCTTTTTCGGGGCCTGCCATTTCGACCCGCGTTCCGACCGCTGGGTGCGGATCAACATGTTCCGCAACGCGCCCTTCCCGCACGAGATCGCCGATATGGAGTTCGCGGGCTGGACCTATCCCGCCTTGCCGGAGGTGCTGTCGTGATCTGCTCGCTCAACGAGATCGAGGCGCTCGCCCGCAAGGCGGCGCGGGGCGGCGCCATGAGCTGGGGCCTGGCCGAGGAGGCGGGCAAGGCCGTGCGCTGGCTCAGCGACAACGGCTTTCCCGGCCCGTGGCTTCTGGCCGAATTGCTTCGCCAGAACGACGGGAAACCTTACTGCGACCTCGCACCGGAACAGCCCGACGGGATCTTGCGGGCGCGGCGCGGTCCGCTGTGCCCGATCATTGCCGGCGCGCTGATCTGCGACCGGGCCGATGAGCTGAAGGCCGGGGCGACATTGCGCCTGCACGAGGTCGCGGTGCCGCTGCTTCTGGCCCCCTTCGCATTCGCGGCATCCCGCTCCGCCGGGGTGGCCCTGGCGCTCGAATGGCAGGGCGTCTCGCTCCTCCTCGACGGGGGTGTCCCGAAGCTGGCGGGGGCGGCTGCGGTACCGGCCGGGGCAGGGACGGGGACAACATCGGTCACCCTGACCGCGCGCGATGGACAGGCCCCGGCATGGAGCCCGGCCACCCCCGACCGCCATGTGTCCGCCGAGACCTTCCGCATCTTGGAAAGCTTCGCGTTTCGCACCTATGCCCCCGCCACCGAGGCCAGCCGCGCCGGGGCGGGGGCCGGGAGCGATATGGATTGATCCGGGGGTCGCTTTGCCCCCTCGGGGCGCGGTGTCGTCGCCAGTCTCGACCGGAAACGAGAGCGCGGTCAGCTTCGGTCGCGGCGCCTGTCTCCTTCGGCAAAGAAGCGGGCCGCCCCGGGATGCGTCTCGACCAGACAGCCCGGGCACGCTGCGTCGGGGCTTCTCACCTCGAAAGCTGGCTTCATTGCGGCCAGTTCTGGCGCATGTTTGCTGGCTGCACGAACGAAATCATACACTTCGTCCTCGTCGCGATCCTCGGCCGTCACGATCAGCAGCGGCGATTCCACAGTCTGAACCGGCTCGGTCTGTCTAGGATAGTGACCGGGTGCGATGACGCTTCTGGCTAGGCCGCTGCCTTTCTTCACAATTGCCGCAACAAGATCGTCCTCGAGCGCGAGAAGCCTGAAGGGCCGTTTGCGGGCAAGCTTGTGGTATCGCGGATGTGGAGGCGCGTTAAGTGAAACGAGGGCATCCAGGCGTCCCTGCTCGAACAGGCGGTTGCTTTCGCGATAATCGAGGAAAAAGCACCCACCGCCCAGTTTTTCGAAGCTCGTTTCGTTCAAGCCGGCTTCGGCCATCAGGCGAAGATAGAGACCCGCGGTGGCGTAATCGCGTTCACCCGGAGACACCCGCAGACGTGCAAGATCCGCGAAGGACATCGGCGGCAGATCTGCCGCGACCAGGATATGCAGTTGCAACGGCACCAAGGCCGTGACGGTGCGCAGGCGCTCGAGGGGACGCGGAAACGGGGCGACGCCGCGTCTGACGTCGTTCAATACGCTTCCGACCGCAGTGGCATAGGCCGCGCGCCCATCGTTGATCTCGCGCAGCTTGTCGCTGCCGCCGCTCCGCCACGGTGTCAATTCGAGCCGGTCGTTCTTTTGCCGCAGGATGTTGGCCAGCGTCTGCATGCCCGGCTGCGAGCTTGCGGCGTCGCTGCCGATCAGGAAGCGCGTCGCAAAGCTGATCGAGATGCGACGGGCCGCGGCTGATAACAACGCGCCGGCCTCGGCCTCACGCGTTTGCGTCAGTTGGTGTGCGGGGAGTGTGACGACGAGGCTGCCCAAGGGCTGCTGCAACGCGTTGAGGATCGGTGCCGCGAGACTGACGGAAAGCTCGTCATCGTCATCGGGGTACGCAATGAAGCCATGTTTGGCCAACTGGGCGAATTGCGCTTGGTATCGCATGGTCAGATCGGCGTCTGTCGCCTCTGTCCGGTCAGAGGAAGGGCTGGCGGCCAGGACCGCAAGTCCTGCGGCACCGGCAGTCAAAGGCTCTTCCAGGCCAATCTGTACGGTGGACTCACCCGCACCCGGCGATTCCTCGAAAGCTGCCCAGACATAGGGGCCGGACGGGTCGAAAACCGCGAGCCAGACAGGGGCGCCAAGTTCGCCGGCAAGACTGCGGGCCACAGGTCGCACCAGCCCCGGCAGACGAAAATGCCGTCTCGACAGCATGGACCAGCGATGCCACTCATTGCCAAGGCGGTATCGTCCCGAGACATCGTCCCGCCCGAGGAGCCCGTGGTCCTGCAGGATCTTCAGAGAGCGGTGGACCGAGCTGGTCGGCAGATCAAGCGCAGCGGCGAGTTCCCGGACGCCCCACGCCTCTTGCCCGTCGGCAAAGGCCCTGAGAACCTCCAGCGTCTTTCCCGCAGCGCCGGCGGTGCCACGCGACGATCCGCTTCGGGGCGTGGTGTTGTTCATAAGCTAAAACCCCTGAATTCAGGCTTACATCTGCCGACGCATTTAGCGGCGAAAGCGTCCAGCCGATAGCCGTGACAGCGCTCTCCCTGTCCGCGGAACATGCCTCGGATGCTTGCCTGACTGACCAATTTCCACTTCGTTTTCCAATTTTTCGGCCGCTTCGCCAGCAAAGACTCCGAGCGCCACCTCCCCTTCGAAGGGGCAGCACCGACCCGATCAAAGATGGCGGGCCATCCGGTATTCTTGACATATCGTTCCACATGTTGGTACAGAAAATGGAATTGATGTTCCAGTGGATGGAACAGTGAGAGGTTTTGGGGGGGCAATGGGGCTGACAGCGATCGAAAAACATCTGGCGCGTGCCTCGGGCATGGCGTCGGTGGCGCCGGGCGACATTGTTCATCCCGATCCTGACCTGGTCATCGTTCATGACGGTTACATTGCCGCTGCC
Organism: Limimaricola litoreus; assembly: GCF_024159025.1. Taxonomy (GTDB): domain Bacteria; phylum Pseudomonadota; class Alphaproteobacteria; order Rhodobacterales; family Rhodobacteraceae; genus Limimaricola; species Limimaricola litoreus. Next base: position 10,395 of record NZ_JAMYXC010000319.1, read on the forward strand.
CATCGCGAATTGGGTGGCCTTGGCATCGACCGGGTGTTTGATCCGGATCGGGTGGTGTTCGTGACCGATCACGACGTGATCCATGCGACGCCTCTGGCGGCAGAACGGGCGCGTCAGAACCGGCTTGTCGCTGAAAACTGGGGCATCTCGCGTTTCTATGATGTGGGACAGGGCGGCCAGGGGCATGTCTTTCCCATGGAAGAGGGGCTCGTGCGGCCGGGCATGTTCCTGCTTTGCTATGACATGCACTGCACCAATTTCGGGGCGGTGGGGGCGCTTGCACTTCGCACCGGGTCCGAGATTATCACCGTGCTGGCGCAGGGCACGATCTGGGTTCAGGTGCCTCATACAATCAAGATCGAGTTGACGGGTAAGCTGGCGCCAAGGGTCATGGCCCGGGATCTCGGATTTCGGCTGGCGGCGGATTTCGTGTCTGGCCGTTACGGACCTTATGACTACCGAGCCATCGAGGTCCATGGACCGGCACTTCGTCACCTTCCAGTGGCGGAACGGATAGCACTGTGCAACACGCTCACCGAGATCGGGCTCTGCGCGACTTACTTTGCCCCTGACGAACAGACGGCAAAATGGCACCGCGATCGAGGTCTTGCGCCGGGCGACGCCATCGCAGCCGATCCGGACGCGGGCTATGAGAGCGAACTCACCATCGACCTTTCCGCAATCGAGCCTCAGGCCGTGCTTCCGGGCGGGGAACAGACCATTCCCTTGCGGTCCGCGGAGCTGGGACGCGCGGTGGACCATGCCTATCTGGGATCATGCGGGTCAGGTACATTCGATGATCTGGTGGTTGCGGCCGACATCCTGAGGGGCAGGACCGTCGCAGCGGGAACGCGTTTCCTTGTTACCCCCGGCAGCAACGCCACCATCGCCAGAATGGAGCGCGAGGGGTTGGGCAATGTTTTCCGGGCGGCGGGGGCGATTCTGCTGCCAGCGGGATGCGGGCCGTGTGCCGGGGGCACGATGGGGCCTTTGGGTTCCGGCGAGACCTCGATCTGCACGGCGGCCGTCAACAACTTCGGGCGGATGGGCGCAAAAGACGCGGACATCTTTCTCGCCAGCCCGGCGACGGTGGCTGCGTCGGCGGTTGCAGGAGTGATCAGCGACCCTCGTCCGTTTTTTGCAGAAAGGTCAGCCACGTGAATTGGGTGTTCCGAGGCCGCGCGCATAAATTCGGTGACGGCGTTCCGCTCGACAATGGGTTCATCCCCTTCCGGCTGGCCATCGGTCGCGTCACCGATCCGCAAAAGCTCATTCCGCATCTCTTCGAGGACGTGCGCTCCGGTTTCGCCGATGCAGCGACAGCGGGCGACGTCATCATCGGCGGAACCGACTTCGCCTCTGGCAAGCCCCATGCTCAGGGGTTCATCGCGCTGCAGGCCATGGGGATCGGGATGATCTGCGAAAGCATGCCATATAATTCATTGCGTGCCGGCGTCAGCAGCGGCTTGGCCTTCCTGACCGGCTGCATGGGCGTGTCCGATATGTTCGAGGACGGCGACGGCATCGAAGTCGATTTCTCGATGGGTCGTGTCGAGAACCTGAGCAGCGGCGAAAGCCGTTCATTCCCGCCGCTTGACAGCAGTTTGCGAGAGATCATCGACGCGGGAGGGTCCAAGGGCGTGTTGCGGCGCTGGTGGTCGGAAAAGCAGCCGGTGACAATGTCCGGTGACATGCCATGAGCCTTCCCAACATCATTTGCGTGGCGCCGGTCGGAGCATGGCGCAAACTTGACGATCATCCCGCCGTCCCTCTCTCACCAGAAGCGATCGCCGATGACGTCGTTGCATGTGCGCAGGCCGGTGCGGCGATCGCGCATCTGCATGCCCGCGACAGCGTTGGAAAGCCGACGCAGGATATCGGGATCTGTCGTGAGATACAGGACCGGATCACCGCACGCTGCGATATCATCGTGCAGCTCAGCACCGGCACGCGGGGCATGACCGTGGCCCAGGCGCTGCAGCCGATCACGCTACGGCCGGAGATGGCGTCGCTGGCGCTGCGCGACGTGGGTCCGCAGCAGGGGTCGGATGTTCAGGGGCGTGTCGCAGAGATGGCAAGGGAGATGCTGAAGGCCGGCGTCTGTCCCGAGTACGATGGTTCGGACACCGAAATGATCGAACGCCTGATCAATCTCTGCGGCCACGTCCAAGAGCTTCAGCGGCCCTGCGTCGGACTGTTCCTGAAGGATGACGTCCCCGCGTCTACCGCAGCCGCGCATATCCTGCAGCTGGTTTCGCTGCTGCCCGAGGGCGCGCATTGGTGGGCGGCCAAGGGTGGGTCGAATCACGCGCTTGTTCAGACCCTGGCCCTCGGCCTCGGGGGGCATTGCCGGGTCGGATTCGAAGACAGCTTGATCGGCGTGGACGGCGCTTAGGTCGACGGAAACGCCGCGCTGGTCAGTCGCGTGGCCGCGTTGGGCACGGCCGTTGGCCGCCCCCCCGCGACACCGGCAGAAGCGCGCAAGATCCTGGGGCTGATGTCGCGATAGGCGTGCCCCTTCAACCGGCACAGCAGGAGCCGGGGAGACGGATTACGGATTTTCATAGCGAGAACGGGCTTCACGAAGTCCAGAAGGAGAGGGAAATGAAACAGAATTTCTTGGCCGCAGCAGCGGCGGCGGTGCTGAGCAGCGCATTCGGAACCTCATCCCTTGCCCAGGAATCGACGGTCGATTTCTCGGGCAAACGGATCGAGATGATCGTGCCATTCAAGGCAGGCGGGGCGACCGACGTCTATGGCCGGTTTTTCGCAGGCAAGCTGGGCGAACATCTTCCGGGCAACCCCACGGTCGTGGTCAGCAACATTCCCGGGGCCGGTGGCATGCCCGGCGCCAATCAGTTCGAGGCGCGCGCGGAGCCTGACGGAACCGCCCTGATCGCGATGACGGTTTCGACGCAGCTGAACTGGCTGTTCGAAGACCCCGCCGCGCAATTCGACCTGAAGGAGTGGCGTCCGCTGATCCTGACTCCCCAGCGGGAAGTCGCCCTCGTCCATACCGACACTGGCGCGTCGGGCCCCGAGGACATCGAGGCCCTGCAGGACGTCGAGCTACGCTATGCCGATCACAGCGTGCGGGGTCTGTCGATCTTCCGCCTGCTGGGCTTTGATGGCCTGGACCTGGACGTGACGCCGGTGTGGGGCGTCAGTGGCGGCCCGGCCCGTATCGCGATGGAGCGCGGCGAGATCAACCTGGCGTTCGCATCCTCGGCTGCCTACCGCAAGGACTACGCGTCGATGGTCGACAGCGGCATCGTCACGCCGATCTTCTCGTATGGCGATTTCGACGCTGACGGCAACATCGTCCGCGATCCGACCTTCCCCGAACTTCCGACCTATCTCGAGCTCTACGAGCAGATCAACGGCAGCGATCTGTCGGGCTCCGAGCGCGCGCTCTACGAGATGCATCTGCAGTTCACCGGCGCGTCCAAATCGCTGTTCCTGCCCGCCGACACGCCGGATGACATCTATGACGCCTATGTCGCAGCGATCCGGGACATCATCGACGATCCCGCTTATGCTGAAGAGAATGCGAAATTCTTCGGCGAACATGATCAGGCCGTCGGCGACAAGGCGCGCGCAAACATGGATCAGGCGCTGGCACTCGGCGACGACCTGCGCGGCTATCTGGGCGACTGGCTGAAGAAGAAATACGACCTTGATCTCTGATCTCCTGCAGCGAAGGCAGACCGGATCACCGGTCTGCCTCACACTTCGCTCGGCCCCTCTTGCAAGGAAAACGTGATGGACGTTTGGGTAACCGCGTTGGACGCGCTGACGACCCTGTTCAGCCCTGGCCATCTCAGCTACCTCCTGCTCGGGGTTCTGGTCGGGCTGGGTGTGGGCATCCTGCCCGGTCTCGGCGGGCTTGCCGGCCTGTCTCTCCTGCTGCCTTTCGTCTACGGCATGGAGCCGTCCCAGGCCCTCGCCATGATGGTCGGCCTGTTGGCGATCACCACGACGTCCGACACCTTTCCGTCGGTTCTCATGGGCATTCCGGGCACGTCGGGCTCGCAGGCGACGGTCATGGATGGCTTTCCCATGGCCAAGAGGGGTGAGGCCGCACGCGCGCTGTCCGCAGCCTTCGGCGCTTCGCTGTTCGGTGGCGTCTTCGGCGCCGTCATTCTGAGTATCGCCATTCTCTTCGCCCGCCCCCTCATCCTTATGATGGGCTTTGGTGAGCAGCTGATGCTCGTGCTGTTCGCGCTGACGATGGTCGGCATCCTGACCGGCAGTCACCCGCTCAAGGGTCTGGCGGCCTGCGGGGTGGGGCTGGTCCTCGGCACGATCGGCTTTGCGACCAGCACCGGCGAGCTGCGCATGGCGTTGGGCCAGACCTACCTCTATGATGGTTTTCCGCTGCTGATCATCGCCATCGGCCTGTTCGCGATACCTGAGATCTTCGAGATCCTCGGCCGGAAGCAGACGATTTCCTCGTCATCCCAGCAAAAGCTGGGGCATGGAACGGTCGCAGGTCTTCGTGATGTCCTCAGGCATAAGTGGCTCGTTCTGCGTTGCTCGGGCATCGGGGCGCTGATCGGGATGCTCCCGGGGCTGGGCGGCGTTGTCATCGACTGGATCGCCTATGGTCACGTTGTCCAATCCGCCAGGGACAAGTCCCGGTTCGGCAAGGGTGACGTCCGCGGCGTCTTGGCACCGGAATCGGCCAACAACGCAAAGGAGGGCGGTTCGCTGGTCCCGACGCTGCTGTTCGGCGTCCCGGGCTCTGCCACGATGGCGGTGCTGCTGGGCGGGCTGGTGCTTGTCGGGATCGAGCCGGGTGCCGGCATGGTGCAAAGAAACCTGGACCTCACCTTCACCATCATCTGGTCACTGGCCATCGCCAATATCGTCGGGACGCTGGTCTGCCTGTCGCTGGTCCGTCCGATCTCCAAGCTGACGACCATCCCCTACGGCTATATCGGTCCCGTCGTCATCGTCATCGTGTTCTCCGCGGCCTTTCAGGCGACCCGCGATTGGCTCGACCTGATCGCGTTGTTCGGAGTCGGCGTTCTCGGTGTCTACATGAAACGGTTCGGCTGGTCGCGGCCGGCACTGCTGATCGGCTTTTTCCTGTCCAAGGGGCTGGAGGACTCCGTTTATCAGGCCACGCAGATCTACGGGTTCTCGTTCCTTCAGCGTCCGATCGTGATCCTGTTGATCCTGGTCATTATCGCGTCGGTGACGATCACCTTCGTCCGGGCTCGCAATGCACCCGAGCCGGATACCGGACAAGGCCCGGCCACACGCAGCGTCCGCGTCCGTGAGATGGGTTTTCTCCTGGTATTCGCCGCGCTTTGTATCTGGGCGTTCTTCGATGCCTTGCAGCGAACCTATCTGGCGCAGATCTTCCCGCTGGGCGCTTCCATCGTGACCGGGGCAATTCTGGCGGTGATCGCCTACCGCTTCGCGCGTGGATCAGGCGCGGACAGCATCCATTACGACGAGGTGCGTACGCGAGATGGGCGCCGGACGGTGCATGTCTATATCGGCTGGCTGATCGGATTTCTGATCGCGGTCTATCTGCTCGGCCTCGTGCTGGCGGCGGGCCTGTTCGTCCTCGCGATGATCGTATTCGAGCTGCGCCCACTGACCTGGCAGGGCGTTGTGGTCGCAATCATGGTGAGCGCTTTGCTGTTGTTGCTGTCTCATGTATTGAACCTGAAGTTCCCGCCCAGCCTGCTGCAGCCTCTTGTTCCGTTCCTGCCGTGATTCCGGGTGAGCCCCACATCCCGCTTGCCCGGCTCGAGAGGTCGCAAGAGGTGTTTGAGGCGCTGGGGGCCAAACAATGATCCACCCCCTTGTCCGGGCTTGATATTACCTCAGCGGGTGGCCGGTCTTTGCCTCCCCGGAAACCCTAGGCCGTTTCGTCAGGCACCAAAACGAGAAATCCAATTATGCTCCATATCCATGAGAAGCTTCAGCCCATCCTCAAGACCGTCCTGCACCGTAACGCGGGTGAGCCGGAGTTTCACCAGGCCGCGCGGGAAGTGCTTGAAAGCTTGGGTCGTGTCGTCGAGCGGCATCCTGAATATTACGACGAAGCCTTGATCGAGCGGATCTGTGAGCCAGAGCGCCAGATCATCTTTCGCATCCCATGGATCGACGACGCCAATCAGGTCCAGATCAACCGCGGCTTCCGGGTTCAGTTCAACTCCGCGCTCGGTCCCTACAAGGGCGGAATTCGCTTCCACCCTTCGGTCAATGTCGGAATCATAAAATTCCTCGGGTTCGAGCAGGTCTTCAAGAATGCGCTGACCGGATTGCCCATCGGCGGCGGCAAGGGCGGGTCGGATTTCGATCCCAAGGGACGATCCGACCGCGAGATCATGCGGTTCTGTCAATCCTTCATGATCGAGCTTCACCGTCACATCGGCGATAAGGTGGATGTTCCCGCCGGTGATATCGGCGTCGGCGCGCGCGAAGTCGGTTACATGTTCGGAATGTACAAGCGCCTGAACAACCGTTTCGAGGCGGGCGTGCTGACCGGCAAAGGATTGACCTATGGGGGATCGCGGGCGAGGCGCGAGGCGACAGGGTTCGGCACCGCCTATTTCGTGCGCTCCATGCTTCACCGTCAAGGCACAAGTATTGAAGGACGACGTTGCGTCGTGTCCGGCTCTGGCAATGTCGCGATCTACGCCATGGAAAAGATCCAAGCCTTCGGCGGCAAGGTTGTCGCGTGTTCGGACTCCTCGGGTTACATCGTGGACGAGAACGGGATCGACCTCGATCTGGTCAAGGAAATCAAGGAAGTGCAGCGCGGGCGTCTGTCGGATTACGCCGAGCGGCGCGGCAGCGACTGCCGTTATATCGCCGATGGCTCGATCTGGCGGGTGCCTTGCGACATCGCCTTGCCCTGCGCCACACAGAACGAGCTGACGATCGAGGATGCCAAGGCGTTGATCGCGAATGGCGCAATCGCCGTGGCCGAAGGCGCCAATATGCCTTGTACGCCTGATGCGGTCGCGTTGTTCCGGGAGGCGGGCGTGCTTTTCGCGCCGGGCAAGGCGGCCAATGCAGGTGGAGTGGCAACTTCCGCGCTCGAGATGCAACAGAATGCAAGCCGCGACAGCTGGACTTTCGAGAAGACCGAGGAACGGCTGGCGGTAATCATGCACAATATCCACGAGTCGTGCGATCAGACTGCCGAGGAATACGGCGCACCCGGAGATTACGTCCTCGGGGCGAATATCGCAGGCTTCGTGCGCGTGGCGGATGCGATGCGGTCGCTTGGTATCATCTAGGCTCCAGACCTCGGCGGCGGGGGCGTCCCAGTCAAGGTGCATCGCACAAGGTCGGCGGTCCCGCCTCTGGAGCCAGACGGCGTCTCGTATGCCATGACGGTTCTGTAGAACCATGTGGAGGGCGCACCGGAGCCATGCCCGAATTTGGGTGACGCGCTTTGATCAGGCGGCGCGGTTCCTGGCGTCGAGGACGCCCGATTCCGGACCTTCGGCCGTCTGACTGCGAGCCCGCCGATCCCGGTCTGGATATCGCGCTCTGGCCCGTAGCCATGCCGAACCACGCGCTGGCGCCCGTCTGGCAGACGGGTTTCGACAAGCTCTGCGACGAAGGCATCCGCTTCTGCCCGCAAGAGCGCAGCCAGCATCCGGCATGCCCCCTCGCGGGTAATCTCGGTCAAAGGATCGTCCAGCGAATGGGGCTGACGAAGCGGGATGATGTCGGTATCGTTCTTTATGGCGTATCGCTCCTTCGGGAGGTTCTGGCAGGCTTCAGCACCCGCCACGATACGCCGCCTTCTCAGACTGCATCACCCATTTTCGGCCATAGCTCGGGGTCGGGGCAGCCCAAATCCATGGATCCGAGCGTCCCGGGCCTACGGCCGGGCGGCACAGTCTCATGCTCAGGCATGCGAGACGCGTGGCATCTTCATTCTTTCGCTGGCCAGAACGGATTGCGCGAAACGCAGCAGCAATTCGGACTTCAACGTGGCGAAGTCAGGATTGGCCCATAGGTTGTCGACCTCGTTCGGGTCGGTTTCCAGATCGAACAATTCACCCGCAGCGCCTGCGCGATACACGGTGATCTTGTAGCGCGCGTCCACATGGGTGACGGCATGCGGCATCACCGGGTTGTGGCGGTTCTCGCACAATACGAAATCACGGGTTGCGGCGCGCTGGCCGGTCCACTCCTCAAGCAACGACACGCCTTGCATGTCATGCGGCACGGCCAGGCCCCCAGCCTCCAGGAAGGTGGGCGCCAAGTCGACAAGGCTTTGCAGCGACCGGCTGACCGCGCCGGCGGCGATCCGGCCGGGCCAGGCCGCGATGAAGGGCACGCGCAACAGGTCCTCGTAATGAAACGGCCCCTTGGCCATCAGCCCGTGCTGGCCGAGGAAATGCCCGTGATCGGTGGTGAAGACGATCAGCGTGTCGTCGAGCACGCCGCGCGCCTCCAAAAGGTCGAGCATCCGCCCGACCTCCTGGTCGAGGAAGCTGACCATGCCGTAATAGATCGCCATGTCCTTCTTCAGCTCGTCGCGGTCATGCAGGTGGGAGTGGCAGCCATGCGCCTCGAACGGCTCGTGCCAATCGCCGAAATCGGGATTTTCTTCCTGCGTCTTGCCGAAATGCGGCGGGTTCTTGTCGTGTTCGCCGGGGGTCAGGCTACCCGGCTCCATCTCCGCGGGATCGTACATCGAGGCCCAGGGCTCCGACAGCACATAGGGCGGATGCGGATCGTGGAAGCTCGACCACAGGAAGAACGGCCGGTCCTGCGCCAGCGCGTCATCGATGAAGGCGGCCGAGCGTTCGCCGGTCCAGCGGGTGTAGTGGAAATCCTCGGGCAGGGCCCAGATGCGGGCCTGCCGCTTCCAGTATTCGCCATTGGTGCCGATGGGGATGGCGCGGGCGGAGGTTTCGCCCGGCGCGGGCTGGAAATAGTCGCGCCAGTCGACCAGCCCCCTGTCCTCCATCCACACCCCGTAATGCTGTCCGGCCATCGCCTCGTCGGCGTGGTTGCGCGCCAGTTCGATATGGTCGAAGCCGTACCACGGCCCGTTGAAACCGCGCCAATGCTCCATGTCGCGCACGATGGGCAGCTTTTCCAGAGAGGTGTGGCCGGGCGTATCGGCGAGGGGATGGAAATGCGCCTTGCCGACCAGCCCCGACATGTAGCCCGCCTCGCCCAGCATTCCGGGCAGGGTGCGGCAGGCCTCGTCCAGATGGGTGCCGATGGTCCAGGCGCCGTGCTGCGAGGGATAGAGCCCGGTCAGGATCGAGGCGCGCGAGGGCGTGCAGACCGGGCTCGGGCAATAGGCCCGGTCGAAGCGGGTGCCCATCTTGCACAGGCGGTCGAGGTTGGGAGTACGGATCTTCGGGTTGACCGCCCCCAGGGTCGAGAAATGTTGCTGATCGGTGGTGATGAGCAGGATGTTGGGACGGGTCATGTCGAGCCTCTGAATGGGGGGCAGGCGGGACGCCCGTCATGCAGCCGATAGGGCGGCAGATCGGTGCGCGGCGCGGTGCAATGATCGATCTGGCCGCCGCCGCGCACCGGCCGATCAAAACCGTCGCGCGCGGGGTCGCGGTAGCGGGCGAACCAGTCTTCCAGGTCACGGGTCAGTCGCGCGCGGGTGGCGGCTTGCTCGGGGAGGGCGGCAAGGTTGCGGGTCTCGCCGGGATCGGTTTCCAGATCGTAGAGTTCGCAGGCCTCTGGGTCCGCGCGGTGGATGTATTTCCACCGGCCCTGCCGGATCATCCGGTGCGGTCCGTATTCGTCGAAGACCACGGCAAAGCCGTCCTCCTCCGGCGCCTCGGCCAGAAGCACCTCCGACAGATCGCGCCCCGGCAAGCCTTCGGGCACGCGGTCGGGCAGGTTCGCCAGCCCCAGCAGCGTCGGCAGGATGTCGTAATGCGAATAGATGCCAGTGAGCCTGCCTGGTGCGATCCGCCCGGGCCAGGCCGCGATGCCCGGCACCCGCACCGAGGTCTCGAACAGGTTGATCGGGTCGGTGCCGTTGCCCTTGCCGTAGATTCCGTGGTGGCCCATGTTCATGCCATTGTCCGAAGTGAACAGGATGAAGGTGTCCTCCAGCCGCCCCTCGGCCTCCAGGTGATCGAGGAGACGGCCGATCTGCCGGTCCATGCCGCGGATCGCGGCGGCATAGCCGGACAGTATCTCGCGCCGCCGTTCGGGCGTTTCGGGATAGGCCGCGGGATCGTAGATGTCGGGATGCATCGGGTCGCGCGGCAGCGAGGGGAAATCGCATTCCGGCCAGAAAGCCGCCACGTCCTCGGGCTCGTGCTCGTCGAGCGCCCAGGGCGAATGCGGCGCGGTATAGTGCACGCTCAGATACCAAGGACGCGCCCCGTCCTGCGCGCGCAGGAACTCCAGCGCGTTGTCGGTGATGATCTCGGTCAGATAGCCTTCGCGGTCGGTCATCCGGCGACCATCGACGATCTTGGGGTCGCGGTAGCTTCCGCCGCCGGTGGGAAAGGCCTGCCAGAAGTCGAAACCGCGATGCGGTTCTTCGGTCTTGCCCAGATGCCACTTGCCGCTGAGCCCACAGCGGTAACCGGCATGGGCGAGGATTTCGGGATAGGTCTCGAACCCGTCGAGATAGTCGATCAGCAGCCGGTGATAGGCCCGCTCCAGCGTCGAGTTGCCCGCCGCCAGCCAGTCGTGGACGCCATGCGCCGAAGGGATGCGCCCGGTCAGGATCGAAGCACGGGCGGGCGAACAGACCGGTGAGACGCAATAGAGCGCGTCGAACCGCTTGCCCATCTCCGCCAGCCGATCGAGGTTGGGCGTGTCGAGCTCGAACGTTCCGGCATGGGCCATCGCCCAGGTGCCCTGGTCATCGGAGACGATGACCAGGATGTCGGGCGTGCGGCTCACGTCCGCCCTTCCAGCCGGTTGCCATTCTCGCCGCAAAAGACATGTACATGTCCGGGGGCCGCGGTGAGGCCGACCTTCTGACCTTTCCTGAGATTGTTGCGCTCCCGCAGGCTGGCCGTGGCCTGTCCGCCGGGGATGTCGAAGACGATCATTTCCTCGGCGCCGGTGGGTTCGACGAGATCGACATTGGCGCCAAAGCCATCCTCGGCAAGGCGCAGATGCTCGGGGCGGATGCCGATCGTCACCTTGCGACCCGGCGTGAAGGTGCCGTCAAGCGCCAAGCGCAGCCCCGCGTCATTGTGGAAATGCCCGCCGTCCGCGTCGATCGCCCCTTCTATGAAATTCATCCCCGGCGAGCCGATGAACCCGGCAACGAAGGTGTTGACCGGGCGGTCGTAAAGCTCGGTCGGGGTGCCGTATTGCTCAAGCTTGCCCTCGGACATCACCGCGATCCGGTCGGCCATGGTCATCGCCTCGATCTGGTCATGCGTGACATAGACCGTGGTGGTGCCCAGCTCGCCTTGCAGCTTCTTGATCTCGCCGCGCATCTGCACCCGCAGCTTGGCGTCGAGGTTCGACAGGGGTTCGTCGAAGAGATAGACCTTGGGCGTGCGCACGATGGCGCGCCCCATGGCCACCCGCTGCCGCTGCCCGCCCGAGAGGTTGCGCGGGTAACGATCGAGGAACGGGGTCAGCCCCAGCTTCTCGGCGGCGATCTCGACCTTCTGGCGGATCTCGGACTTGGGCCGCTTGGCGATCCGCAGATGGAAGCCCATGTTGTCGGCCACCGTCATGTGCGGATAGAGCGCGTAGTTCTGGAACACCATGGCCACGTCGCGCTCGGAGGGGCGGGCACGGCTGATATCCTTGCCGTCGATGAGGATTTCGCCGCTGTCGACGAGTTCGAGCCCCGAAAGCATCCGCAGGGAGGTGGACTTGCCGCAACCCGACGGCCCGACGAGCACCACGAACTCGCCATCCTCGATCGGCAGGTTCAGATGCTCCACCGCGGCCCGGTGCGTGCCAGGAAAGTGACGGGTAACATTGCGAAATTCGATGGTCGCCATTGTCCTGGCCCCTTTCTATTTGTCTGCGCCGAGGGTCATGCCCTCGATGATCTGGCGGCCGAGCCAAAGATAGATTGCCAGCACGGGCAGCACGAGAATGCAGACCCCCGCAAACAGCCCGCCCCAGTTTGCATTGTTGTATTGCATGGCTTTCATGAAGTTCAGCAGCGTGACCGAAAGCGTCATGCGGTCGTCGGTCTGAAGAAAGACCAGCGCGAAAATGGTCTCGTTCCAATGCGCGATGGTGTTCAGGATCGCCAAGGTCACTATGCCCGAGCGCGCCAGCGGCAGCATGATGATGCGGAAGGTCTGGAAGGCCGAGGCCCCGTCCAGCATCGCGGCCTCTTCCAGTTCGCCGGGCAGGCTCGCGAAGAAGCCGGTAAGAAAGAACACGGCGAAGGGCAGGGAGGTGGCGACATAGAGCACCCAGAGCCCCCAGAGCGAATTGACCATGCCGAACTGGTTCATGATCGCATAGAGCGGCAGGATCACCAGCTGCGCCGGGATGCCGATGCCGATGGCGAAATACATCGTCATCGGGCTGGCGCTGACCACCTTGAAACGGCTCAGCACGTAGGCGGCGGGCGCGGCGACGGCGATGGTGGCCACCGCGGTGCCGATCGTGAGCAGCACGGTGTTGAGCACCGCACGGCTGAAATTGCCGTCGCGCCAGGCGATGACGAAGTTTTCCCACTGGATCACTTCGGGCAGGTTCCAGGGCACTTCGAAGATTTCGGACGAGGTCTTGAGCGAGGACATCACCATCCAGACCAGCACGAAGATGTTGAAGGCCACGAAAGCCCAGGTCAGGGGCAAGCCGATCAGTTTGACCGGGCCGGCGTTGTCACTGGCCTTCGCGGCCCCTGCGGGTGCGCCCGCGCCTTGGGTCGGAACACCGCCGCGGAAGGCGGGCCAGGGCATTTTTCTGAGGAGCATGGCGGCCTCCATCCTAGAATTGCAGAGTCTCGCGGCGCATGGCGCGGCGCAGCAGAAGCACGAGAACGACGACCAGCAGCAGCATGACCACGGCACTGGCCGAAGCGGTGCCGTAGCGTGGCGTGCCCTCGCCCGAGAACGCCTCGGCATAGGAGTAGAGCGCGAGGTTCCAGGTCTTGACCGGCGGCAGGAAGCCGACCGCCCCGGCAAAGGCGAGGATGAACTCGAAGATCTTGATCGAGCTGATGGTCCAGAGCACGGCGGCGATGCCGAACACCTCCCACATCAACGGCAGGGTGACGAAGCGGAATTTCTGGAACGTCCCCGCCCCGGCCAGCGCGCAGTCCTCATAGAGATGCTTGGGGATGCGGTCGGCCCCGGCCATCAGTATGGTGGTGTAGAACCCGGTCGACACCCAGATCAGCCCCAGCATGACGACGTTGATCATCATGTTCTCGTTGAGCCATTTCGGCGGGTTGTCCATGCCAGCCAGCATCAGGAACTGGTTCACCAGCCCGTCGGCCTGAAACAGGAACCCCCATAGAATGGCGATGACGACGCCCGACAGGATGTTGGGAAAGAAGAGCACCGAGCGTACGAAGCTGCGGCCCATCATGTCGCGCAGCACCATCATCAGCCCGAAGCTGATCAGGAAGGTCGCGCCGCCGACGATGAACAGGATCTTGAGCGTGTTGACGAAGGACAACCAGAACACCGGGTCATGGTACATGATCCGGTAGTTGCGGATGCCGACCCATCGCATGTCACCCGCGCCGGGCCATTTGTTGAAGCTGATCCAAAGCGTGCCGAGCGCCGGCACCACGAAGAAGACAGTATAGAGGATCGCCGCCGGGGCCAGGAACCACCAGTAAATCCTCTTCTGTTCCTTCTGGATGGGGGTGTCCATGAGGGCAGTCCAGTCCTGTCTTGGTATGGGGTAGAGGGCGCGCCGCGCGCGGTGCGCGGGCGAGCAGGCTGGCGGACGGCCGCATGTGCCGCCGTCCGCGCACTGTTCAGTCGCGCAGTTCCCAGTAGAGCGTGGTCTGATCGACCAGCTCGTCCTGGAATTCCTGAGCATCGATCTGGCCGAAAATCAGCTCGTTGATCAGGGGGGTCAGGATCTTGGTGGTGTAGTCCGCATTGTAGGTGTTCACGCCGTCATAGGCGTTGTGGGTCAGCGCGCCGGAGTTCAGCGCCTCGTAGACCGGTTGCAGGACCTCGGTCACCTCGATGCCTTCGCGCGGCACCAGGACCTTGGCCTCGTCAGCCAGCTCCGCCAGGTAGTCGGTCTTGAGGAACCAGGCGACGAATTGTTCGGCCTCGTCGATATTCGGTCCCTTCTCCGAAATCGAGAACCCGATCACCCCGACCTCGTTGGTGGCGATCGACTCGTCGCTGACGGCGGGCATCATGAAGGCTTTCGGGTCGGCGCCCTCGGGCGTGAATTCCACCGTCTCGCGCGGCAACCAGGTGCCGTTATACATGAAGTCGACCTCGCCCGAGGCCCAAAGCTGCTGTTGCGCCGGCCATTTGCTCGAATCATAGCCCGGTGCGAAGAACCCGGCATCGACCAGCTGCTCGATCTGTTCGGCGGTGCGCAGGATGCGCGGATCGCGCAGGGCGTCTCCGCTGCGATCCTCGATCGCGGCATTCACCTTGCCGGGCCCGAGATGGCGCACGGCAATGTCGGTGAAATACCACAGATTGTAGAAGCCGATATCGCCATCCTGTGCGATCACCTCGTGACCGGCATCCTTGCGCGACTGGAACAGCGCCACCATCTCGTCCCAGGTCTGGGGCTCGCTGCCCACCAGCTCGGGCATCCGGGCGGCATCGTACCACCAGCCCGAGCTGAGCAGGATGTAGGGGACCATCCAGGCCTCGTCATCCTCGACCAGCACGTTCTTGATGTTGGGCAACAGCGCGGCATCGACGGTCACGCCCTCGCCGGGGATCTCCATGTCATAGACCGCGTCCAAGGAGGCCTGGCTTCCGGTCGTCACCAGAGACGAGAAGATCTTGCGCCGTTCGCCATCGACCAAGGTAAAGGGCGTTTCGGGTGAATTCAGCGTCGGCCCGATCTTCTTGTGGATGTCCCGTCCGACCCACTGGACATCGACTTCGATGCCGGTTTCTTCGCTGAACACCGCGATGGCACGGGCCAGGACCTTCTGCTGGGGCTCGCCCTCGTTCCACATGGACCAGTAGGAAAATCCGCCCTCCGCCTGCGCCGACATCGCTGCCAGGCTGGCCGCGACGGCTCCGAAAATGGTTGTTCTTTTCATCGAAACTCCTCCCTGAAGTCTGCTTCACCCTAGGAGGCGAAAAATAGTTTCGCAAGGATTTGTTTACAAAACTACATCAAGGCGGCCATAATCTAATGAAAACATAGATCTTGCTGCAAAATACCCAGCGTATGAGGTTGCTGTTGCTACAAATGTAGTTTTGTGAAATTAGTGGACCGGACGGGAGGGACGCGCATGACTGACGCCGGTGACATCTTGAAAAGGATCACGGAGGACCGCGACAGCCTGTCCCGCGCGTTCCGCATGATCGCGGATTTCCTGATCGCGGAGCCGCGCGCCTTCATCACCAGCCCGATGCGCAGCCTCGCCGAAAAGATCCAGGTCAGCGAGCCGACATTGATCCGCTTTGCCCGCCATTACGGATATCAGGGCCTGCCCGACCTGCGGCTGGCCTTCGCCATGGCGCTCGCGGCCAGCGATGTTGCCGCTTCGGTCAATCTCGAGCCGCGCCTCAAGGACAAGGAGGCGGTCAATCGCGCCGCCAAGCAGGCCATAGCCGCGCAGGCCTTCAAGTTGACCGGGCAGGACAATACCCTTTTGCTCGATTCCGGCTCCACCGTGCAGCTGCTGGCCGAACAGCTGGCCACGGCGCCGGGCAAGACCATCCTGACCACCGGGCTGAACGTGGTGCTGAGCTTGCGCCACGCCACCCAGCATTGCCTGATGCTGCCCGGCGGCATGGTGCGGATCGAAGCCATGGCGCTGGCTGGGCGCATGGCCGAATCGAACCTCACCGAAATGAACATCGATACCGTCTACCTGGGGGCGGACAGCCTGCACCCCGAGCATGGATTGTCCACCTATGGCGAGGAGGAGGCGCATCTGAACCGCGCCATGATCCGCGCCAGCAAGCGAGTCGTGGTGCTGGTCGACTCGAGCAAGTTCAAGAGCCCGGCGCTGCACCACATCTGCAACCTGTCCGATGTCGATATCATCGTCTCCGACAGCAACCTTTCACCCGAACATCGCTCCGCCATCGAGGCGACCAGCACGACGCTGATGCTGGCCGACACGCCGCCGCTCGCGATCAAACCGAAAGAGACAAGATGATCAAAGATTTCAGAACCGAAGTGGAGATCTCCGCGCAGCCCGGCATCTGGGAGGCCTGGTCCACCGAGCTTCCCGCCATCGCCGGGCAGATCCGCAACTGGATTGAAGCCCGCGCGCCCGACGAGATCTGGCTATGCGGCGCCGGAACCTCGGCCTTCATCGCGGATTCGCTGGTCGTCGGTCTCGGCCGCTGCCACGGTATTCCGCTGGTCAATGTGCCGACCACCGACCTGGTCGCACGCCCCGGCGATTTCTTCCGCACCGGCACACGGCCGCTGGTCGTGTCGTTCGGACGCAGCGGCAACAGCTCGGAAAGCGTGGGGACGCTGGACCTTCTCGACCGCTTGTCCCCCGAGGCCGACCGGCTGAACATCACCTGCAACAGCGACAGCGTGCTGGCCACGCGCAAACCGCAAGGCACCGGCGAGGCTCGGGTCATCACCCTGCCACCGGCCTGCCACGACGCGGGCTTTGCCATGACGTCGAGCTATACCACGATGCTGATCACGGCGCTCGCCTGCCTGTCGGACACACCGGTCGACAGCCTGTCTGAACGGATGAGCCATCTGGCACGAAGCGCTCGCGCTCTGCTGGACCAGCCGCTGAACATGGCACGTCCGGAGCGGGCGGTCTTTCTGGGCTCGGGTCCATTCAAGGGCACGGCCCGGGAATCGGCCCTCAAGGTGCTGGAACTCACGGCGGGTCGCGTGGTCGCGGCCTGGGACAGCACCCTGGGCTTCCGCCACGGACCGAAGGCGGTGATCGACGGTGCGACCTCGGTGTTCGTCTTCCTGTCCTCGGACGAATTGACGCGCAAGTACGACCAGGATGTCGCAGCGGAGATACGCGCGCAGTTCCCCGATATCCGCGTCACCACCATCGGCGCCCCGATGACCGGCAGCGAAACGCCCGATATCGCACTCGATACCGGCCTCGAGGATGTATGGAGCACCCCGGCGGCGGTGCTGCCGGCGCAGCGGCTGTCGGTGGCCTGGTCGCAATCACTGGCGCTGGACGTCGATGACCCTTTTGCCGGGCGTAACCTGACGCGGGTGGTGTCGAATGTCCGTCTCTACGCCTGAGCTGCCAGCCGCGATCGGGGTCGATCTGGGCGGCACCAAGATCGAGGCGACGCTCTTCGGCTCCGACATGACCGCCCGCGACACTCGACGCAGGCCGACGCCGCGCGAGAGCTATGCCGATCTTCTGGGCGCGCTTGAGGACGAGGTGTCACGCTTGCGTCACAAGAGCGGGGTCACCGACCTGCCGGTGGGGATCGGCCTGCCGGGGCTGGTCGATGCCCAAAGCGGCGTGTCGGTCTGCGCCAATCTCGTGGCCGACGGCCATGCACTCGCCCGCGATTTGACGGCGCGGATCGGCGGGCGCGTCGTGGTTGCCAATGATTGCAAGTGCTTTGCCCTGTCCGAAGCCTGCGGCGGCGCGGGCGCGGGCCGCGCCCGGGTCTTCGGACTGATCCTCGGCACCGGGCTGGGGGGCGGCCTCTGTCAGGATGGAAAACTCGTCCTGGGCCTGAACGGCCTGCCGGGGGAAATCGGTCACGTCGCTTTGCCCGCGCATCTCGTGGCCCGGCACGACCTGCCCCTGGTGGTCTGCGGCTGCGGTCGGACGGGCTGCATGGAAACGCTGGTCTCGGGCACCGGCATGGCGCGGCTGGCGAAGGCGCTGACCGGCCGCGAGCGGGGTGGGCCGGAAATCGCGGCCGCCCCCGATGAGCCGGAAAACGCCCGCATCCTCCATGTCTGGAGCGCGCTGGCGGCCGAATTGCTGCACAGCCTCCAGCTGCATATCGACCCCGATTGCATCGTGCTCGGCGGCGGCCTGTCGAACATCGCCGGGCTCGAGAGCAGGCTTGCCGATGCCTTGAAAGCCGCGGCGTTGCCCTCGGTACGGCTGCCCGAGATCGTGAAACCCGCGTTCGGCGACAGCAGCGGCGGCCGCGGGGCCGCGCTCTTGTCGCTTCAACCCAACGAAAGAGACATGCCATGAGCCTTGTTACCGACATCGTGAGGCAGAACCGCGCCGGCACCGCCAACGCCCTGGCTTCCGTCTGTTCCGCCCAGACCGATGTGTTGAGCGCCGCGTTGCTGCTGGCCAAGCAGCATCGGCGCCCGATCCTGATCGAGGCGACCTCGAACCAGGTCAACCAGTTCGGCGGCTATACCGGCATGACGCCCGCCGATTTCATCGCCTATGTGCGCGATCTGGCCGAAAAACTGGAGGTCGATCCGGCCTTGGTGGTCTTTGGCGGCGATCACCTCGGCCCCCAGGTCTGGCGGGCAAAGGATGCGGAGACCGCGATGGGCCATGCCCGCGACCTGATGCGCGCCTATGTCGAAGCCGGATTCACCAAGATTCACCTCGATTGCTCCGAGGGCTGCGCCGGCGAGCCCGCGCAGGTCGATGATGAATTGAGCGCCGCCCGCGCCGCCGAGCTGGCCGAGGTCTGCGAGGCCCATGCGCCCGATCCCGCGGCGCTGAGCTATATCATCGGCACCGAGGTGCCCCCTCCGGGCGGCGCGCGGGTCGAGGAAGCAGGCCAGACGATCGCGCCCACGCGGCC
>NZ_JAMYXC010000265.1 GCF_024159025.1 Limimaricola litoreus
GTGGCGAGGCGCTGGGCGCGGGCCCGGTCGGGGGGCGACAGCCGCTCCAGCGCGCCCGCGCCGATGGTTTCCGACAAGAGGCGCTGGCCGCCCGTCGCCTGTTCGATGAGATGCAGCGCGGCGCGGCGCGCGGCGATGCCGTCGTCTGGGGCCGTGCGGGGCTGTGTCATGGCGGGTCCGGGGGTTGTTGGAGACGGCTCAGCACGTATATCCCAAGCATCCGCCGCACAAGCGCCGCCCCCAAGCCGCGCATCAGGAGAGCCGCCATGGCCGACCAGACCCCCGCCACAGACCTGCCCACCGACTTGCCGCCTGCCGCCCGCCGCGCGCTCGAGGAGGCCCGCGCCCGCCGCGACGCGCTCGACAAGGCCGCGCAGTTACCGACCGAGCTTGGCGGCCGCGACGGCCCCGAGCCGGTGCGCTACGGCGATTGGGAAAAACAGGGCCTCGCCATCGATTTCTGAAGCCTCAGCCGCCCAGCCCCAGCACGTCGATCATGTCGTGCTGACCCGGCGGCCGCCTCTGCCCCCACAGCACGGCGCGCAGCGCGCCGCGGGCAAAGATCATCCGGTCGGTCGCCATGTGGCGCAGCACGATCCGCTCGCCCTGGCCGGCGAAGATCACGTCATGCTCGCCGACGATGTCGCCGCCGCGAATCGCCGAAAAGCCGATGTGTCCTTCGGTGCGCGCGCCGGTGATGCCGTCGCGACCCCGGTCGGCGACCTGCGAAAGCGTGACGCCGCGCCCCTTGGCCGCGGCCTCGCCCAGCATCAGGGCCGTGCCCGAGGGTGCGTCGGCCTTCTGGTTGTGATGCGCCTCGACCACCTCGATGTCCCAGCCCTCGTTCAGCGCGGCGGCGACCATGCCGGTCAGCCCGGTCAGAAGGTTCACCCCGAGGCTCATGTTGCCCGCGCGGATCTGCGTGCAGTGCCGCGCCGCAGGCACCAGCTGCTCAATCTGGGTCTCGGTGAAGCCGGTGGTGCCGATCACGTGCACCGCGCGGGCCTGCGCCGCCAGATGCGCGATTTCCAGCGTGGTCTCGGGCGTGGTGAAATCGATCACGCCCTGCGCGCGGGCCATCGCCTCGAGCGGATCGGATGTGGCGATCACCCCCATCGCCGGGCCGCCCATGGCATGGCCCACATCCTGCCCGACCCAGTCATGCCCCTCGCGCACCACGGCCCCGGCAAGCCGGGCTTGATCGCTGTCGCAGACCGCCTGCACCAGCATCCGGCCCATCCGGCCCGCCGCCCCCATGATCACGATTCCCGGTGTCGTCTCGGTCATGCGCCCGTCCTCTCAAAGCTCGCCCCTGTCTCGCGCGGGGCGCGCCCGCTTGGCAAGCCCGCTCGCGAAGACTAGATGGTGCCGCATGAGCAAATCCCGTTCCTCCGAGCCCCGTGGCCCCTCGCAGCGCCAGCTGCGCGTGGGCGAACTGATCCGCCGCAGCCTGTCCGAGCTTCTGAGCCGTGGCGACCTGCACGAGCCCGAGCTGTCGGCCATGTCGATCACCGTGGGCGAGGTGCGCGCCACGCCCGATCTCAAGCGCGCCACCTGCTTCGTACTGCCGCTGGGCGGCGGCGACGAGACGGTGATGCTCGATGCGCTCAGGCGCGCCAAGCCCGAGATCCGCCACCAGCTGGCGCGGACCATGAAGCTCAAGCACGCGCCCGACCTCAAGTTCGAGATCGACCGCACCTTCGACCGGATGGACGAGACCCGCCGCCTTCTGTCGGACGAGAAGGTCCGCCGCGACGTCGAGGCCTCCGAAGCCGCGCCGGAGGAGGACGGGGAATGACCCCGCGTCTCGGGCTGGCCGCGCTGGGCCTTGCCGCTGCCTGCGCCATGCCGCTCGCCGGACAGGCGCAGCCTTGCGAGGATGTCGATCACGAGGGGCTGTCCTACACGGTCTGCGAGGTCGATCCCGCCGCCGATGATCTGCGGCTGTTCCTCACCGACGAGAATGGCGGGCTCTACGGCAGCTTTCAGGCGATCGACAGCGCCGCCGAGGGGCGGGCGCTGACCTTCGCGATGAACGCGGGCATGTATCACCCCGACCGCCGCCCCGTGGGCCAGTATCTCGAAGAGGGCGAGGAGGTCATGCGCCTCGTCACCAACGCCGGTCCCGGCAATTTCGGCATGCTGCCCAATGGCGTGTTCTGCATCGGCGAGGACACCGCGCGAGTGATCGAGACGCTGCGCTACGAGGCCGAGGCGCCCGACTGCCGCTATGCCACGCAATCGGGGCCGATGCTGGTGATCGACGGCGAACTGCACCCGCGCTTTTTGCCCGACAGCACCTCGCGCAACATCCGCAACGGCGTGGGCACCAGCGCTGACGGCGATCGCGCGGTCTTTGCCATCGCCAACCAGCCCGTGACCTTCCACGAGTTCGGCTCGTTCTTCCGCGATCGGCTGGAGCTGCCTCAGGCGCTCTATTTCGACGGCAATGTCAGCCGCTTGCACGCGCCCGCGCTGAACCGGTCGGATTTCGGCTTTGCGATGGGGCCGATCGTCGGCGTGCTGGCCCCCGTTGACGCGGCCCGCCCCGGCGGCTAGGCCGCGCGCCTCGCAGCAACGAAGGGGGCCGACATGGCACGCAAGCGCAAGGGCCGCGACATCTCGGGCTGGCTGGTGGTCGACAAGCCCGCGGGCATGACCTCCACCGCGGTGGTCAACAAGGTCAAATGGGCCTTCGACGCCAAGAAGGCGGGCCATGCCGGCACGCTCGATCCGGATGCAACCGGCGTGCTCGCCGTGGCGCTGGGCGAGGCCACGAAGACCGTGCCCTTCATCACCGATGCGCTCAAAGCCTATGAGTTCACCGTGACCTTCGGCGCTGCGACCAACACCGACGACGCCGAGGGCGAGGTGGTGGCCCGCTCCGACGCCCGCCCCTCGGATGCCGAGATCAAGGAGGCGCTGCACGGCTTCGTCGGCGACATCGAGCAGGTGCCGCCTGCCTTTTCGGCGGTCAAGATCGACGGCCAGCGCGCCTATGCCAAGGCGCGCGCGGGCGAGGAGGTCGAGCTTGCCGCGCGCCCGCTCTGGGTCGAGAGCCTGATCCTCATGGACCGCCCGGACGCCGATCACGCGACGCTCGAAATGGTCTGCGGTAAGGGCGGCTACGTGCGCTCCATCGCGCGCGATCTGGGCGAGAAGTTGGGCTGCCTGGGCCATGTGCGCGAGCTGCGCCGGGTCTGGTCGGGGCCGTTTACCGCCGAAGAAGGCGTGACGCTCGATCAGATCGAGGCCGAGGCGAAATCCGAGGCGCTCGACCGTTTCCTGCGGCCTCTGGAGGACGGCCTCGCGGACCTGCCGCGCGTCACTTGCTCGGCCGAGGCCGCGGGGCGGCTGAGGAACGGCAACCCCGCGCCGGTGATCGTCTCGGGCCTCGATTACGGCGAAGAGGCCTGGGCCGCGCATGAGGGCCGCGCCGTGGCGGTGGGCCGGGTGATGGGGCCCGAGCTGCATCCCAGCCGCGTCTTCGTCCTTTAGAACACCGCGCGCCGCACGAGGTTCAGCCCGGCGACCAGAAGCACGATCAGCGTAACATGCTTGAATGCCTTCTGGTCGATCCGGTCATGCGCCAGCCCGCCGAGCCACATCCCGGCCACGGCGGGCAGGATCATGAAGAGCGAAAACGGCAGCGTCGCGCCATTGAGCACCCCCGATTGCAGATGCGCGCCCGACAGCGCCACCGCTCCAAGCCCGTAGATCACCCCCTGCACCCGGATCGAATCGCCCTTGGGCGTGTCGATCGCGGTGAGATAGGCCACCGTCGGCGGCCCCCAGACGCCCGAGACGCCACCGACGAAGCCCGAGAACCCGCCGATCGCGGCTTCGAGGGCACTGGTCTTCTCCGGCACCTTGGGCGTCCAGCCCGACAGCTGGAGGATGGCAAAGGCCGAGACCGGGCCGCCGATCAGCAAAAACAGCGCCTCCGCGCTCAGCATCCGCACCAGCTGCGCCGAGAGCGCCAGCATCAGCCCGCCCGCGATCAGGTAGATCCGGAACCGCTTCACGGTGGAGAGCGCGGCGTGCCCGCCCTGCCGCAGGGCCTGCATGCCGTTGGTCACCAGCGTCGGCGCGATCAGTGCGGCAAGTGCGAGTTCAGGCGGCAGGAACAGCGACAGCGACGAGATCATGATCATCGGCATGGCGAAGCCGACCATGCCCTTCACGATGCCCGCGCCGAAGCCTACGAGAACGGAGAGCAAAAGAAGCTGCGGCGACATCAGCTCGGTAAATGGATACATGCGGCTCTCACGGATTTTCGGTCGCCGCAGTGGTGGCGAGAAAACGACGGCCCCGCAAGGGGCCTCAACCGGCCTTCTCGATCGCCTCGATCAGCCGCCCGCGCGCGGGCGGCAGGGGCCGGTCGCCAGAGCCCGGCACCAGGCGATGCTCGATGAACCAGCCGGTGGTGCGCAGCGCAGCCACGATATCGCTCGCCTCCGCATCCCCCTCTCCGCGCAGCACCGGCGGCAGCGGCAGCAGCTTCGAGGCCCATTCGCCCGCCCCGGCCCGGCTCACGGCGCGGCCCGATTTCGGGCTGACCAGCTCCAGCCCCTCGGTCGCGCCGGTGACGGCGCAGCGGTCGAGATCGAGCGCGAAGCCCATCTCCTCCAGAAGCGCCAGTTCCCAGTGCAGGTAGGCCAGCGGCCAGACCTCGCTTTCGCCCAACAGATCGAGCAGCGCCATGGTCCGGTCATAGAGCGGCGCGTGCGGGTCGCGCTCGGGCAGCACAGTCACGAGCAGCGCCGCGACGGCGTTGAGCCCCGCGAGCGCCAGCCGATCATGCATCACCTGCGGCGCGCGCGAGCGGATCGGCTCGAAGGTGAAATTGCCCAGATGCTCGCCCAGCCGTGCCTTCCATGTCAGGTCGAGCTGCGCGCCGGGCTGCAGGAGCGGCGCGATGCGGCGCGAGCCGCCGCCCCGGACCACGCCCGCATGCAGCCCGTGCCCGCGGGTGAAGACCTCGAGGATGGCCGAGCCCTCGCCGTGGCGGCGCACCCGCAAAAGCGCGCCCTCCTCGCGCCACTCGATCATGCGCGCCCCGGTGCGGGGGACGGGCCGAGGTTCAGGCCTTCGCGCGGCCCGGCTTGAAGGGCGCCATGCCGGCGCGGGCCAGCTCGTCGGCGCGCTCGTTCTCGGGATGGCCGGCATGGCCCTTGACCCATTGCCAGGTGACCGTGTGCCGTGCCGCGGCCTCGTCGAGCCTGCGCCACAGGTCCTCGTTCTTGACCGGCTTGCCGGTCGAGGTCTTCCAGCCCTTGCGCTTCCATCCCGCCATCCATTCGGTGATGCCCCCCTTCACATAGGCGCTGTCGGTCACGACGGTAAGCTTCGTCGGCTTGGCCAGCGCCTCGAGCGCGGAAATCGCAGCCATCAGCTCCATGCGGTTGTTGGTGGTCATCTGCTCGCCGCCCTTGAGCGCGCGCTCCTTGGTGACCTCCTCGCCCTCCTTGGCCTGCAGCAGCGCGCCCCAGCCGCCGGGACCGGGGTTGCCCGAACAGGCGCCATCGGTGAAGGCAAAGATCTTGGCCATGCGCGGCATCCTTGGTCAGGGGGATCGGGCGTCCCCTTTAGGCGAAGCTTCGCCGTGCGGCAACGCACCATGGGGAACTCACCCGCGGGGGTTCGGGGTTCACAGGTACATCTCAACCGATCCGGGAGGCTCCCCCATGTTTCACCATTCCTCCAAGCTTCAGTACAACGTCCGCGTCGACAAGCCCTCGCCCGCCTTCGCCAAGCATCTCCAGCAGGCGATCGGCGGCATCGAGGGCGAGATCCGCGTCGCCATGCAGTATTTCTTCCAGGCGATGGGCGCGCGCGGCGACAGCAAGTACCGCGACATGCTGATGATGACAGCGACCGAGGAGCTGAGCCACATCGAGTTTCTGGGCCATGCCGTCGCGCTCAACCTCGAAGGCGCGCCGGTCGAGGTGCAGGACGAGGCGGCGAAAGATCCGGTCGTGCACGCGATCCTGGGCGGTATGAACCCGCGCCACATCCTGTCATCGGGCCTCTCGGCGATGCCGGTGAACGCCAACGGCGTGCCCTTCGACATGAGCCACGTCTATGCAACCGGCAACCTTACCGCCGACATGATGGCCAACGCCACCGCCGAATCAGGCGGCCGGGTGCTGGCCTCGCGGCTGTACAACATGACCGACGACGCGGGCATGAAGGACATGCTGTCGTTCCTCATCGCGCGTGACACGATGCACCAGCAGCAGTGGCTTGCGGTGATCGAGGAGCTGGGCGGCTGGGAGGCGGCGTTGCCGATCCCGAACTCGACCCCGCAGGAGCACGAGGCGACCGAGCACAGCTACTACTTCCTCAACACCTCGCTCGACGAGCCGACCCCCGAAGGCCGCTGGACCTCGGGCCCCTCGCTCGACGGGCGCGGGACGTTTTCGATCAAGGACAAGCCCGAGCCGCTGGGCCAGAAGCCCGACCTCGGCAAGGCCAAGCCAAAATCCGGCACCCAGACCGAGCAGCAGTAAGACCACGGGGGGCGGGCTTCAGGGTCCGCCCCTTCCCTTTCATCTTTCCTCAAATCCGCAAATCCGGCGTCAGCCGCGCGCGAAACGCCCGGGGGTCGCGCCTGCCGCCAGCCCGGGGATTTGCGTATTTGAAGAAAGATGAACCCAAGGGGCGCGCCCTCAGAGCAGCGGCAGCGCCAGGCTGATCACGACAAGGCTGGTGAGCAGCAGTCGCAGGCGCAGCCACCACTCCGGCGCGAGGCCGCGGCCCTGGAAGCCCGCATCGAGCGCCAGCAGCCCGGTGAAGCCCGCGATCAGCACGAGGCTGGAGCGCTCCCAGCCGCCGCCGACGAGGAAGGCCACCCAGAGCGCGGGGATCACCGAGACGGCATAGCCGATGGCGGCAACGCGGCCCTCGGCCTTGGTGGCAAAGCCCCACAACACGCCCGACATGAAGCTCAGGATCACGCTGCCGTAGAAAACCTGCACGTAAGGTCCAACGAGTCGCTGCGGCAGCCAGTCGGGCGCGAGCCCCGGAAACCACGTCGTCAGCGCGCCCCAGACGAAGGGCAGTACCCCGGCGAGGCCCAGAAGCAGCGGCGCGCGCGGGATCATGCGGGCTCGCGCAGGATGCGCGGCACCTTGAACTCGACGTTCTCCTGCGCCGTCTCGACCAGATTCACGGTCACGTCATAGCGGGCGCGAAAGGCGTCGATCACCTCGTTGACCAGCACCTCCGGCGCGCTCGCCCCCGCCGTTACCCCCAGCGAACGGATGCCGCCCAGCGCGCGCCAGTCGATGTCGGCGGCGCGCTGCACCAGCTGCGCATAGCCGCAGCCCGCCTTGGCGCCGACCTCGACGAGACGCCTGGAGTTCGAGGAGTTGGGCGCGCCTACCACGAGGAGCGCGTCGCAATCGGGCGCCATCGCCTTCACCGCCTCCTGCCGGTTGGTGGTGGCGTAACAGATGTCTTCCTTGCCCGGTCCCTTGATCGCCGGGAAACGCGCCTTGAGCGCCGCGACGATGCCCGCGGTGTCGTCGACCGACAGCGTGGTCTGGGTGACGAAGGCAAGGCGCTCGGGATCGCGCACCTCGACCGTGGCGACATCGGCTTCGGTCTCGACCAGGAGCACCTCGCCCTCAGGCAGCTGGCCCATCGTGCCCACCGTCTCGGGGTGACCGGCATGGCCGATCATGACCATCTGCAGCCCCTCGGCCGAATGGCGCGCCGCCTCGTTGTGGACCTTGGTGACCAGCGGGCAGGTCGCGTCCACCTGTATCATCGCGCGCCGCGTCGCTTCGGCGGGCACGGATTTGGCGACGCCATGCGCCGAGAAGATCACGGGCCGGTCGTCGGGCGCCTCGTCGAGCTCCTCGACGAAGACCGCGCCCTTGGCGCGCAGGTCGTCGACGACGTAGCGGTTGTGCACGATCTCGTGGCGCACGTAGACCGGCGCGCCCCATTTCTCGAGCGCCATCTCGACGATCTTGATGGCGCGGTCCACGCCCGCGCAAAAGCCGCGCGGCGCGGCGAGGTGCAAGGTCAGGGGCGGCAGTGTCGTGTCGGTCATCAAAGAGCCTCCGGGGCGCGCTTGGCCGGTCGCATGCGTTCCCGCACAGCTAAGCATTCCCCGCGCGGAGGTCCAGCGTCCGCCCCGCCGGGCGGCGGTCAGTCGCCCTGCTCGGCGCGATCGCGCGGCGGATGCTGGCGCCCGGCCCGGCCCACGACATCGCGCAGCTCTTCGAGATCGATGAAGTTGTCGGCCTGGCGGCGCAGCTCGTCGGAAATCATCGAAGGAGTCGAGCGGACCGAGGAGACCACCGAAACGCGCACCCCGCGCCGCTGCAGCGCCTCGGCCAGCGGGCGGAAATCGCCGTCGCCCGAAAACAACACCGCATGGTCGATCCGTTCCGCCAGATCGAGCGCGTCGACCGCCAGCTCGACATCCATGTTGCCCTTGATCTTGCGCCGGCCCTGCGCGTCGGTGAACTCGCGCGCGGGCTTGGTGCGCATGGTGAAGCCGTTGTATTGCAGCCAGTCCACCAGGGGCCGGATCGGCGAGTATTCGTCACCCTCCAGAAGCGCGGTATAGTAATAGGCCCGCACCAGACGGCCCCGCCGCATGAACTCCTGCCGCAGCAGGCGGTAATCGATGTCGAAGCCGAGCGCCTTGCCCGTTGCGTGCAGGTTGGCGCCATCGATGAAAAGTGCGAGTCGCTCGTCGTGATAAAACATTGTGCGAAAATCCCTTGCTGAATATCGCCATGGCAGGCCATGGCTGCGCCCGATCTGCGAAATGGCAGGGGGTGCCCTCTCTTCCTGCCCGGCTTCGCTTTCGAGAATCAAGGACCGGATCGCATGAGCATGCCCCCCCAGACCGCGCGAGACACCTCTGCCCCGGCCCGCCGGGCCCTGATCGCGCTGGGCGCCAATGCCCCCGCTCCGCAGGGCGGCCCGGCGTCGAGCCTGCGCGCCGCGATGGGCGAGATCGCGGCGCTGGGCCGGGATGCGCGCTGCAGCCGACTATGGCGCAGCCCCGCCTTTCCCGCAGGCAGCGGCCCCGATTTCGTCAATGCCGCCATGGCGCTGGACACGCCGCTTTCGGCGCCCGCGCTGCTCGAGGCCCTGCACGCCATCGAGGCGCGCTTTGGCCGCGAAAGGCAGCGGCGCTGGGGGCCGCGCAGCCTGGATCTCGACCTGCTGGCGCATGGCGAGGAGGTGCTGCCCGATCGCGCCGAATGGGCGCGCTGGCGCGATCTGCCGCTGGAGCGGCAGATGCAGGAGACGCCGAAGGCATTGATTCTGCCGCATCCGCGGCTGCAGGACCGCGGCTTCGTGCTGCTGCCCTTGGCCGAGGTCGCGCCCGATTGGCGCCATCCCGTCACCGAGCTTACGGTGACGCGGATGCGCGATGGGCTGCCCGCGGCGGCGCAGGAGGGGCTGGAGCCGATCGACTGAGGCCCCGGGCCGCTTGTCTTTCGCCGCCGGGGGCTGTATGCGTGCGCTTTCGAGGCCGCGCCGCGCGATTTTGCGCGCCATGGTCCTTTGCCCAACCTCAGATGGGAGTCGTCCGATGGCCCGCGTGACAGTCGAAGATTGCGTTGACAAGGTTCCGAACCGGTTCGAGCTGGTGATGCTCGCCGCGCATCGCGCCCGCGAGATCACCTCCGGCGCGCCGCTCACGGTCGCCCGCGACAACGACAAGAACCCCGTCGTCGCCCTGCGCGAGATCGCCGACGAGACCCAGCAGGCCGACGATCTGCGCGAGCGGATGATCGAGGCGCATCAGACCCAGATCGAGGTCGACGAGCCCGAGGCCGATTCGATGTCGCTCCTCATGAGCCAGGAGGCCGACAAGCCGGCCCAGGACGACATGAGCGAAGAGCGCCTGCTGCGCGAGCTCATGCAGGTACAAAAAGAGGGCTGAACGCAGCCCGCCAAGGCCGGGGGGTAGGACGCCCAGATGACAACCGCAGACGAGCTGATCGCTCTGGTCCGCAGCTACAACCCGGTCACCCGCGACGCGCTGATCCGCGACGCCTACGCCTTCGGCGAAGAGATGCATTCCGGGCAGTTCCGCAAGTCGGGCGAGCCCTACTTCATGCATCCCGTCGCCGTGGCGGTGATTCTCGCCAAGCAGCAGATGGACGACGCCACGATCGTCACCGCGCTCCTGCACGACACGATCGAGGACACCCGCGCCTCCTTCTCCATGGTCTCCGAACGCTTCGGCCGAGAGATCGCCGAGCTGGTCGATGGCGTCACCAAGCTGACCAACCTGCAGCTCTCCTCGACCCGCACCAAGCAGGCCGAGAATTTCCGCAAGCTCTTCATGGCAACCTCGCGCGACCTGCGGGTGACGCTGGTGAAGCTGGCCGACCGACTCCACAACATGCGCACGATCCGCTCCATGCGGCCCGAAAAGCAGGCCCAGAAGGCGCGCGAGACGATGGAGATCTACGCGCCGCTGGCGGGCCGGATGGGCATGCAGTGGATGCGCGAGGAGCTCGAGGACCTGTCGTTCCAGGTGCTCAACCCCGAGGCCCGCAACTCGATCATCCGCCGCTTCATCATGCTCCAAAAGGAAGCGGGCGACGTCGTCGAGCGGATCACCACCGACATGCGGGTCGAGCTCGACCGCGCGGGCATCCGTGCCGATCTCTTCGGCCGCGCCAAGAAGCCCTACTCGATCTGGCGCAAGATGCAGGAGAAGGACCAGGGCTTCTCGCGGCTCTCCGACATCTACGGCTTTCGCGTCATCACCGACAGCGAGGCCGATGCCTACCGCGTCCTCGGCGTGATCCACCAGCGCTGGCGCGCCGTGCCGGGCCGGTTCAAGGATTACATCAGCCAGCCGAAATCCAACGGCTACCGTTCGATCCACACCACCGTCTCGGGCCGCGACGGCAAGCGGGTCGAGGTGCAGATCCGCACCCGCGAGATGCACGAGGTGGCCGAGACCGGGGTGGCGGCTCATTGGTCCTACCGCGACGGTCTTCGGGTCGAGAACCGCTTTGCCGTCGATCCCGCGCGCTGGATCGCGCAGCTGACCGAGCGACTGGAGACCGGGCATGACGACGAGGATTTCCTCGAGGCCGTCAAGCTCGAGATGTATCAGGACCAGGTGTTCTGCTTCACCCCCAAGGGCGAGGTCATCAAGCTGCCGCGCGGCGCCACCCCGATCGATTTCGCCTTCGCGATCCATACCCGCATCGGTAGCGCCTGCGTCGGCGCCAAGGTCGACGGGCTGCGCGTGCCGCTCTGGACCCGGCTCAAGAACGGCCAGTCGGTCGAGATCATCACCGCCGACGGGCAGCGCCCGCAGGCGAGCTGGATCGAGATCGCCGTGACGGGCCGCGCCAAGGCCGCGATCCGCCGGAGCCTGCGCGAGGAGGACCGCGAGCGCTTCGTCAAGCTGGGCTCCGAGCTCATCCGCGTGGCCTTCGAGAACGTCGGCCGCCGCTCCACCGACAAGGCGCTGCGCACCGCCGCCAAGACGCTGGGGCTCGACAGCGCCACCGAGCTTCTGGCGCGGCTCGGCTCGGCCGACCTGACCACGCGCGAGGTGGTGGAGGCGCTCTACCCCGAGCTGGTTGCGCATGGCGATGCGCAGGAGATCGCGCAGGAGCGCGCCGTCGCCGGCCTCGCCGCGGGCCAGAGCTTTCGCCGTGCGCCCTGCTGCCAGCCGGTGCCGGGCGAGCGGATCGTCGGCATCACCTTTCGCGGCCAGGGCGTGGTGATCCATGCCATCGACTGCCCTGCGCTGGCCCATTACGAGGAGCAGCCCGAACGCTGGGTCGATCTGCGCTGGCAGGAGGGCACCCACGCCGCCGTCAACACCGTCAGCCTCGACCTGACGCTCACCAACGACGCGGGCGTGCTGGGGCGGATCTGCACGCTGATCGGCGAGCAGTCGGCCAATATCTCCGACATGACCTTTCTCGACCGCAAGCCCGATTTCTACCGCATCCTCGTCGACATCGACCTGCGCGACGCGGAGCATCTGCACCGGGTGATGACCGCGCTCGAGGCCGAGAGCCACGTCTCCTCGATCGAACGGCACCGCGACCCGTCCCGCGCCCTGCCGCAATCCCAGCCCCAGCATCAGGCGTCCTCGGCTCCGGCCGAGGGCTGATCGGGGGCGCGGTGGTCTTCAAGCGGCGCGACAGGCGATCGGTGGGCCGCGCGGTGGCCGAGGTCCTCTATCCGCGCGGCGGCTGGCGCCGCGCCTTCGGCTACGTCAAGCACCGGCTGCAGCGCCTGCCCGACACGCCCGAGAAGATCGGCCGCGGCATCTTTGCCGGCGTGCTGGCCAGCTGGACGCCGTTCTACGGGCTGCATTTCGTGATCGCCCTGGTCTTTGCCAAGATCGGCCGGGGCAACATGCTCGCCGCGCTCTTGGGCACCTTCTTCGGCAATCCGCTGACCTATGTGCCGATCGGCGTGGTGGCGCTGCAGACCGGCCATTTCATCATGGGGCACCCGCCGGGACGCGGGATCGAGACCTCGCTCATGGGCAAGTTCGCCGCCGCGGGCGAGGATCTGTGGCACAATTTCGGTGCGCTGTTCGGCCCGGACCGCGCCGATTGGCACGGGCTGGGGCTGTTCTACCACCAGGTCTTCCTGCCCTATCTCGTGGGCGGCATCCTGCCCGGGCTGATCTCGGCCTTCGCCTGCTACTGGCTCTTCGTGCCCGTGATCGCGGCCTATCAGAACCGCCGCCGCCGCAAGCTGCGCACCAAGCTGCAGGCCCTGGGAAAAAACCCCGAATCCGCGGCTGACGAGGGGCCGGGTCCGGGATAGGCTGCGGCCCGAAGGAGACCTGCCCATGACGGACCTCAGACTCGGCGTGAACATCGACCACGTGGCCACGGTGCGCAACGCGCGCGGCGGCGACACCCCCTCGCCCGTGCGGGCCGCCAAGCTGGCCGAGGAGGCGGGCGCCGACGGCATCACCGCGCATCTGCGCGAGGATCGCCGCCACATCTCGGATGCCGATATCGAGGCGCTGATGGCGGCGCTGAAGCTGCCGCTCAATTTCGAGATGGCCGCCACCGAGGAGATGCAGGCCATCGCCCTGCGCCACCGCCCCCATGCCGTCTGCATCGTTCCCGAAAAGCGCGAGGAGCGCACCACCGAGGGCGGGCTCGAGGTGGCGCGCGACGAGAACCGGCTGGCGCATTTCATAGCGCCTTTGCGCGAGGCGGGCTGCCGGGTGTCGATCTTCATCGCCGCCGAGCCTGCGCAGATCGACGCCGCCGCGCGCATCGGTGCGCAGGTGGTGGAGCTGCACACCGGCGCCTATTGCGACGCCCATGCCGCGGGTGATGTCGCCACGCGCGACGCGGAGCTTGCCAGGATCACCGAGATGGCTGCTCATGCCCACGATCTCGGGCTGGAGGTCCATGCCGGTCACGGGCTGACCTATGACACGGTCGGCCCCATCGCCGGGCTGCCCGAGATCCGCGAGCTCAACATCGGTCATTTCCTGATCGGCGAGGCGATCTTTCGCGGGCTTTCTCCGGCCATCGCCGAGATGCGCCGCCGGATGGAGGCCGCGCGACGGGTGATGCGCTAGGCTTGTTCCCTCCGCCCGCGATCACGATTTTCGCCGTCACGGGCTAAACCGCCGATCTCGCAAGGATTTGCCGACAAGGCAGCGAATTTCCGCACAGGATCGGGGTGCCGCGGTTCCCGCGCCAGACGACCCCGGAACATGCGCCCGCGCTTGCCGTTCTGCCCTCCAAGACCGGCCGGGCCCACTCACCCCCCTGCCCGGCCGGTCATCAACACTGGAGGAAGGAACGATTATGTTCATGAAGTCCAAGAGCCTCGTCGCCGCCACCGCGCTCACCGTTGCCGCTTCGGGCGCTTTCGCCCAAGGCCAGGAAGGCCTCGTCAACGTCTCGGTCGACGACAACACCGTGCAGGTGCCCGTCGATGTCGCCGCCAATGTCTGCGACCTCGACGTGAACGTGCTGGCGAGCGACTTCGTAGGCTCCGAGGAGACCGCCTGCGAGATCGACCAGAAGACCGCCGCGCAGAACGGCATCCAATCGAACGGCTCGAACAGCGCCGAGGGCAACAATGGCCAGCAGAACGGCCTCGTGAACCTCTCGCTCGACGGCAACACCGTGCAGGCCCCGATCGGCGTGGCCGCCAATGTCTGCGACGTCGACGCCAACGTGATCGCGCAGGACTTCACCGGCACCGACGAAAGCGTCTGCACCATCTCGCAAGAACAGGCCGCCGAGAACGGCATCGACACCTCGGGCCTGAGTGACAGTGACATGAGCAACGCGACCGATACGCTCGGCGACACGGTGGACACTACCACCGACGCGGCCGGTAGCGTCACGGATACCGCCACCGACGCGGCTGACAGCGTGACCGACACCACGACCGATGCCGCAGACAGCGTGACCGACACCGCCACCGATGCTGCCGATAGCGTGACGGACACCGCCACCGACACCGCCGACAGCGTCACGGACACCGCCACCGACGCGACCGACACCATCACGAACTAAGCCGTATCAAAGGCTTCGCCTCGAAAGGCGCCCGGATCACCGGGCGCCTTTTTTCATTGGGGAATCGTCGAAAAAACGCACTCGAATCACGGACCGATCACCCGGCTTGCGCGTTGTATCCACAAGCGGCCCCCAAAGGGGCATCCACCATTCAAGGAGGCATTTATGGCCGACCATCTCGACACCATCAAGAAGCTCCACACCCGCGTCATCGACAGCCGCGACGGCTACAAGCGCTCGCGCGAGGAAGTGAAGGACGAGCGCGGTTTCGTCGGCTTCTTCGACCGCCGCATCGCCGAGCGCGAGCAGTTCCACACCGTGATCCACCGCCAGCTCGGCGCCGAGGGCGTCGATGTGAGCGAAAGCGGCTCGACCACCGCCGCCGCGCATCGCGGCTGGCTCTCGCTCAAGGATTCGCTGACCGGCAACGACGAGGCGGTCTACGACGAGATCATCAATGGCGAAGAGCAGCTTCTGAAGCTCTATGACGACGCCCTCGAAAAGACCGCCGGCAAGCCGGAGTGGAGCTTCCTGTCGAGCCAGCGGGCCGACGTGGAAAAGGCGCTTTCCGAGGCGCGCGCCGAAAAGGCCCGCCACGCCGCCTGATCCACCGTCTTTTTCGGTTCCGAAAGCGCCGTCCCCTGCCCGGGGGCGGCGTTTTCACGTCCGCCGCGCCCCGGCTTGCCTCGGCCCCTGCCAATCGCTACCCAAAGCGCATGATCCTCGGCATCGGCACCGACCTCGCGAATATCGACCGCATCGCCGGCGTGCTGGAGCGCCACGGCGACCGGTTCCGCAACCGCGTCTTCACCGACATCGAACAGGCCAAGGCCGAACGGCGGCGCGATGTGGCGGGCACCTATGCCAAGCGCTGGGCCGCCAAGGAGGCCTGCTCCAAGGCGCTGGGGACCGGGCTTCGCATGGGCATCGCCTGGAAGGACATGGCGGTGTCGAATCTGCGCACCGGGCAGCCGGTGATGGAGGTCACGGGCTGGGCCAGGGAGCGCCTCGACGCCATGACACCGGCGGGTCACGAGGCGATCATCCATGTCACCCTCACCGACGATCACCCCTGGGCGCAGGCCTTCGTGGTGATCGAGGCGCGGCCGCTGACGGGGCATTGAACCGCGCGGCGATGCGCGCTCGAAGGCCATCGAGGGTCACGGGGCTGGTCTTGCGGTTTCGCGCGCGCTAGAGGGCGGGCTTGGTGGATTCCTTGACTAATCCCCCCGCCCCCCGCATGTAGCCCCGAAACCCCGAGGGACCGTTCCGCATGGCCAGCAGATCCGACACCGAGAAGCAGGGCTTCGTCCACAGCGTTTGGGAAACCGTCAAGACGGTGTTCTGGGCGCTGCTGATCGCGGGCATCTTCCGCACCCTGTTCTTCCAGCCCTTCTGGATTCCCTCGGGCTCGATGAAGGACACGCTGCTGATCGGCGATTTCCTCTTCGTCAACAAGATGGCCTATGGCTACTCCTACGCGTCGTGCCCCTCGGTGCGCCTGGCCTCGCTCGGTGTCGACATCTCGGCCGAGGATGTCTGCGGCTGGGCCAAGGGCGACAACGACCGGCTCTGGGGCGAGTACCCCGAGCGCGGCGACGTGGTGGTGTTCCGTCACCCGGTGACGGGCGAGGATTTCATCAAGCGCGCCATCGGCCTGCCCGGCGACCGGATCCAGGTCCGCGAGGGGCGGCTTTTCATCAATGACGAGGCGGTGGGCATGGAGCCCGCGGGTACCTTCATCGAGGTGATGGAGCGCCAGGGGCCGCAGGGGCTTTTGCCGCGCTGCCGCAACGGCGCGGTCGGCATGGGCGCCACCTGCGAAAAGACCCGCTACACCGAGACGCTGCCGAATGGCCGCAGCCACGACATCCTCGACATCGGCACCCAGTCGTCCGACAATACCGGCGTCTACACCGTTCCCGAGGGGCACCTGTTCTTCATGGGCGACAACCGCGACAACTCCACCGACAGCCGCGTGCCGCAAAACGCGCGCGGCGTGGGCTTCGTCCCCTTCGAGGATCTCGTGGGCCGGGCCGACCGGATCATGTTCTCCTCCGCCGGGCGCTCGATGCTGGCCTTCTGGACCTGGCGGTCGGATCGTTTCTTCAAGGCGGTCGAGTGAAGCTTTCGGCCGAACTGCGCGCCTTCGCGGGGCGGCTGGGGCACGAGTTCTCGCGTCCCGAGCTTTTGTCGCGCGCCGTTACCCATGGCTCGATCTCCGGGCCGATGCGCGACGACAACCAGCGGCTGGAGTTCCTCGGCGACCGGGTGCTGGGCCTCGTGATGGCCGAGGCGCTGCTTGATGCGGACCGCAACGCCACCGAGGGGCAGATCGCCCCGCGCTTCAACGCGCTGGTGCGCCGCGAGACCTGCGCCGAGGTGGCGCGAGAGATCGAGATCGGCGCGGTGCTGCGGCTGGGCCGGTCCGAGATGAAATCGGGCGGGCGCCGCAAGGAGGCGCTGCTCGCGGATGCGATGGAGGCGGTGATCGCCGCCGTCTATCTCGACGCGGGCTTCGAGGCGGCGCGCCGGGTGGTGCGCCATGTCTGGGGCGACCGGATCAACCGGGTCGAGGAAGACGCGCGCGACCCAAAGACGGCGCTGCAGGAATGGGCGCAGGCGCGCGGCGAGCCGCCACCCGCCTATGCCGAGACGGGACGCGAGGGCCCGGACCATGCGCCGGTCTTCACGATAGAGGTGACGCTGGCCTCGGGGCCGTCGGAAAGCGCCACCGCCGGGTCGAAGCGGCAGGCGGAACAGGCGGCGGCAGCCGCGCTACTCAAACGGGTGAGCGAATGAGCGAGCATGACGAGACGCCGAAGGGCGACGAGACGACGGGTGCCGCTCAGGGCGAGACGCCCGAGGCGCTGCACGAGGACGGCCTGCCCGGCGCGCCGGTGGGCGGCGACGACACGGACGGCCCGACCAGCGCCGGCTATGTCGCGCTGATCGGCGAGCCCAACGCCGGCAAGTCGACGCTTCTGAACCGCATGGTCGGGGCCAAGGTCTCGATCGTCACCCACAAGGTGCAGACCACCCGCGCCCGCATCCGCGGCGTCGCGATGGAGGGGCGCGCCCAGATCGTCTTCGTCGACACGCCCGGCCTGTTCCGCCCGCGCCGCAGGCTCGACCGCGCCATGGTCGCTGCCGCATGGAGCGGCGTGGCCGATGCCGACATGGTGGTGCTGCTGGTCGAGGCGCATCGCGGCATCACCGACGGCGTGAAGGCGATCCTCGAAGCCCTGCCCGACCGGCTTGGCCGCAAGCCCGTCGCACTCGCCATCAACAAGATCGACAAGGTGAAGTCCGAGGTGCTGCTCAGGCTGACGCAGGAGCTCAACGACGCGCATCCCTTCGTGAAGACCTTCATGATCTCGGCCGAACGCGGCCATGGCGCCGCCGATCTCAAGGCATGGCTCGGTGCCGAGATGCCGCAAAGCCCCTGGCTCTACCCCGAGGACCAGCTCGCCGACCTGCCGCTGCGAATGATCGCCGCCGAGATGACGCGTGAGAAGCTGACGCTCAGGCTGCACCAGGAGCTGCCCTACGAGCTGACGGTCGAGACCGAGAGCTGGCAGGAGCGCGACGACGGCTCGGCCCGGGTCGACCAGATGATCTATGTCGCGCGCGAAGGCCACAAGGGCATCGTGCTCGGCAAGGGCGGCGAGACGATCAAGTCGGTCTCCAAGGCCGCGCGCGAGGAGCTGACGGAGTTCCTCGGCCGCAAGGTGCACCTTTTCTTGCAGGTGAAGGTGCGGCCCAACTGGCTCGAAGAGCGCGAGCGCTATTCCGAGATGGGGCTCGATTTCAAGGACGGCAATGGCTGAACCACGGCTCGCCGCGGGCATCTGGGTCTCGGCCTATCTCGCGCGGCTCAGGCTGCATGACATCCCCGTCTTCGTCACAGCGAAGGGCGACGAGACGGCAGGCGCGGTGCTGGTGAAGTCCAACACGCTCGACGGGCAAGCGCGGCTCCATCAGCGCAGCCTCGACCTGATGAGCGGGGCGCGGACATGGATCGTGCTCGCCGAGGGGGACGAGGCCGAGGTCGATGCCAGCATCGAGAAGCAACGGCGCTTCGATCCCGACCTATGGGTGATCGAGGTCGAAGACCGTGCAGGCCGGACGCTTCTGGAGGAGCCGGGATTGGCCGACTAGGCCTGCAGCGCTTCAGGCCGAGCGCCAGCGGTCGAGGATATGCCGCGCCACCATCAGGTCGAGATGCGCGCCACCGCCGTTCTTGAACAGCGTGATCTCCTCGTCGCTCTCGCGCCGGAACAGCTCCGGCTCCGAGAACTCCGCCACCACGTCTTCGCGCGCGATCGCCCCCGCCTCCAGCGGGATCTTCAGCTCGCCGATGTGATCGAGCGTTGTGGCGCGCGCATCCACGAAGATCCGCGCCCGCTGCAACGCCCTGTCATCGGCCTCGCGCATCTGCGGGGTGAAGGCCCCGATCAGGTCGAGATGGGCGCCGGGGCGCAGCCAGTCGCCGCGCACGACCGGCGCCTTCGCCATGGTCGCGCAGGTGACGATGTCGGCGCGGGCCACGGCCTGTTCGAGATCCTCGGCGATCTCGATATCCGCGTGCCGCGCCTTCAGCCGCTCCGCGCCTTCGCGCGAGCGGTTCCAGACCGTGAAGCGCGCTTGGGGAAAACCCGCGCCGTAGGCCTCGCGCAGGGACGAGGCCACGTTGCCCGCGCCGACGATCAGGATCTCCCGGCTGTCGGGCCGCGCCAGCTTCATTGCGCCCAAGAGGCTGTCGGCGGCGGTCTTCCACTTGGTGACGAGATGGAAATCCACCACCGCCTCCAGCGTGCCATCCGTGTCCGACAGAAGGTTCACCGCGCCATTGACGCTCGGGCCTTGGTTGCCGGGAAAGATCGTCGCGACCTTCACGGCGATCCCCAGCCCCTCGATCCAGGCGGAGCGGTTGAGCAGCGTGTCATCGCCCCGGTAGAGGAAGGTGTCGGTGACCTGCGCGGGCGGCAGATCGTGCCCCGCCTCGATCGCGCGGGCCATGGCGATCCAGTCGAGCTTGGCCTCGGCCTCGAAGGGGACGATCTCGGTCATGCGGCCTCCTCGGCGGTGAGCAGCCCCTCGGCCACCAGTCTCTCGGCCAGCCCGTCGGGCCCGGTGAAGTGATGGGTCCGCCAGCCGCGCACCTGCGCGGCGGCGATGTTGTCCTTGCGGTCATCGGTGAAGAGAAGCCGCTCCGGCGCCACGCCGGTCTCGCGCTCAAGCCGCTCGTAAATCGGCGCATCGGGTTTGGCCATACGCAGATGGCCCGAGACGAAGAGCGCGTCGAACTCCGAAAAGACCGGGTAATGCGCGCGGGCGATCTCGAAGGTTTCGACCCCGAAATTCGACAGGGCGAAGACGGGGATACCCCGCCCCTTGAGCGCCCGCAGAAGGCGCCCGGAGCGCGGGATCTCGGGGCTTGCCATCTCGATCCATCGATCGTGCCAGAGCATGATCTCGGCGGCACGCTCGGGATGCGCGCGGGCCAATGTCGAGACCTGCCGGTGGAAATTCTCGCCCAGATCGACCTTCTCGTTCATGCCGTGCAGATCGACGGCGGCGAACAACTTGGCCCGCCGCTCCGGACCGATCTCGGCGTCATAGACCCGTTCGGGGTTCCACTCGATCAGCACGTTGCCGATGTCGAACACCACCGCTTCGACGCTCATGACCCTGCTCCTTCCGTCCCGGCCTTGCGCAGCGCCCGCTCCAGCGCGTCGAGAAAGCGCGAGCGATCGGCCTTTGTGAAGCCCTTTCCGCCGCCCTGCCGGAACGGATCGGCGGCGCGGATATCGGCCATGAGATCGCGGGTGGCCAGCACGTTGCCGATATTGGCCCCGGTCAGAGGCTCGCCATTGTGCTTGAGCACCTGCGCCCCGGCCTCCACGCATTTCGCCGCGAGCGGGATGTCATTGGTGATCACCACGTCGCCCCTCTTGGCCCGGTCGGCGATCCACATGTCCGCCACATCGGGCCCCTCGGGGACGATGACGGTCTCGACATAGGGGTTCTGCGACGGGCGCAGCCCGCCGTTCGAGACGATGGCGACCTTGACCTTGTGGCGCGTGCCGACCGTCTCGCATTCGGCCTTCACCGGGCAGGCATCGGCATCGACATAGATCATGACCAGAGCGCCTGCGCGTGGAAATCGACGTGATCCTCCATGAAGGAGGAGACGAAGAAATAGCTGTGGTCATAGCCCTTCTGCAGGCGCAGCGTGCCGGGCTGGCGGCGTTCGGCCATGGCCTTCGCAAAAGCCTCGGTGCCGAGCTTGTCGCCGAACTGGTCGGCGGTGCCGGTGTCGATCAAAAGCGGCCCGTCGAAGCCGGTCTTGGTCATCAGCAGCGTGGCGTCGTGGCGCGCCCATGCGGCCTCGTCCGCGCCCAGATAGGCGGTGAACTGGCGCCGGCCCCAGTCGCTTTGGGTCGGGTGGCAGATCGGCGCGAAGGCCGAAACCGAGCGGTAGCGCCCCGGCAGCCGCATCGCCATGGTCAGCGCGCCGTGCCCGCCCATGGAATGGCCGGTGATCGACTGGCGCGCCTCGTCGATGGCGAATTGCCCTTCGAGCAGGGCGGGCAGTTCCTCGGCCACGTAGTCCCACATCCGGTAGTGCCTGGCCCAGGGGTCCTCGATGGCGTTAAGGTAGAACCCCGCGCCCTGCCCCATGTCGAAGCTGTCGTCATCGGCCACGCCCTCGCCCCGCGGCGAGGTGTCGGGAAAGACCAGCGCGATGCCCTGCTCGGCGGCCCAGCGCTGCGCGCCGGCCTTGGTCATCGCGTTCTCATGGGTGCAGGTCAGCCCCGACAGCACCCACAGCACCGGCACCGGACCTTCCTGCGCCTCGACGGGCAGGAACAGGCCGAAGGTCATCTCGGTGCCGGTCGCTTCGCTGGCATGGGAATAGACCCCCTGCACGCCGCCGAAACAGGTGTTTTCGCTGATCGTCTTCATGTCGTCTCCATATTCTCCGAGATCACGGTGAGGATCTCTTCGAGCGGTTTCTTGATCCGGGCCGCGGCCGGAACGGTGGCATCGGCGGCGGGGTGGCCCACCGCGAGGATCATCACCGGCTTTTCGGCCACGGGCCGCCGGCACAGATCGGTGAGGAACTTCATCGGGCTCGGCGTATGGGTCAGCACCGACAGCCCCGACAGGTGCAGCGCCCCGATCAGGAAACCGGTGGACAGCCCGACGCTTTCGGGCACGTAGTAATGCTTGTAGCGCGAGCCGTCCTCGCGCGTGCCCCAGCGCTGGCCGAAGACCACGATGAGCCAGGGCGCGACCTCGAGATGCGGCTTGGAGGCGCCGGTGCCGATCGGCTCCAGCGCGGCGATCCATTCATCGGGCGCGCCGCCGCCGTAGAAGACGCGCTCCTCCTCCTCGGCGGCGGCGCGGATTTTGGCCTTCATCGCCGGGTCCGAGATCGCCACGAAGTGCCAAGGCTGCTGGTTGGCGCCCGACGGCGCGCGCCCGGCGGTGGCGATCGCGGTCTCGATCACCGCGCGCGGCACGGGGCGGTCGGAAAAGTCGCGCACGCTGTGGCGCGATGCCATGGCGTCGTGATGCGCGCGGGCCGCCGCCTGCATGGCCGCATCGTCCAGCGCGGGGCGGCGCGGCAGCGCGGTCGGCCTGTAGGTTCCGGTCTCGTCTCTCATCGCGCCCTCCCCCTGCGAAGGGGCAGTTTCGCCAAAGCCGGAACCGGGCGCAACCCGCCTCACCCGCCGCCGATCAGCACGCCCGCGGCAAAGACCAGCGCCCCGCCCAGCACCACCTGAAAGGCGGCGCGGAAGAACGGCGTGTCCATGTAGCGGCTCTGGATCCAGGCGATGGCCCAGAGCTCGATAAAGACGATGACGATGGCGGTGATCGTCGCGGTCCAGAAATGCGGGATGAGGTAGGGCAGCGCGTGGCCCAGCCCCCCCACGGTCGTCATGATGCCGGTGGCCAGCCCGCGCTTGACGGGCGAGCCGCGGCCCGAAAGCTGCCCGTCGTCCGAGGCGGCCTCGGTGAAGCCCATGGAGATGCCCGCGCCGACGCTGGCGGCCAGCCCGACGAGAAAGGTCGTGTGCGTGTCCTGCGTGGCGAAGGCGGTGGCGAAGATCGGCGCCAGCGTCGAGACCGAGCCGTCCATCAGCCCCGCGAGGCCCGGCTGCACATAGGTCAGCACGAATTGCCGCCTTGCCGCGTGGTCCTCGTCGTGGCGCGCCTCATCGGTGAGGTGCTCCGCCTCAAGCGCCTGCGCCGTCTCCTGGTGCCCGGCCTCGGCGGCGGCGAGATCGCCCAGAAGCCTGCGGGTCGCGGCATCGCGCGCATGGGCGGCGGCGCGGGCGTAGAAGGCGCCCGCCTCGCGCTCCATCTGCGCGGCCTGCGCGCGGATTGTCTCCAGCCCGAGGTTTTCCATCAGCCAGACCGGGCGGCGGGCGTGAAACCCTGCCACGTGCTCGCGCCGCAAAAGCGGGATCACCTCGCCAAAGCGGTCGCGATGCAGCGCGATGAGCTGTCGGCGGTGGTCGTCCTCCTCGGCGGCCATGCCGTCGAAGACCGCCGCCGAGGCCGCGAAATCCGCGCGCAGCCGCTCGGCATAGAGCCGGTAGATCCGCGCGTCGTCCTCCTCGGAGGAAATTGCCAGCGCGAGGATCTCCTGCTCGCTCAGATCCGAGAAGCGGCGACGCGAGGGCAGGCCGGGAATCATGGCAACGCTCCTTTTTAGAACGATTCCAATTTACCCGCCCGGCCCGATCCCGCAACCCCGCGCGGCGCTCAGTCCTTGCGCCGGACCTGAAGCTGGTTGCCCTGCTTGCGGGTCTCGAAGCGCTTGAGATCGAGCACGAGATCCGACAGCTTGCGCTTGCCATAGCTGCGCACGTCGAAATCGGGGTTGTCGGCGGTGATGTACTGGCCGATCGGCCCCAGCGGGTACCACTCGTCGTCGTCCTGCTCGATCTTGTCCATCGCGCGCAGGATCAACGGCACGGCCTCCAGCGGCGGCTTCTTGCCCGCGGGTGCGACAGGTGCCTCGCCCTCGGCCTCCGGCTGGCCCGGCTTGGGGGCGGCCACCGGCTCGTCCATGATGTTCTCGATCAGCACGAAGCGGTTGCAGACGTTGCGCAGGCTCTCGGGCGCCTTGGCCTCGCCGATGCCGATCACGTCGAGCCCCTGCTCGCGGATGCGGTTGGCGAGCGC
Source organism: Limimaricola litoreus (assembly GCF_024159025.1). Classification (GTDB taxonomy): domain Bacteria; phylum Pseudomonadota; class Alphaproteobacteria; order Rhodobacterales; family Rhodobacteraceae; genus Limimaricola; species Limimaricola litoreus. Next base: position 23,727 of record NZ_JAMYXC010000265.1, read on the forward strand.
CGTGAAGTCCGAATCCGACGAAACCAGCACGAAGCCGTCGAAGCGCCCCGTGTGCAGGATGTCCATCGCATCGATCACGAGGCCGATGTCGGAGGCGTTCTTGCCCTTGGTGTTGGCGGTCTCCTGATGCGCGACGAGGCCCAGCGCGCGCACGTTGTCGGCCCAGCCCTTGAGCCGGTCGGCCGACCAGTCGCCATAGACGCGGCGCAGCGCCGGCTCGCCGAAGGAGGTGATCTCCTTGAGGATCGGCTTGGCGAAGCGCGCGGGGATGTTGTCGGCGTCGATCAGCACGGCATAGAGCGGACGGGTCTCGGGCATCTCGGGCCTCCTGTTGCGGGTCAATCGCCCATCGCGCCCCCAAGGCCCGGCGTCAAGCCGGGCCTCGAAGTCATCGCCTCAATAGACCACGACCGAGCGGATGCTCTCGCCTGCATGCATGAGGTCGAAGCCCTTGTTGATCTCGTCGAGCTTGAGCTGATGGGTGATCATCGGGTCGATCTCGATCTTGCCCTCCATGTACCAGTCCACGATCTTCGGCACATCGGTGCGCCCGCGCGCTCCGCCAAAGGCCGTGCCCTTCCAGGTGCGGCCCGTCACCAGCTGGAAGGGACGGGTCGAGATCTCGGCCCCCGCGGGCGCCACGCCGATCACCACCGAGACGCCCCAGCCGCGATGCGCCGATTCGAGCGCCTGGCGCATGACGGTGACATTGCCGGTGCAGTCGAAGGTGTAGTCGGCCCCGCCGATCAGGTCGCCGCGCCGCTTGGTCATGTTCACGAGATGCGCCACGATATCGCCGTCGATCTCCTTGGGGTTGACGAAATGGGTCATGCCGAAGCGCTCGCCCCATTCCTTCTTGTCGTCGTTGAGATCGACGCCGATGATCATGTCCGCGCCCGCGAGCCTGAGCCCCTGGATCACGTTGAGCCCGATGCCCCCCAGCCCGAACACCACCGCCGTCGAGCCGATCTCGACCTGCGCGGTGTTGATCACAGCACCCACCCCGGTGGTGACGCCGCAGCCGATGTAACAGATCTTGTCGAAGGGCGCGTCCTCGCGCACGCGGGCGAGCGCGATCTCGGGCAGGACCGTGTGATTGGCGAAGGTCGAGCAGCCCATGTAATGCAGGATCGGCTCGCCATCGAGCGTCGAGAAGCGCGAGGAGCCGTCGGGCATCAGACCCTGCCCCTGGGTGCTGCGGATCGAGGTGCACAGGTTGGTCTTTTGACTCAGGCAGGAGGGGCATTGCCGGCATTCGGGCGTGTAGAGCGGGATGACGTGATCGCCCTTCTTGAGCGAGGTCACGCCCTCGCCCACCTCGACCACCACGCCCGCGCCCTCATGGCCGAGAATGGCGGGAAACAGCCCCTCGGGATCGGCGCCCGAAAGGGTGAATTCGTCGGTATGGCAGATGCCGGTGGCCTTGATCTCGACCATCACCTCCCCGGCTTTGGGGCCTTCGAGGTTGACCTCCATGATTTCGAGGGGCTTTCCGGCCTGGGTGGCGACGGCGGCACGTGTGCGCATGGGAGGACCTCCGTGATGGTGCGCGCCGGGGCGCGGCGCGCTTTGGCCGGCAGGGTCGCGGAAAGCGCGGGCGAGATCAATGGGCCGGACCAATGAGCCGGACCCCTCGCGCACCACTTGTGCGGGGCCGCGCGGCAGGTCAGGCTCGGCCTCATGCGATACCTGATCCTCCCCCTGATGCTCGCCGCCTGCGCGCCCGTCGCGCGGGCCCCCGATCCACGCCCCGCCCCGGCCGATCCCGGCAGCTGCGGCGCCGAGGCCCGGCAGCCGCTTGTCGGCGCGCCCGCCACCGCGCTGGAGCGCGAATTGATCCTCGGCCGGGTGCGCATTTTACGGCCCGGCGATCTGGCGACGATGGATTTCGTGCCCGAGCGGATCAATTTCGAGATCGACGCCATGGAGCGGATCGCGCGCATCTACTGCGGCTGAGCCGATGCGGGGAGAGGGCGCCGAAACCGTCCCGCATGCGGTCGCGCCGCATGCGGGACGGGTCGGCTTCGCGAACAGGCCCCGCCCCGCCGCGGGTCAGGTGGGGGCTGTTATCGCCACGAAGGGGCGGGGTGCCTGCCGCTGACCCCCTTGTGCCAGCGAGTCGCGGCGCGGATGCGGTGCGCCCAAGTCGGACCGACGGAGATTTCGCGGCAATCGCGTGGCGCAGCTGGAGCTGACCCCCGTCACCCTTGAATTACCGCCAAGCGCGCGTAACTCTGAACCCATGACGCTGCAGCCTCCCACGCCGTTTCCCGGCCGCCTGCCCGAACAGGTCGCCTTTCACCGGACCGAGCTGGGGCCGATTCTCTCGGTCTATGGCCGCATGGTCGCCGCGGGCGAATGGCGCGATTACGCGATCTCGTCCCTGCGCGAGCTGGCCGTCTTTTCCGTATTTCGCCGCACCGCCGAGACGCCGCTCTACCGCATCGAAAAGCGCCCCAAGCTGCGCCACCGGCAGGGGCAGTTCTCGGTGATCGGCCCCGAGGGGCAGGTGCTGCGGCGCGGCGACGACCTTACGCAGGTGCTCAAGGTCTTCGACGCGCGGCGCTTCCGGGTGATCGAATAGGCCCTAGAGCCTGCGGCGGTGCGTCACCGGCCCGCCGCCCTGCGCCTCGATCCGAAGCGCGGCCTTGCGCGAATCCTCGTAGGTCACGGCCATGGCATGGCCATTGGCGTGGATGATCGTCTCCGGCTCCACCAGCAGCGCCACGTGACCCTTCCAGAACCACAGGTCGCCACGCTGCGGCGCTTCGCCTTCCACGTCGCGGCCCAGCGTCTGCTGCAGGTCGCTGTCGCCCGGGCAGGCGACGCCGCACGCCAGAAGCGCCGCCTGCACCAGCCCCGAGCAGTCGATCCCGAGCCGCGAATTGCCGCCCCAGAGATAGGGCGTGCCGAAGAACATCTGCGCCACCGTCACCGGGTCCGAAAACGGGCGGTCGATCTCGCGCAGGTGCTTCTTGGGGATAAAGCCCTCGGGCGTCTCGAACAGCTCGCGGCGCTCGTGCAGCACGGTGATCCGGCTGCCGAAGCTCAGATGCGCGAGGTCGGGCGACTTGATGCTTTCCTCGGCATAGAGATGCGTGGCGGGCGTGGCGACGAGATGGGTCGCGGCGCGCGCCTCGCCCAGCGCCTCGGCTTCGACATAGCCGCAATAGCCATCGCGCGCGGCGCGGACGAAGGCCCAGCCCTCATGCGTCTCGAAGACCTCCACGCCCTCGCCCGCCAGAAGCTGCCGCTCACGCGCGCCGCCCGGTGCGGCCAGCAGATCCAGCACCGGCCAAAGCACCCGCGCCCCCTGCCCCGGCACGTAGCGCTCGGCCGCGACCTGCCCGGCCAGTTCCAGCGCCGCGACGCGGCCATTGGCGGGGGTCAGACGGCGGTCCATCGCGGTCATTCCAGCCCCAGGAGATCGGGCATCGCCTCCAGCAGTGCCCGCGCCCCCATGCCGACGCCGCCCTTGGGCCGCGCCGGGGCGGGCTTCGGGTTCCAGCCATAGATGTCGAAATGCGCGTAGCGCGTGCCCTCGGCAAAGCGGCGCAGGAACAGCGCGGCGGTGATCGAGCCCGCCATGCCGCCCGAGGGCGCGTTGTCGAGATCGGCGATGCCCGGTTCGATCAGCGGCTCGTAGGGGTCGTGGAACGGCATCCGCCAGACCGGATCGGCCACCCGCGCCGCCGCGGCCGCGATCGCTGCCGCGTCTTCGTCGGCATCGGTGTAGAAGGGCGAGAGATCCGGGCCGACCGCGACACGCGCCGCACCGGTCAGCGTCGCCATGGAGATCATCAGATCGGGGCTTTCCTCGCCCCCCAGCGCCAGCGCATCGGCCAGCACCAGCCGCCCCTCGGCATCGGTGTTGTTGTTCTCCACCGTCAGCCCCTTGCGCGAGGCGAGGATGTCGCCGGGGCGGAAGGCATCGGCCGAGACCGAATTTTCCACCGCCGGGATCAGCACGCGCAGCCGGATCTTCAGCCCCAGCGCCATGATCATGCGCGCGAAGCCCAGCACGGTGGCCGCACCGCCCATGTCCTTCTTCATCAGCCCCATGGAGGCGCCGGGCTTGAGGTTGAGCCCGCCGGTGTCGAAGCACACGCCTTTGCCCACCAGCGTCAGCGCGGGACCCTGATCTCCCCAGCGCATGTCGATGAGGCGCGGCGCGCGGTCGGGTGCGGCGGCGCGGCCCACGGTGTGGATCAGCGGCAGGTTGCCCGCCAGCAGCTCCTCGTCCCGCGTCACCGCCATGCGCGCGCCGAACTCTTCGGCGAGCGCGGCGGCGGCGGCTTCGAGATCGGCGGGGCCCATGTCCGAGGCCGGGGTGTTGATCAGGTCGCGGGTCAGCGCCTCCCCCGCCGCGATGGCGCGGATGCGGTCGGCATCGACGCCCGCGGGGGCCACCAGCCGCGCCTTGGGCGCGGATTGCCGGGCGTAGCGGTCGAAGCGGTAGCTCTCCAGGAGCCAGCCCAGCGCCGTCTCGGCGGCGAGGGCGGGCTCCGTGGAGGGATCGAGCGCATAGGTCCCCTCGGGCAGCTTCGAGGCGGCGGCGGCGGCGATGAAACGGCCCCTTGCGCGCGCCTTGTCACCGCCAAGGCCCACCAGCGCACCCCACAGCCCCCCCTTGGCGTCGGGCAGCGCCAGCACCGCGCTCGCACCCGCCCTGAAGCCCTGCGCCCGCACCCAGCCCTGCGCCACCTCGGGCAGCGCCTCCAGCGCGGCGTCGAGCGTCTCTGGCGTCACCAGCCGCAGCGGCAGGGCATCGGCAGTGGCGGCGGCGAAATCGGGGGCGGTCATGGCAGGCTCCTCGGGGCGGCGGGCGGTGTTCAGGGCGCGAGACTAGCTCCCTGCACCGCCACCGCAACCGGGATCGCGCGTCAGCCCG
>NZ_JAMYXC010000016.1 GCF_024159025.1 Limimaricola litoreus
GGCGGCGGCGCTGCGATACCCGCGCGCGCCGCTGCCGCCATCGCTGGGCCCCGAGGCGCGGGCGGCGCTGCGGCAACTGCTCGACGCTCTTGACGGCGACTTCGGGCTTTGATCTTGCCCCTAAGGCCCTATCTTGGGCATCAGGCGACGCGGGATCAGGAGGCCATGGCGATGGCGACACCACAGGCGCAGCTGACCGAGATCGATCCGGTCTGGAGCCGCATTCGAGGCGAGGCGCAGGACGCCATCGCGGCCGAGCCGCTGATGGGCGGGGCGATCCATTCGGGCGTATTGCACCACCAGAGCTTTGCCTGCGCGCTGGCCTACCGCATGTCGCTCAAGCTCGCTTCGGACGAGATGCAGGCGCAGATCCTGCGCGAGATCATCGACGGCGCCTATGGGGCGGAGCCCGAACTGGTGAACTCGGCCCGCGCCGATCTCGTCGCGACCTATGAGCGCGACCCGGCCTGCCACCGCTTTCTCCAGCCCTTGATGTATTTCAAGGGCTACCAGGCGATCCAGGCCTATCGCCTCGGCCATTGGCTGTGGGAGCAGGGGCGGATCGATCTCGCCTATTTCGTGCAGATGCGCGTCTCCGAGACCTTTGGCGTCGACATTCACCCGGCAGCCCGGATCGGCCGCGGGGTGATGATCGACCACGCCCATTCGGTGGTGATCGGCGAGACGGCGGTGGTGGGCGACAACGTCTCCATGCTGCATTCCGTGACGCTTGGCGGCACCGGCAAGGAAGAGCAGGACCGCCACCCCAAGATCGGCAATGGCGTGCTGATCGGCGCGGGCGCCAAGGTGCTGGGCAACATCCGCATCGGCGACTGCACCCGCATCGCCGCCGGATCGGTGGTGCTGATGGACATTCCCGCCTGCAAGACGGTGGCAGGCGTGCCCGCGCGCATCGTCGGCGAGGCGGGCTGCGCCCAGCCCTCGGTCTCGATGGACCAGACCTTCAAGGGCGAGTAGACCAAGGCGGCACCGGCCGCGAAGGGGTGACATGACCATCCGCTCCCTCGGCCTTGCCAGCGATCTCATGGTGCTCTCGGGGCTGAGCCGCGTCGAGACCCATCACGATCGCTTTGTCGTCCGGACCCCCGCCGAGCCCGATTTCTGGTATGGCAACATGGTGATCTTTCGCGATGAGCGGATCGATCCGGCGCGCCAGATCGCACGGTTCGAGGCCGATTTTCCGCAGGCGGGCCACGTGACGCTCGGCTGGGACGCGCCCGAGATGCGGCCCGGACCGCAGCACGCGGCGCTCGTCGCGATGGGCTTCGAGATCCACGGCTGTGACGTGCTTGCGTTGACCGGGCCGCTGCAGGCGGCAGCACCGCCCGAGGGCTTGTGCACAAGGCCCCTCGACGGTGACGAGGACTGGGCCCGCGCGACGGCATTGCAGATCGAGACCGGGATCGAGGAGGGGCATGCGGAGGAGATGTACCGGCCCTTCGCCATGCGGCGCATGACGGCGCAGCGCGGGCAGGTCGCGCAGGGGCGGGGCGTGTGGTTCGGCGCCTTCGACGGCGCGGCGCTTGTGGGCGATCTCGGCATCTTCGCGGATGCGCGCACGGCGCGGTTTCAGGCGGTCGAGACCCGGGCCAGCCACCGGCGGCGCGGCATCTGCGCGGCGCTGCTGACGGCGGGCGTGGCATGGGCGGCGCGGCATCGTCCGGGGGCGGTGCCTGTCATCGTGGCGGATGCCGGGAGCGCGGCGGGCCGGGTCTACCGGCATTGCGGCTTTGCCTTCGCCGAAACCATGGTCACGGCGCTGCGCCCGCCGGGCTGAGGGATCTCATTCCATCATCGGCAGCGCGAAGGTGATCAGCTGATCGCCCACCTGCGGCTTGAGGATCGGGTTGCCGCCCGCGACGAAGCTCACATATTGCCGCCCCTCGTGCTCGTAGACCGCCGGGATGGCGACCGCCGGGGCCTCGACCCGCCATTTCCACAGCTCCTTGCCCGAGGCCGCGTCGAGCGCGCGGACATGCGCGTCCATCGAGGCGCCGATGAAGATCACGCCGCCGGCGGTGACCGCCGGGCCGCCCAGCGTTGGGCTACCCCAGCTTTCGGGGGCGTAGAAGCCCCATTGCTGGGTCTGGCCGAAGGGCCGCTCCCACAGCTGTTCGCCGGTGTCGAGATCATAGGCGAGGATCGTGCCATAGGGCGGCTTCCAGCAGGGCAGGCCGAGGGGCGTGGTGAAATTGGTGAGCTTGAAGCCGTAAGGCACGCCCTCTTGCGGGTAATAGCCCTGCTCGGCGCCGCTCTCGCCCGCGATCTCCTCGTATTCCTCGCGCGGGATCATCTTGAGAATCTGCGCGATCTTCTGGGTGTTGACGTAGAAGGTGTTGGTTGTCGGATCGAGCGCGCCGCCGCCCCATTGCATGCCGCCCGCCGTGCCGGGATACATCAGCGTGCCCTCGCCTTCGGCGGTGGGCGGCGTGAACAGCCCCTCGTAGCGCAGCTTTTCCAGCGTGCGCGAGCAGTAGCCGAAGCTCGCCAGATCGGCGAGCCACCACACGCCCGGCCATGTGTCGGAGGTGTTGGTGGGCTTGGGCGTGTCGTAGAAGGGCTGGGTCGGTGCCGCGACCTCGCCCGGCAGGTCCGAGGCGGGGACGGGGCGTTCCTCCATGCCGTAGACGGGCTCGCCGGTTTCGCGGTTCAGCACGTAGAGCATGCCCTGCTTGGAGGTCTGGACCAGCGCCGGGATGGTCCGGCCATCGCGCTTTATGTCCACCAGCGCGGGCGCGGCGCCGGTGTCGTAATCCCAGATGTCGTGATGGACGAGCTGGCGCGACCAGATGATCTCGCCCGAATTGGTGTCCACCGCCGTCACGCTCGTCGCCAGCGGCAGCTCCTCGGTCCGGTCGCCGCCGTAGTAGTTGGGGCTTGGCGAGGAGACCGGCATGTAGATGATGTCGCGCTCGGGGTCGACGGTCATGTGGGTCCAGACATTGGCGGTGCCGGTGCGGTCCCACAGCTCCTTGGGGATGAAGTTCACGGTCCAGTCGAGCTCGCCCGTCTTGGCGTCCACGGCGAAGACGGTGCCGGGAGGGGCCTGCGCGCTTTCCCAGTCCTTGCCGGCCCAGCCGATGAAGAGCCGGCCCTCATGGGCGACGGGCGGCTGCAGGAGCGACAGCGGCCAACGGTCGTTGGTCTCGTTCCACTGGTTGACGTCGAGCACGCCGCCCTGCCCGAAATCGGCGCAGGGCTGGCCGGTGTCGGCATCGACGCTGTGCAGCTTGGCATCCATCGTGCCGATGTAGACGCGCTTGGCGCAGGCGCCACTGGCGCCGGGCTCTTCCCAGTAGGTGACGCCGCGGTTCTTGAGCGCGGGCTGGGTCAGCGCCTCGAGCCGGGCCTGGCTGTCGTAGGACCAGCGCTCCTCCCCGGTGGCGGGGTCGAGCGCGAGGATGCGGTAGAAGGGCGTGCCGACATAGAGCGTCTCGTTGGCGTAGATCGGCGTGGCCGACCAGACCGTCTGCGGCAGATCGCCCGATCCGTCGGAGACATCGCCGGTCTCCACCTCCCAGACCGGCTCGAGGTATTCGACATTGGCGGCGGTAATCTCGGTCAGGGGGCTGTATTTGCGCGCCTGCAGATCGCCGTGAAAGCCGGGCCAGTCCTGCGCATGGGCCTCAGGCAGGGGCATGAGGGGCAAAGCGAGCAGGGCAAGGGCGGCCCGGCGGTCATGGCCCTTGCGCGAGAGAAGGTTCCAGATCGCGCCGATGGTGGCGAGGATCATCGCCCACATGGCGATGTCCTGCATCAGGAAATAGGCCGCAAGCGCAGTCAGCGCCGCGCCGATCAGGCAGAGCCATTTCAGCGTGAGATTGAGCCAGTAGGGCATCCATTTGAACAGGACCAACGCCGAGGCGACCGAGACGGCAATGGCGCCGAACAGCGCGAGCGCCGCGCCGGTGGTGCGGGAGACGCCGCTTTCGGGCCAGAAATAGGCGATCAGCAGCGCCACGGTGGCGACGATCGCGGCAATGAGCGTCAGGCCGAGGCCGGGTTGCCTGTCACGGTAAGTCATCGGGTTCCCTCACGATTGCTTCAGCTCAACGCGAGGTCGTGGGGGCGGTTCCGGCGGGCCTGCTCGCAAAAAAGGACGGTCTGGCCGACGGAAAAGGGCCGCGCCCCCTTTCGGATGCGCGGCCCTTTGCGATTTTCGGCGGTGATCCGGCCGATCAGGCCAGCATCACCATCGGATTTTCCAGCGCCTCGGCGATCTGTTTGAGAAGCTCCGCGCCCAGCGCGCCGTCGATCACCCGGTGATCGACCGAGAGCGTCACCGACATGACCGTGGCCACCTCGACCTCGCCCGCGTCGTTCACCACCGGCTTCTTCACGCCCGCGCCCACGGCGAGGATCGCGCCATGCGGCGGGTTGATCACGGCGTCGAAGTTGTCGATGCCGAACATGCCCAAGTTGGAGATCGCGAAGCTGCCGCCCTGATACTCGTGGGGCGCGAGCTTCTTGTCGCGCGCCCGCTTGGCGAGGTCCTTCATCTGCGCCGAGAGCGAGCTGAGGGTGCGGGCCTCGGCATCGCGCAGGACGGGGGTGAAGAGACCGCCCTCGATGGCCACGGCCACGGCCACGTCCGAGGGCTTGAGCTTCAGGACCCGGTCACCGGCCCAGACGGCGTTGGCATCGGGCACCGCCTGAAGGGCGAGGGCCGAGGCCTTGATGATGAAGTCGTTGACCGAGAGCTTCACGCCGCGGCCCTCGAGCTGCTTGTTCAGCTGCGAGCGGAATTTCAGCAGCGCGTCGAGCTTGATGTCGCGGCGCAGGTAGAAATGCGGGATGGTCTGCTTGGCCTCGGTCAGGCGGGCCGCGATGGTGCGGCGCATCCCGTCGAGCTTGACCTCCTCGTACTCGCGATCGGCATACATCTTGCGGATCGCATCCGCCTGCACCCCGGGGGCGGCGGGCTCGGCCACGGGGGCCTTGCCGGCGTCGCCCTTGGGCTCCTGCGCGGCCTTTTCGGTCGCGGAGGCGGCGGGCTTCTGGCCGGGCTTGGCGTTCTCGACATCGGCCTTGACGATGCGGCCATTGGGGCCCGAGCCTGTGATCTGGCTCAGGTCGAGACCCTTGTCCGCCGCGATCCGCCGCGCCAGCGGCGAGGCGAAGACGCGGCCGCCGTCTTGCGACTTCGGCGCAGCACCGCCCGAGGCGGCGGCTTCGCCGTCGCCCGAGGATTTCTGCTGGGCCGCGCCGCCATCGTCGCCATAGCCCTTGGCGGGCGAGGTCTCGGCCTTCGGCGTGGCCGGTTCGGCGTGGCTGTCGGCGTCGCCCTCTTTGGGCGCGGTCGAGGCGTCGATGTCGTCCGCGCTCTCACCCTCTTCGAGCAGCACGGCGATGGGGGTGTTGACCTTCACCCCTTCGGTGCCTTCCTCGATGAGGATCTTGCCGACGATGCCTTCATCGACGGCCTCGAACTCCATCGTCGCCTTGTCGGTCTCGATCTCGGCGATCAGGTCGCCGGAGGAGACGGTGTCGCCCTCCTTGACCAGCCATTTCGCGAGCGTGCCTTCCTCCATGGTCGGCGACAGCGCGGGCATCAGGATTTCCGTTGGCATGTCTCGCGCCCCTTACTTGTAGGTCACTTTGCGCACTGCCTCGACGACCTCGTCGGTCGTCACCAGCGCGTGCTTCTCGAGGTTGGCGGCATAGGGCATCGGCACGTCCTTGCCGGTGCAGTTGATCACCGGCGCGTCGAGATGATCGAAGGCCTCTTGCATCAGCACGTTCGAGATGTAGCCGCCGACCGAACCCTGCGGCCAGCCTTCCTCGACGGTGACGCAGCGGTTGGTCTTCTTGACGCTCTCGATGATCGCATCGGTGTCCATCGGGCGGATCGTGCGCAGGTCGATCACCTCGGCCTCGATGCCGTCCTCGGCCAGCTTTTCGGCCGCCTCGAGCGCATAGGTCATGCCGATGCCGAAGGAGACGATGGTGACGTCCGCGCCCTCGCGGGCGATGCGCGCCTTGCCCAGCGGGATGGTGAAGTCCTCCATCACCGGCACCTCGAAGGAGCGGCCATAAAGGATCTCGTTTTCGAGGAAGATCACCGGGTTGGGGTCGCGGATCGCGGATTTCATCAGCCCCTTCGCGTCGGCGGCGGAGTAGGGCATGACGACCTTGAGGCCGGGGATCTGCATGAACCAGGCGGCGAAGTCCTGGCTGTGCTGGGCGGCGACGCGGGCGGCGGCGCCGTTGGGGCCGCGGAACACCATCGGCGCGCCCATCTGGCCGCCCGACATGTAGAGCGTCTTTGCCGCCGAGTTGATGATCTGGTCCATCGCCTGCAGCGCGAAGTTGAAGGTCATGAACTCCACGATCGGGCGCAGACCGCCAAAGGCCGCGCCGACGGCGATGCCGGTGAAGCCGTGCTCGGTGATCGGCGTGTCGACCACGCGCTTGGGGCCGAACTCGTCCAGAAGACCCTGGGAGATCTTGTAGGCGCCCTGGTACTCGCCCACTTCCTCGCCCATGAGGAAGACGTTGTCCTCGCGGCGCATCTCCTCGGCCATGGCGTCGCGCAGCGCTTCGCGGACGGTCGTGGTCTTGGTTTCGGTGCCCTCGGGCCAGTCCGGCGTGCGCGGGGGCTTGGGCGCGGCGGCGGCGGGGGAGGAGGCGGCGGGGCTATCGGCGGGGACGGTGTCCTTCTCCTCGGCCTTGGTCTCTTCCTTCACTTCCGTCTTGGCGTCGCCGCCCTTATTGCCACCGGCGCTGTCGATGGCGGAGGCGTCCTCGCCTTCCTCCAGGAGCACGGCGATGGGCGTGTTGACCTTCACGCCCTCGGTGCCCTCCTCGATGAGGATCTTGCCGACGGTGCCTTCGTCGACGGCCTCGAACTCCATCGTGGCCTTGTCGGTTTCGATCTCGGCCAGAATGTCGCCGGAGGAGACGGTATCACCCTCCTTGACGAGCCATTTGGCGAGCGTGCCTTCCTCCATGGTCGGCGAGAGGGCGGGCATCAGAATTTCGGTCGCCATGGATCAGGCCTCCTGCGGGGCTTCTTTAGCGTAGATGTCGGTCCAGAGCTCATCGAGCGCGGGCTCGGGGCTCTCCTTGGAGAACTCGGCGGACTCGTTGACGATCTCCTTGATCTCCTTGTCGATCGCCTTGAGATCCTCCTCGGTCGCGTGCTGACCGGAGAGCAGCACCTGCCGGATCTGCTCGATCGGATCGCGCTCCTCGCGCATCTTCTGCACTTCCTCGCGCGAGCGGTATTTCGCGGGGTCGGACATGGAATGGCCGCGGTAGCGATAGGTCTTGATCTCGAGGATGTAGGGGCCCTTGCCCTCGCGGCAGTGCGCCACGGCGCGCTCGCCCGCCTCCTTGACCGCCAGCACGTCCATGCCGTCGACCTCTTCGCCCTCGATGCCGTAGGCGGCACCGCGCTCCCACAGGGAGGGGCTCTTGGTCGAACGCTGGACGCTGGTGCCCATAGCGTACTGGTTGTTCTCGATCACGAAGACGACCGGCAGGTCCCACAGCTGGGCCATGTTGTAGGTCTCGTAGACCTGGCCCTGGTTGGCGGCACCGTCGCCGAAATAGGCAAAGGTGACGCGGCCGTTCTCGAGATACTTGTCGGCGAAGGCGAGGCCCGCGCCGATCGGCACCTGCGCGCCGACGATGCCGTGGCCGCCGTAGAAGTGCTTTTCCTTCGAGAACATGTGCATGCTCCCGCCCTTGCCCTTGGAGTAGCCGCCCTCGCGGCCCGTGAGCTCGGCCATCACCCCCTTGGGGTCCATGCCGCAGGCCAGCATGTGGCCGTGGTCGCGGTAGGAGGTGACGCGCTTGTCGCCCTCTTCCGCCGCGGCCTCGAGCCCGACCACCACGGCCTCCTGGCCGATGTAGAGGTGGCAGAAGCCGCCGATCAGCCCCATGCCGTAGAGCTGGCCCGCCTTCTCCTCGAAGCGCCGGATCAGCAGCATCTCGCGGTAGTAGTGCTTGAGCTCTTCTGCGGGGATGTTGGAGCCCTTGGGGGCAGGATTGGAACCCTTGGCGGGGCCTGTGTCGGAGGTCTTCCGGGTCGCCATGGCGTCTCCCTTCGCGCTGTGACGGATAGTTTAGCCTTGAACTATCACTTACAGAAGTTGGAGGGGATGCAACAGGGCAAACTCGACATGCGGCGATGCAAAGCCCCGCGCTCCCCGAAAAGGAACGCGGCGCTTTGAAAAAAGGTGCTTGGGGTGACGCGGGGTCAGCGAATGACGATCTCGTCGGCGCGGATCATGCCCAGAACCTCGCGGGCGCGGGCGTCGAGCAGATCGAGATCGAGGTATCTGTCGGAGAGGCGGCGGGTGAGATTCTCCATCCGCGCCACTTCCTCGCGCAGGGTGGCGAGCTCCTTCTCCAGGCCCCGCGCCTCCGCTTCCACCTCGGCCCGGCGGAACACGCCGTAGTCGCCCTGCACGGCGGCAAAGGTGAAGTAGAGACCGATCAGCAGCATGCCGATCAGGTAGAGGGCGGGGCCCAGAGAAGGGGTGCGTTTCAACATCACTCGTGCCTCGTGTGCCGCCTCTTGGGTCGGGCGGCTGAAACCATGATGCCACGAAAAGGCGGCGGAAACATCACGTTTCCGCCGCCCCGGCGCCTTATCGCCGAACAGCGTGGCCCGATTGCCGCGCCGCCCGGATCAGATGGCCTTAGCCCTTGCCGAGATAGATGTCCTGCAGCTTGCCGAGCATCTCCAGCGCCTCCTGGCGCGGGCGCTGGAAGGAGTTGCGGCCGATGATCGAACCGTTGCCGCCGCCGTCGCGGATCGCGCGGGCGTCGTCATAGACCGAATCCGCGCCCTTCTTGGCACCGCCCGAGAAGACCATGATGCGGCGGCCGCCAAAGGCCGACTGCACGCAGTGGCGCACCCGCGCCGCCTGGGTCGAGATGTCGATGTTCTCGGCCTCGTATACTTTCTTGGCCTCGGGCAGCGAGAGGTGATCGGTCGAAAGCTTGATCTTGATGACATGCGCGCCGATCAGCGCCGCGATCTGCGCGGCATAGGCGGCGATGTCGATCGCCGTCTCGCCGTCCTTGTCGAGCGCCTCGCCGCGCGGGTAGGACCAGATCACGGTGGCCACGCCCTTGGCGGCGGCCTCCTTGCGCATCTCGACGATCTCCTCGAACATCTCGAGCGCGCAGTCGGAGCCGGGGTAGATCGTGAAGCCGATGGCCGAGCAGCCCAGACGCAGCGCGTCGTCCACGCTCGCGGTCACGGCCTGGTTCTTGCCGGCGGTGCCCGACATCAGCGAATTGGCGCTGTTGCATTTCAGGATAGTGGGAATCTGGCCGGCGAATGTGTCGGCGCCCGCCTCGATCATGCCCAGAGGGGCGGCATAGGCGTTGAGCCCGGCGTCGATGGCGAGCTGGTAGTGGTAATGCGGGTCGTAGCCTTCGGGGTTGGGCGCGAAGCTGCGGGCGGGGCCGTGCTCGAAGCCCTGGTCGACGGGCAGGATGATCATCTTGCCGGTGCCGCCCAGCTTGCCGGCCATCAGCATCCGGGCGAGGTTGGCCTTCACGCCGGGGGTCTCGCCCTCGTAGTTGCGAAGGATGTCGCGGACGGTGTCGGTGGTCTGCATGGGAAGCCTTTCGGTTTGCGTTGCGGCAAACGTTAGGCTTCCGCCCGGCGGCTCACAATCCTGTTAGCGCCACCGGGCGGCACTGTTAGCGCCACCAAAGCCCCGTGATCTCAGGGGCTTGGGAAATCATGCCTTGCCGTAGGCCCGACCGGCGATGCGCGCGGTCAGCCCGCGCGGCAGCACCCGGCCCGCGAAGGCCGCAAGCCGCGTCATGCCGCCGGGCACCACCGTCTGGCGTCGCGCCAGCATCGCCTCCCAGCCCGCCTGCGCCACGTCGCGCGCCCGCGCCGGGCGGATCGGGCCCGAGGGGCCGTCCGAGGACATGCCCGCCGCGTCGAAGAAGCCGGTGTCGACCGGGCCGGGGCAGAGCGCGGTGATCGCCACGTCGCTGTCCTCGGCCTGAAGCTCGGCGGTGACCGCATCCGAGAGCGACAGGAGGTAAGCCTTGGTCGCGTGGTAGACCGCCATTCCGGGGCCGGGCACGAAGGCCGCGACCGAGGCCACGTTGAGGATATGGCCCGCACCCTCGCGGCGCATGTGGCCGACGGCGGCCTGCATCAGCACGGTCGCCGCCGAGACGTTGACCCCGACCAGCTTCTCGGCCTCCTCGACGCCGCCGTCGCCGAAGCGCCGGTTGAGCCCGAGGCCTGCGTTGTTGACGAGGATCTCGATGCGGCGGCCCTCGGAGGCCTCGCGCCACAGCCGCTCCGCGCCGCCGGGGCGGGCGAGATCGGCGGGGATCACCACCACCTCGACGCGCTCGCGCAGCTCGGACGCCAGCTTTTCGAGCTTGTCCTCGGAGCGGGCCGAAAGGATCAGCCGACGGCCACCGCGCGCGGCGATGCGGGCAAACTCGACACCGAGGCCGGAGGAGGCCCCGGTGATCAGCGTCCAGCCGCGGCTTTGCGGTACGAGGTCGCCATGGCCCTTGCGGATCTGCGTGTTGCCGCTCATGCGCCCAGCGCCTTCACGCCCGGCAAGGTCTTGCCTTCCATCCATTCCAAGAAAGCCCCTCCTGCGGTGGAAACATAGGAAAAATCACCCGACACGCCGGCGGCGTTGAGCGCGGCCACGGTATCGCCGCCGCCCGCGACGGAGACCAGCTTGCCCGCGCGGGTCAGCTCGGCGGCCTTTTTCGCCGCCGTGACGGTGCCGCGGTCGAAGGGCTCGATCTCGAAGGCGCCCAAGGGCCCGTTCCAGACCAGCGTCTTGGCGTTTTCGAGCGCCATCTCGACATGCGCGACGCTGTCGGGCCCGGCGTCGAGGATCATCGCATCGGCGGGCGTGTCTTCGGCCTTGACGACCTCGCTCTCTGCACCTGCCTTGAACTCGCGCGCCACGACGACGTCGCGCGGCAGCAGCAGTGTGCAGCCCTTGTCGGCGGCCTTCTGCGCGATTTCGCGGGCGGTCTCGGCGAGATCGTGCTCGCACAGCGACTTGCCGACATCGAGGCCCTGGGCGGCGAGGAAGGTGTTGGCCATGCCGCCGCCGATCACCAGCGTGTCGACCTTTTCGACGAGGTTCGACAGAAGATCGAGCTTGGTCGAGACCTTGGCCCCGCCGACCACGGCGACCACGGGGCGCTCGGGCGAGCCCAGCGCCTTTTCGAGCGCGGAAAGCTCCTCGGCCATCAGCCGGCCCGCGGCGGCGGGCAGGAGCCGCGCCAGCGCCTCGGTCGAGGCATGGGCGCGGTGCGCCGCCGAGAAGGCGTCGTTGACATAGGCGTCGCCCAGATGCGCGAGCCTTTCGGCGAAATCGCCGTCATTGGCCTCTTCGCCCGCATGAAAGCGGGTGTTTTCGAGAAGCAGCACCTCGCCGTCGCCCAGCGCATCGACTGCGGCCTGCGCCGTCTCGCCCACGCAATCCTCGGCAAAGGCCACCTTGCGGCCGAGTTTGTCCTCGAGCGCGGGCAGGATCTGCTTGAGCGACATCTCGGGCACCACCTTGCCCTTGGGCCGGTCGAAATGCGCCAGCAGGATCACCCGCCCGCCTTTCTCGGCGATGTCGGTCACGGTGGGCAGGATGCGCTCGATCCGGGTCGCGTCGGTGACGCGGCCCGCCTCGATGGGCACGTTCACGTCCACCCTCACGAGGACCCGCTTGCCCGCGAGGTCCAACTCGTCGATCGTCTTCCAGCCCATGAGCCGTCCTTTCCGTTTCGTGTTGGCAGATAGGTAGCGCCCGGGGGCCTGGCTCTCAAGCCATTGGCTTACGCGCGGGCTGGCCTTATGTCGGGGGCAATGCAGAAGGAGGACCGGCAATGGCCGAGATCAAGGACCCCGAGAACACCATCATCATCGAGCTGAAGGACGGCCCGGTGACGATCGAGCTTCTCCCCGACGTTGCACCCAAGCATGTCGAGCGGATGAAGGAGCTGGCCCGCGCCGGCGCCTATGACAACGTCGCCTTCCACCGCGTGATCGACGGCTTCATGGCGCAGACCGGCGATGTCGAGCATGCCAACATGGAAAAGGACTACAACCCGCGCCGCGCCGGCACCGGCGGCTCGGACAAGCCCGATCTTCCGGCGGAATTCTCGAAGCTGCCGCATGACCGCGGCACGCTTGGCGCCGCGCGCTCGGCCAACCCGAACTCGGCCAACAGCCAGTTCTTCATCAACTTCGGCGACAATCATTTCCTCAACGGTCAATACACGGTCTATGGCCGCGTGATCGAGGGGATGGAGCATGTCGACGCCATCACCAAGGGCGAGCCGCCCGCCAACCCCGACCGGATGATCAGCGTCAAGGTGGCCGCCGATGCGTAAGCTCGCAGTGCTGATGGCGCTCGCCGCCAGCCCCGCCGCCGCCACCGGCCTCGAAATCGACGTCATGGGCGAGGCCGAGGGCACGATCGTGATCGACCTGTTCGAGGATGTGGCGCCCGCCCATGTCGAGCAGATCACCGCTCTGGCGGCCGAGGGCGCCTATGACGACGTGGTGTTCCACCGCGTGATCGACGGCTTCATGGCGCAGACCGGCGATGTCGAGTTCGGCCGTGAGGGCAGCGAGCCGGGCATGGCCGGGATGGGCGGCTCGGAGCGCGACGATCTGAAGGCCGAGTTCTCGGATCTGCCCTTCGAGCGCGGCACCGTCGGCATGGCCCGCAGCCCGGACCCGAACTCGGCCAACAGCCAGTTCTTCATCATGTTCGCGCCCGCGCGCCATCTCGACGGCCAGTACACGGTCGTGGGCGAGGTGACCGAGGGGCTCGACGTGCTCGACGCGATCAAGCGCGGGCAGGGGCCCAACGGCGCCGTCAGCGAGGCGCCCGACGTCATGCGCGAGGTGCGCGTCACCGAGTGACGCGAGGGCGGCGCCGCGGCCCCCTGCCGCGGCGCCATCCAGCCTTCAGCCTTGGGGCAGCAGGCGCGGCGCGGGAAAGCGCACCTCGATCAGCGTGCCCTCGGCGCCGCTGCTGCGGTTGATCTCGCCATTGATCCGCGCCACCGAGGCGTCGATGATCTGCCGGCCCAGCCCGCCGCCATTGGCCGGATCGGCCACCAGAAGCTCGGTGCCCGCGCCGTTGTCGATGACCGCGAGGCGGCCCATCTCGCCGTTCATCTCCAGCGTCACCTGGATCCGGCCGCCCGCGCCTTCGGGAAAGGCGTGCTTGGCGGCATTGGTCACCGCCTCGTTGACCAGAAGCGCCAGCGAGGTCGCGACCTCGGAGCGCACCAGCAACGGGACCAGGCTGTGCCCGATCGTCACATGCGGCGGCAGGGTCGGTTCGAGGTGGCGGATGATGTCGGGCAGGAACTGATGCAGCGCGATCTCGTTGCGGGCCGAGACCTTGTGCAGCTCGGCATGCAGCAGGGCGATGGCCGAAAGCCGGTCGATCGTCTCGCTCAGCGCCTCGCGCGTCTCGGCGCTGCGCGCCTGGGCGCGCTGGATGCGCACGAGAGCGGTCACCATCTGCAGCGAATTCTTGACCCGGTGATCCACCTCGCTCGCCAGCGTTTCCTGCGTGGCGAGCGCGCGGCGCAGCTCCATGCGACGGGTCACCTGCTTGGCGAGGATGATCAGCAGGCGCTTGGTCTCCTCGGACAGGCGGCGCGGCTTGCGGTCGAGGATGCACAGCGCGCCGATCGGCGTGGTGCCACCCAGCTTGAGGATCGCGCCGCCGTAGTAGCGGATCGCGTCCGGGCCGGTGACCAGCGGATTTTCGCGGGTTCGCGGATCGGTGGCGGTGTCCTCGATCTCGAGAAAATCCGGGCCGGTCAGCCCGTGCGAGCAGATCGACTCGTCCATGGTGTAATCGCGCTGCTCGGTGCCGAAGGCCGATTTGGCCCATTGGCGATCGGTGCTGACCAGCGTGACGAGCGAGATCGGCGCGCCGCAGATCTCGGCGGCGTAGGAGGTGATCTCGTCGAAATCCGCCTCGTCCTCGCTGTCCATGATGCCGAGCGACCGGATGGCGTCCGCGCGCTGTTCGCTCGTGTGATCGAAACTGTCTTTCACCAGTTCGCCTTCTGTCGGTCTCATTGCATGTCTCTGACGGCCCACCCCGGGTTGGATCGAAGCTTCCGACGCTTCTACGTGCCGCAGAAGGTCTTGTCGACTTTTTCCTCGGATCGCGGCGGTGCGGCATAGGCGGGGAGCAGAGCCGGGTCGGGATCATGCGGGCGCGTGACCACGCCGAGCATCTCGTGGAACGGGTCGAGATCGCCCGCCACGGCGGCGGCGATCACCGCCTCGATCCGGTGCAGGCGCGGCACCACCACCGGGTTTGCCGCGCGGGCGATCTCCGGCTTTGGCGCCCGCGCGCGCCAATCGGCGATCCAGCCCGCATCGGCCCCCGTCCGCTCGGGCGCATCCTCGGCCAGGGCGCGGAACCCATTGGTGAAATCCGTGCCCTCGCGGGTCATCGCGGTGAGCAGCGCTTCGATCAGCGCGCGGTCCTCGGGCGTGGGATCGGCCAGGCCAAGCTTGGCGCCGAAGCGGGTGAGCCAGGCCTGCTGGTAGAGATCGGCAAAGCGGTTGATGATCGCGGTAAAGTCATCGACGGCCTTTTGCTGGTCGGGCATCAAGGGCACCAGCGCGGTGGCGAATTGCGCGATGTTCCAAAGCGCCACCTGCGGCTGTGCGCCGTAGGCATAGCGGCCATGCGCGTCGATCGAGGAGAAGACGCGGGCCGGGTGGTAGTCGTCCATGAAGGTGCAGGGGCCGTAATCGATCGTCTCGCCTGCGATGGAGGTGTTGTCGGTGTTCATCACCCCGTGGATGAAGCCGAGGCTCATCCATTGCGCGATCAGCCCGGCCTGCCGCGCCACCATCTGCGCCAGCATCTCGGGCACCGATCCGGCATCGGGGAAATGCCGCGCCATGGTGTGATCGGCCAGCGCGCGCAGCCCCTCGTGATCCTCGCGCGCGGCGAGCACCTGAAACGTGCCAACACGGATGTGGCTTTGCGCCACGCGGGTCAGGATGGCGCCGGGCAGGGCGGTCTCGCGGATCACCTCCTCGCCGGTGGTGACGGCGGCGAGCGCGCGGGTCGTCGGCACGCCGAGCGCATGCATCGCCTCGCTCATGATGTATTCGCGGATCACCGGGCCGAGCCAGGCGCGGCCGTCGCCCATGCGGCTGTATGGCGTGCGCCCCGAGCCCTTGAGCGCGATGTCGCGGCGCAGGCCGTCCGGGCCCACCACTTCGCCCAGAAGGATCTGCCGCCCGTCGCCAAGCTGCGGGTTCCAGCTGCCGAACTGGTGCCCGGCATAGAGCTGCGCGATTGGCTCGGCGCCTTCGGGCAGGGCGTTGCCGGCGAAGACGCCGAGCGCCTCCTCCGAGCGCAGGCCGTCGGGATCGAGCCCCATCTCGCGCGCGAGCCCTTCGTTGAGGGCGATCCAGCCGGGCTGCGCCACCGGCACGGGCGCCTGACGGGTGAACAGGCGATCGGGCAGCCGGGCATAGCTGTTGTCGAAGGGCATGTGCATGGTCATCATCCCGATCTATGCCGCATCCCGCTCAATCCAAGCGTTCGCGGGCCGGATTCGCCCGACTCGCGTCTTTGTCCGCTACCGCGCCGTTCAGAGCCGGGCGATCCGCTCGCTCAGCAGTGCAAAGAAGCCGTCGCGATCGACATCGCCGAGGAACAGGGCATTCGCCGGGCGATCGGTGACGCCCCACCAATCGGCCACCGTCATGCCCAGCGTCAACTCGGACTGCGTCTCGATCTCGACGTTGATCTCGCGGCCCGAGAAGAGATCGGGGCGCAAGAGCCAGGCGATGACGCAAGGGTCGTGCAGCGGCGCGCCCTCGGAGCCGTATTTCTCGGTGTCGAACCGCTCGAAGAAATCGGTCCAGCTTGCCACCACCTCGCCGATCCGGCCCATACCGCGCATTTGCGCGATCCACGCCTTGGAGGTGAGCGCCTTGTGCGTCGCATCGAGCGGCAGAACGGTGATGGGGCGGCCGCAGGCGAAGACGACCTTGGCCGCCTCGGGGTCGACATAGATGTTGAACTCGGCGGCGGGGGTGATGTTGCCCCCCTCGAAAAAGCCGCCGCCCATCAGCACGATGCGCTGGACCTTTTCGATGATGTCTGGCGCGCGCTCGAAGGCGGTGGCGATGTTGGTGAGGGGCCCGAGCGGGCAGAGGGTGACGCTGTTCTCGGGCTCGCGACGCAGGGTCTCGATGATGAAGTCGACGCCGTGCTGGTCCTGTAGCGGCAATGCGGGTTCGGGCAGGGCGATGCCGTCGAGCCCGGTCTTGCCGTGGACATGCTCTGCGGTGACCAGCGGGCGCCTCAGCGGCCTGTCGCAGCCCGCGAAGACGGGCGTGTCGCGGCCTGCCAGCTCGACGATCTGGCGCGCGTTGCGCTGGGTGAGATCGAGCGGCACGTTGCCCGCGACGGCGGTGAGGCCCAGCACCTCCAATTCGGGCGAGGCCAGCGCCAGCAGGATGGCGACGGCGTCGTCCTGCCCGGGGTCGGTGTCGATGATGATCTTCTGCGCGCTCATGGCCTGCTCTCCTCTTCAGAAGACACAAGAAGGCAGGAAGGCCGCGCGGGCGCAAGCCCCGCGCGGCGTCAGCCCGGCCGGGCGCGTGTCAGACCCGCGAATCCGGCCCGCGCGACAGGGCGGCCACGCCGGTGCGCGCCAGCTCGATCAGGCCGAGGGGGCGCATCAGATCGGCAAAGGCGTCGATCTTTTCGGGCGTGCCGGTGATCTCGAACACGAAGCTTTCGAGCGTCGAGTCGACGACGTTGGCGCGGAAGATGTCGGCAAGGCGCAGCGCCTCGACCCGTGCATCGCCCTCGCCGCGCACCTTGAACAGCGCCAGTTCGCGCTCGACCGTCGGCCCCTCTACGGTGAGGTCGTGCACCTCGTGCACCGGCACGATGCGCCCGAGCTGCGCCTTGATCTGCTCGATCACCTGCGGCGTGCCTGAGGTGACGAGGGTGATGCGGCTCATGTGCCCGGTGTGATCGATCTCGGCCACGGTGAGGCTTTCGATGTTGTAGCCGCGCCCCGAGAAGAGCCCGATGACGCGGGCCAGCACGCCGGGCTCGTTTTCCACGATGACGGCGAGGGTGTGGCGCTCCTCCACGTCGGAATAGACCGAGCGGAGGTTGTAGGCGGAGTGGCTGGTCGAACCGGCCTTGATGTTGAGCATGGGGTCTCTCCCTGTCCGGCCCCGGGGGCCGGGAATTGGCAATCCGTTTCGGCGCGTCTCCCCCCATGCGGGGGGAGGGGCCGTTACACCAGCACCGCGCCGCCGGCCTCGATGGCATGCGCGGTCGAAACCTCGCCCATCAGCATCTCGTTATGCGCCTTGCCCGACGGGATCATCGGGAAGCAGTTCTCGTGCTTCTCGACGAGGCAGTCGAAGATCACCGGGCCGTCGTAGTCGAGCATCTCCATGATCGCGTCGTCGAGATCGGCGGGGTCTTTGCAGATGATCCCCTTGGCGCCGAAGGCCTCGGCCAGCTTGACGAAATCGGGCAGGGCCTCGGACCAGCTCTGGCTATAGCGCTCGCCGTGCAAGAGCTCCTGCCACTGGCGCACCATGCCGAGGCGCTCGTTGTTGAGGATGAACTGCTTGACCGGCAGGCGGTATTGCACCGCCGTGCCCATCTCCTGCATGTTCATCAGCCACGACGCCTCGCCTGCGACGTTGATCACGAGGCTGCCCGGATGCGCCATCTGCACGCCGATGGAGGCCGGGAAGCCGTAGCCCATGGTCCCGAGGCCGCCAGAGGTCATCCAGCGGTTGGGCGCCTCGAAGCCGAGGTATTGCGCGGCCCACATCTGGTGCTGGCCCACCTCGGTGGTGATGTAGCGGTCGCGGTCCTTGGTCAGGGCTTCGAGCCTTTGCAGCGCGTATTGCGGCTTGATCACCTTGTCGGAGTTGCGGAAGGCGAGGCAATCCTTGGCGCGCCATTCGCCGATCTGCGCCTGCCACTGCGCGAGCCCCTCGCGGTCGGTCTTGCGGCCGCGCGCCGACCAGACCCCGAGAAGCTCCTTGAGGACCTCGGCCACGTCGCCGATGATCGGAATGTCGGTGCGGATCACCTTGTTGAGCGACGACGGGTCGATGTCGATATGCGCGCGGGTGGAATTGGGCGAGAAGGCGTCGATCCGCCCGGTGATCCGGTCGTCGAAGCGCGCGCCGATGCAGATCATCAGATCGCAACCATGCATCGCCATGTTGGCTTCGTAGAGCCCGTGCATCCCGAGCATGCCGAGCCATTGCTCGCCGCTCGCCGGATAGGCGCCGAGGCCCATCAGCGTCGAGGTGATCGGAAAGCCGGTCGCGGCGACGAGATCGCGCAGCAGTTTGCTGGCCTCGGGGCCGGAGTTGATGACGCCGCCGCCGGTATAGAACACCGGGCGCTTGGCCGTCTCCATGGCGCGTGCCAGCGCCTCGATCGCCGTCCCGTCGCCTTTGGTCGGGGGGGCGTAGCGGGTCGAGCGGGTTTCCTTGCCGCCATAGCTGCCGGTGGCGAACTGCACGTCCTTGGGGATGTCGACGAGCACCGGGCCGGGGCGGCCCTGGGTCGCGACATGAAAGGCCTCGTGCAGGGTGGAGCCGAGCCTGTCGGTCTCCTTCACCAGCCAGTTGTGCTTGGTGCAGGGGCGGGTGATGCCGACGGTGTCGGCCTCCTGGAACGCGTCCGAGCCGATCATGAAGGTCGGCACCTGTCCCGAAAGCACGACGATCGGGATCGAATCCAGCAGCGCGTCGGTCAGGCCGGTGACGGCGTTGGTGGCACCGGGGCCGGAGGTGACGATGGCGACGCCGGGCTTGCCGGTCGAGCGAGCATAGCCTTCGGCGGCGTGGATCGCGCCCTGTTCGTGGCGCACCAGCACGTGGCGGATGTCGTTTTGCTGGAACAGCTCGTCATAGATCGGCAGCACCGCGCCGCCGGGATAGCCGAACACCGTGTCGACGCCCTGATCCCTGAGCGCTTGGACGACCATCTTCGCGCCGGTCATCTGTCCGGCCGTTTGCTCCGTCTGCCCTGTCATCGTGCCCTTGTCCTGTCTGTCTGCCGCGCCTTGCGTACAAAAAAGCCCCCGGTGATCCCGGGGGCGCATGGTCGACCGTCATGGTCCCTGCCGTCACCGGCCCACGCGCCCATCCTCACCGATTACCACAAGGAGATCCATCTTCTCCGGTCCTTTCGTTCCGCCCGCGCAGATATGCACGGGCGGGCAAGGGCGTCAACCGCAAACGGCGGAGAAAATGTCGCGTTTTTCGACTTCGGCGTAACAAAGTTATCAGGATCGGCCCCGCGAGGGGCCGATCCGCGAAAGATCACTGCGCGACGGGCTTTCCGGCCTCGGACTGGGCGTCCTCCATCAGCGGGTCGTCCTTGGCGTCCTCGGGCTGCGGGTCGTGCTTGGCCTGACGCTCCATTTCGCTGTCGAACTCCGCGCCCATCAGCACGATGAAGGCCGAGAGCCACAGCCACATCAGAAGCACGATCACCCCGCCCAGCGCGCCGAAGGTCTCGTTGTAGCCGCCGAAGTTGCGCACATAGAAGGCAAAGGCCACCGAGCCCACGAGCCACAAGAGGCAGGCCAGCCCCGCGCCCGGCGAGATCCAGCGCCACTTCTTTTCGCCCCGGTCGGGACCATAGCGGTAGAGGATGGCAAGGCCCAGCGCCACGAAGACCAGCAGGATGGGCCAGCGCGCGATGTTGATGATCAGCTCGGTCGTCTCGCCCCAGGGCAGGATGCCCAGCACGGCAGGCAGCAGGGCCGCCACGGCGATGATCAGCAGAAACCCTATGATCATGCCCAGCGTCAGCAGGAGTTTCTGGACGTTGAAGGCGATGACGCCGCGCGTCTCCTCGGCCTCGAAGGCGACGTTGAGCCCCTCCATCAGCGATTGCACGCCCTTGGAGGCGGAGTAGATCGCCACGAGGATGCCGAAGAGCGCGGCGAGGCCGAGCCCGCCCTCCTCGGAGCCCGCGACCTCCTTGGCCTGTCCCAGCACGATCTCGGCAGCGTCCTGCGGCAGAAAGGCCGAGAGCGACTGCAGCTGGTCCACCACGGTCGAAGGATCGAAGAACAGCCCCGCGATGGCCATGGCCGCGACGATGCCGGGAAAGATGGCGAGCAGCCCGTAGAAGGCGCAGCCCGCCGCGATCAGGCTGACATGGTCGTCGCCGATCTCGGAATAAACCCGCTTGAGCGTGGCGAACCAGCCGGGCTTGTTGATGTCGCCCGGATGGGCGTCCGTATTCTTCGCATGCGCCATGACGGGCCTCCGCTTGTGTCCTTCGACACGACAACGTGACAGACCTTGCCCCCGTTCCCGCGGGAACCTGCCGAGGAGCGCATTGCGGCAAAGGGGGCACAAGGCCCATGCGAAAGCCCGCTCGCCGAGGCGGGCGCGCGGCCTAACTTGCCCTTGCAAAGGAGGCCGCCCATGCTCGATCTTTGGTACAAGAACGCCGTGATCTACTGTCTCGATGTCGAGACCTTCATGGACGCCTCGGGCGACGGGGTGGGCGATTTCAGGGGGCTGACGCACCGGCTCGACCATATCGAGGGGCTGGGGGCGACGGCGGTCTGGCTCAACCCGTTCTACCCCACGCCCAACCGCGACAACGGCTATGACATCACCGATTTCTACGGCATCGACCCGCGGCTCGGCAATGCGGGCGACTTCGTCTCCTTTGCCCGCGCCGCCGCCGATCGCGGGCTCAAGGTGATCGTCGACCTGGTGGTCAACCACTGCTCGATCGATCACCCGTGGTTCCAAAGCGCGCGATCGGACCCGGGCAGCCCCTACCGCGACTGGTTCGTCTGGTCGAAGGAAAAGCCCGAGGACATCACCGAAGGCGTGATCTTTCCCGGTGTGCAGGAGGCGGTCTGGACATGGGACGAGCAGGCGGGCGCGTGGTACATGCACCGCTTCTACGCGCATCAGGCCGATTTCAACATCGCCAACCCGGCGGTGCGCGAGGAGATCCTCAAGATCATGGGCTACTGGCTGGAGCTTGGCGTCTGGGGGTTCCGGATCGACGCAGTGCCCTTCCTGATCGAGTACAAGGGCCTCGACGAGGAGCCCGACCGCGATCCGCTCCTTCTCTTGTCGGAGATGCGCGATTTCCTGTCCTGGCGCCGGGCGGGGGCGATCATGCTGGCCGAGGCCAATATCGAGCGCGAGAAGGCGCCCGACTATTTCGGCGGGCGCGAGTTCGGCGCCGATGAGCGGATGCACCTCATCCTCGATTTCCCGCTGAACCAGAAGATCTTCCTCGCACTGGCGCGGGGAAAGGCGGCGCCGATCGTCGACGCGCTGGGCACGCGCCCCAAGGATGCGCCCCGGCAGGCGCAATGGGCGACCTTCCTGCGCAATCACGACGAGCTGTCGCTCGACAAGCTGCCCGATGACGAGCGGCAGGAGGTTTTCGCCGCCTTCGGCCCGGATGAGGAGATGCAGCTTTACGGGCGGGGCCTGCGCCGCCGTCTCGCGCCGATGCTGGGCGATACCGACCGGGTGGCGCTGGCGCAGTCGCTCTTGTTCGCGCTGCCGGGCACGCCGGTGATGTGGTATGGCGACGAAATCGGGCAGGGCGAGGATCTGTCGCTTTCCGAACGCTCGGCCGTGCGCACGCCGATGCAATGGGCCGACGAGCATCGCGGCGGGTTCTCGCGGGCCGATTGCGAGCCGGTGCGCCCGCTGGTCGAGGACGGTCCCTTCGGCTTTCACGAGACATCGGTGGCCGCGCAGCGCGGCCGCCCCGGCAGCCTGCTCACACGGGTGCAGCACATGATCCGCGCGCGCCGCGCCTGCCCCGAGATCGGCTGGGGCGAGGTGGAGGTGATCGAAGACCTGCCCGAGGCGGTGCTGGGGCTGGTGTCGTCATGGCGCGGCGCGCGGGTGCTGACGCTGCACAACCTCTCCGACGCGCCGGTGACCTGCGCGCCCGAGATCGCCGGGGCCAGTCATCTCGTGGCGCTGCTCGGCGGGCCGGACGAGGCCGGACACAACCCGCTTGCGCCGGGCGAGGAGATCGCGCTGCCGAAATATGGCTATCGCTGGTTCCGGATCGACGGCGAGCGTGCCTAGCCGCCGGTCACGAGGCGCGTATCGGGCAGGGTGATGCGCGCCACCTGCTCCGAAATCGGCGCGACCGAGAGCGGATGCGTCTCGGCCGAGTAGTCGTCGCGGTCGCCCATCGGCTGCCAGCGCCCGCCGCGGTAAAGCTCGAGCGAGGAAAAGCGCGCCTTGTAATCCATCTTCGGGCTGCCGGGCACCCAGTAGCCCAAGTAGACGTAAGGCAGGCCCATCTCCTGCGCGATGCGCACGTGGTCGAGGATCACATGGGTGCCGAGCGAGCGGCGCTCCTCGGCCGGGTCGAAGAAGGAATAGACCATCGACAGCCCGTCATCGAGGATGTCGGTGAGGCAGACCGCGCGCAGCCCGTGGCGCGCGTCGTTGATGCCGGAGGGATCGGTGTATTCGACCAGCCGCGAGCGCACGGGCGTCTCCTCGACCATGGCGGCGAACTCGAACATGTCCATGTCGGCCATGCCGCCTGTGGCGTGGCGGCTGTCGAGATAGTCGCGGAACAGCGCGTATTGCTCCTCGGTGGCCCAGGGCGAGGTGGCGCGCCGCGCGAGGTCGCGGTTGCGCTTCAAGACCCGGTTCTGGCTGCGCGAGGGGGTGAAGCGGCGCACGTCGATCCGGGCCGAGAGGCAGGCGGTGCATTCGGCGCAGGAGGGCCGGTAGAGCACGTTCTGGCTGCGGCGGAAGCCCTGCTTGGACAGCGCGTCATTGAGCTTTTCGGCCTGCTCGCCCTGCAGCGCGGTGAACAGCTTTCGCTCCATCCTGTCCGCCAGATAGGGACAGGGCTGCGGGGCCGTCACGTAGAACTGCGGCGCGAGGGGCAGGGTATGGCGCATAGAAAGGGCTCGGGCTCCTTGTCCCGAGCAAAGCTAGCGCCGGACCGGCCAGCTGCCAAGTCCCCCGGGGGCAGATCGCCCGCCCGCCGGGTATCGTGATCTATCAGGCCCCCGATCGAAGCCCATATCGAAGCCCGCTGGCTCAGCGGCGGCGGCGCAGCGCCGTGGTGGCGAGGATGCTGTCGTTCAGGCCCTGGCCATGCGGGGTCAGCAGCATCATCGCCACGGAGACGAGCTGCAGCGGGAAGATCATCATCGACACGGCGTAGCCCGCGGTATGCGCAAGGGCCTGACCGGCGTCGAGCGGGCGATCCTCGCCATCGCGCAGCTCGATCGCCATGAGCCGCATCCCCCATGTGGCCGAGCCGGAGGCGATGGTGGCGACGCGGTAGAAGAAGCCCACCACCATCATCATCATCGGAAAGAAGAACAGCCCCACGAAGGCGGTCAGCGGCACCAAGAGCGCGCAGATCACCGCGATCACGGTGACGTCGACGAGCCAGGCCAGCCCGCGTTTGAGCGCCACGCCCTCGTAGCATTCGGGGCTGGTCTCGGGGTCGGGCAGGCCGCGCAGGCGGGCGGCGAAGGTCGGTGTCACGGTCATCTCGCGATCCTCTCATGCGGGGCGGGGTCGGGCAAGTGGACAGGGTCGGGCAAGTGGGCGGGGTCGGGGGCAAGCGACACGGCCCCCCGGTGAGAGGGGGCCGCGCCCGGACGGACGGCTCAGGCGGCGTCCTTGTCGGTGTCGTCATCGCTCTCGGCGCGCTTGGCCTCGCGGGCCTTGGCGGCGCGGTCGTCCATGAACTGGTCGAACTCGGCCTTGTCCTTGGCCTCGCGCAGCCGCTCGAGGAAGCTTTCGAAGGCGCGCTGCTCCTCTTCAAGCCGGCGCAGCGTCTCGCTCTTGTAGGCGTCGAAGGCGCTGTTGCCCGAGGAGCGCATCGTCGCGAAGGGCGAGACGCGAGCGGTGCGGCTGCGGCAGGATGTGGTGAACATGCGCTTGCTCCAGATCATGTAGGCGAGAAGGGCGAGGCCGATCGGCCAGAAGGCGATGAAGCCCAGCACCATGGCGGCGATCCAGGCGGGTTTGCCGCGGGCGTCGAGCCAGGCTTCGCTGCGGGTGAGCCAGTCCTTGAACCCGGACCGGCCAGCGCGGGGGGACAGGGGCATGTCGGTCGTGGTCATCGAGGAACTCCTTCGCGGACGGGGCCCGTCATTCGGGCCGGTGGGATGTGAATGCGTTTCACATTACAGCAGATGGGAAGCGGCGGGTCGGGCTGCAAGGGGTCATGTGAAGGTCTTTAACATTTTTCCGCCCTTTTCCTGCCCCGGCGGCATCGTGGAGCGATTGACGCCCCCCGCGCGGCGCGCCACGGTCCGGGCATGACCGATCTCGCCTCGCGCCTGCGCCGCGCCCCGCGCCCCCTCGATCCCGACAAGGCCGCCGAGGCCCGCCAGCTCTGCGGCTGGGCCGAGCCGGCCACCGCCGAGCTGATCGGCGGCACCGCCGGCTGCAGCCCCTATCTCGCCAGCCTGATCGGCCGCGAGCATGGCTGGCTCGAGGCCGCCTGCGCCGATCCCGAGGGGGCGGTGGTCGCCGAGCTTTCGCAGCTCAAGGGCCGTGAGATCGCGGCGCTGGGCCCAAGGCTGCGGCAGGCCAAGCGGCGCGTGGCGCTGATCGCGGCGCTGGCCGATCTGGGCGGGGCCTGGCCGCTCGAAGAGGTCACGGGCAGCCTCACCCGGCTCGCCGATGCAGCGCTTCAGGCCGGGTTGGAGACGCTGATCGCGCCGCAGATCGCGCGCGGCAAGCTGCCCGGCATGACCGAGGCCGACATCGAGAGCGGCGCGGGCATGGTGCTCTTCGCCATGGGCAAGATGGGCGCGCATGAGCTGAATTATTCGTCGGACATCGACCTCATCTGCCTTTACGACGAGACGCGCTACGAGGGCCTCGACCAGCATGAGGCGCGCAGCGTTCTCGTGCGGGTGACGCGCCAGCTCGCCGCCCTCATCGGCGACATCACCGGCGAGGGCTACGTGTTTCGCACCGACCTGCGGCTGCGCCCCGACGCCGCCGTGACGCCGGTCTGCCTGTCGATGGGCGCGGCCGAGCAGTATTACGAAAGCGTCGGCCGGACATGGGAGCGCGCCGCCTGGATCAAGGCGCGGCCCTGCGCGGGCGATCTCGCCGCCGGGGCGGGCTTCGTCGAGGTGCTGCGCCCCTTCGTCTGGCGCCGGCATCTCGATTTCCACGCGATCCGCGACGCGCATGACATGCGGCTCAAGATCCGCGATCACAAGGGGCTTGGCGGCGCGCTCAGCCTGCCGGGCCACGACATGAAGCTCGGCCGGGGCGGCATCCGCGAGATCGAGTTCTTCACCCAGACCCGCCAGCTCATCTCGGGCGGGCGCGATCCGTCCTTGCGCGTGCGCGGCACGGTCCAAGGGCTCGACCGGCTGGCGCAGGCGGGCTGGATCGAGCGCGACACGGCGGAGGCGCTGACCCGGCACTACCGCGCGCATCGCGAGGTCGAGCACCGGGTGCAGATGATCGGCGACCAGCAGACCCACATGCTGCCTACATCGGAGGAGGGCTTCGAGCGGCTCGCCGCCTTCATGGGGCGCGACCTGGCGGAGCTGAAATCCTATCTGACCGAGCGGCTGGAGGAGGTGCACGCGCTCACCGAGGATTTCTTCGCCCCCGGCCATGCGCGCGCCGAGGCGCCAGAGTTCGGCGAAGATGTGACCGCGCGCTGGCCCGGCTATCCCGCGCTGCGCTCGGACCGCGCGGTCGAGATCTTCGACCGGCTGCGCCCCGAGATCCTCAAGGCGCTGTCGGAGGCCGCGCGCCCCGAGGAGGCGCTGGCGCAGTTCGACGCCTTTCTCGCGGGGCTGCCCGCCGGGGTGCAGCTCTTCTCGCTGTTCGAGGCCAACCCGCAGCTGACGCGGCTCATCGTTGACATCTGCGCCACCGCGCCGGGGCTGGCGCAATACCTGTCGCGCAATTCGGGCGTGCTCGACGCGGTGATCGGCGGCGGCTTCTTCGCCGAATGGCCCGGCGTCGATGCGCTGCGCTCGGAGCTGGCGGAGCTTCTGGCGCGCCAGCCCGACCACGAGGCGCGGCTCGGGGCGGCGCGGGTCTGGGCCAAGGAGCTGCATTTCCGCATCGGCGTGCACCACCTGCGCGGGCTGATCGACGCGAACACCGCCGCGCGCGAATATGCCGAGCTGGCCGAGGCGGTGGTCGCCGCGCTCGTGCCGGTGGTGATCGACGAGATCGCCCGCCGCCACGGCCCGCCGCCCGGGCGCGGGCTGTCGGTGCTGGCGATGGGCTCGCTCGGCGCGGGGCGGCTGGCCTCCTCCTCGGATCTCGACCTGATCGTGATCTACGACTCGGCGGGCGTAGATTCCTCGGACGGGCCGCGCCCTTTGGCCGCGCGGGCCTGGTATGCGCGCTTCACCCAAGGGCTGATCACCGCGCTGACCGCGCCGATGCCCGACGGCCGGCTCTACGAGGTCGACATGCGGCTGCGCCCCTCGGGGCGTCAGGGGCCGGTGGCCACGGCGCTGCCCGCCTTTCGCGCCTATCAGCAGGACGAGGCCTGGACCTGGGAGCATCTGGCGCTGACCCGCGCGCGCGCGGTGGCCGGCGAGCCAGGGCTGGGGGAGGAGATCGAGGCGTTTCGCCGGGAGCTGATCGCGCAGAAGGCGGGCGGGGAGACGGTGCTCGCCGATCTGGCCTCCATGCGCGCGCGGCTGGCCGAGGCGCGACCCGCCTCGGGCGGCTGGAACCTGCGCGACGGGCCGGGGCGGCTTCAGGATGTGGAGCTTTTCGCCCAGAGCCTCGCGCTGCGCGCGGGATCGGGCGCGCGCGAGGTGGCCGCGCAGATCGAGGCGGGGCGCGCGGCGGGGCTCGTGGACGATGCGGGGGCGCGGGCGCTGGGTCACGCGGCGGCGCTCTTTCGCGGCGTGCAATGCGTGGCGCGGCTGCTCACCGGGGGCGGGCCCTTGCCCGAGGATCCGGCCGAGGGCGGCGCGCGGTTGATGCTGCGCGAGGCCGGCTGCGAGACGCTGGACGATCTGCGCCGCGCCCTTGACGCGGCGGCCGCGGCGGCAGAGGGGGTGATCGATGACGCCCTGAAGGGCAGCCGTGCGGGAGAGAACGGATGAGCGACGAGATCGACCCCAAGGGGCTGGTGCGCGAGGCCTACAGGATCGAGGGGATCACACCGGGCGAATGCCGGTCGATCTTTCTCGACTGGGCGCTGTCGCTGCCCGAGGGGCTGGAGCCCGCCACGGCGATCCGGCGGCTGCTCGAGCGCCATGCCATCGCGCCCGAGGGGCACCCGATGACGGCGGTTCTGGTCGAGGGGCTGGGCAATGGCGCCGCGCCGCAGCGGCGCGGCGGG
>NZ_JAMYXC010000072.1 GCF_024159025.1 Limimaricola litoreus
GCTGACGGAGGTCTCGGGCCTCGCCGGTGCCGCGCGCGGGCTGATCGACACCGACGACGCGCGCGCTCTGCCGGGGCGGGTCAACGCGCTTCTGGCCGAGCTCGAGGGCGGCACGGCCGAGGCGCGCAGCCTCATCGCCAGCCTCAACGAGGAAGAGGGCGTGACCCGGCTGCTCAATACCATCGACGCGGCGGGGGCGGCGGCAAGCCGTCTCGATGCCTCGCTCGAGGGCGTGCCGCAGCTGGTGGAGCGGATCGACGCTCTGGCCGCGATGGCGCAGGAGCTGCCCGTCGAGGCGCTGCTCGACCGCGTCTCGGGGCTGGCGCAGGATGCGCGCGGTCTGATCGGCACCGAGGCCGCGCAAGCGCTGCCCGGCCAGATCGGCACGCTGGCGGGCGAACTGGAGCTGGGCGTCGCCGAAGCGCGCGCGCTTCTGGCCGAGGTCAACGCGGGCGGCGGCGGCGAAAGCCTCGTTGCGGCGATCGACAGCGCCGCGCGCGCCGCCGACAGCCTCGACCGCTCGCTCGCGGGCGCGCCGCAGCTGATCGACAGCCTGAACGCCGTGGCGGGCAAGGCGGCCGACCTGCCGCTCGAGGTGCTGGTGGCCGAGGCGGGCAGCCTGATCAACTCCGCCGACCGGATCCTGTCGCAGGAGACGGCGCGGGCGCTGCCAGGCGAGCTCAACGGTGCGCTCGACGAGCTGCGCCAGATCCTCGGCGCGGTGCGCGAGGGCGGGGTGGTCGAGAACGCCAACGCCACCTTCGCCTCGGCCGCCAATGCCGCCGATCGGCTGGCCGAGGCGGCGCAGACGCTGCCCTCGCTGGTGAGCCGCGCCGAGGCGCTTCTGGTGACCTCGAACGGCACCGTGGGCGTGATCGGCGACGAGACCGAGCCCGCGCTGCGCGACCTGCGCACGGCGCTGCGCGACGTCTCCAAGGCTGCCGAGGCGGTGGGTTCGCTCGCCCGCGCCATCGAACGCCGCCCCAATTCGCTTCTGACAGGACGCTAGGCCATGATGACCCGTATCCTCCCCGCCATGGCGCTGCTTTCGGCTCTCGCGGCCTGCGGCGGCCCCGAACTGCGCTACGCGGTGCCGCAGGTGGCGCCGACCGAAAAAATCTCCATCGCTTTCGAGACGGTGGAGCTGCGAGAGATCACCCTGCCGACCTATGCGGCGCTCGAGACCATCTATGTCGAGACGCCCGAGGGCGTGATCACCCCGGCCGAGGATCTGCTCTGGGCCGACGATCCGGTGCGCGCCGCGACGTTGGAGCTGGCCCGCGCGCTCAGGCTTTCGACCGGCGCGCGCGTGGCCTCCGAGCCCTGGCCCTTCGACGATTTCGCCGAAGCCCGGGTCGAGGTGCGCGTCGAGGAGTTCCTCGCCGATGCGCAGGGCCGCTTCCGCGTGGCGGGGCAGTACTTCGTGGCCACCCGCGACGCCGAGGGACGCGACAGGGCCGAGACCTTCGAAATCGTCGTGCCGATCCCACCCGCCACGGGCGCCAGCGGGCTCGCCGCGGCGCGGGCGGCGGCGATGACGCAGCTTGCGCAGACCATCGCCAAGACCGCGATGCGCTGAGGAAATTCGAGCCGGCGGAACGAAACCGGCCGGATCGTTCGGCCCGCCGCAGCAGGAGGTGATGCGATGAAGAGACTGTTCGAGGTGCGTAGTCCGTTTTTCGTTCCGGTCTGGCGCCGGGTGGTCGTGGTGGTTCTGGTCTTCGGCTGGGCGCTGATCGAGCTGTCGCAGGGCTCCCCCGGCTGGGCGCTGCTCTTTGCCGCGGCAGGCGCATGGTGCGCCTGGCAGTTCTTCTTCGTCTTCGATCAGCGGCCGGGCGGCCCGAACGATCCCGATTGAGCCGCCATGCAGCGGCTTGGAGAGGGCTGCGCGCGGGCTAGCTTGTTGGGACGATTGACCAAACGAGGAGACCGCCGATGCTCGCAGCCTATCAGCACGAGGGATCGGGCCTTGCCCCGCTGGGGCCCGGCCGCGACCTGACCAAGGCGCATTGGATCGACCTTTTCGCACCTGACGCCGAAGAGACGGCGCGGGTCGAGGCGTTTGGGATCGGCGTGCCCTCGCTGGAGGACATGGAAGAGATCGAGATCTCCAACCGGCTGCACCGCGAGGGCGATTGCCAGGTGATGACGGTGATGCTGCCCGGCCGCGACGAGAAGGGCCAACAGTTCTCGGCCCCCGTGACCTTCCTGCTGACGCCCGAGCGGCTGGTGACCGTGCGCCACCACGCGCCGCGCCCCTTCGATACCTTTCCCACCCGCGCCGAAAGATCGAGCGCGGGCACCCAGACGCCGGTGCGGATCTTTCTGGGGCTGGTCGAGGAGATCATCGCGCGGCAGGCCGACCTTCTGGAGGCCACGGGGCGGGTGCTCGACCGGGTCGCGGGCGAGGTCTACGGCGAGGAGGCCAACGACGTCGAAGGGCTGCGGCTGGCGCTGCGCGACGTGGGCCAGCAGGGGGAGCTGACCGCCAAGGTGCGGCTGGCGCTGTTCACCATGGAGCGGATGCTGTCGACCTTCATCACCTGGAACGCGACGATGAAGGCGCGTGATCCGCAGATCGGCACGCTGGCCAAGGCGCAGATGCGCGACATCAACGCGCTCGAGGTGCACCTCGATTTCCTCAACAGCCGCGTGGCGCTGGCCACGGACGCGACGCTGGGCATGATCAATCTCGACGAGAACGCGGTGGTGCGCACGCTCTCGGTCGTCGCGGCGCTGTTCCTGCCGCCGACGCTGATCGCCTCGATCTACGGGATGAACTTTGCCCACATGCCCGAGCTGGACAATCAAAACGCCTATTTCGTCGCGCTCGGTGCGATGGTGGCCTCGGCGGCGGGCACCTGGATTTGGTTCAAGGCCAAGGGCTGGCTGTGAGGTTGCGGCCCCGCCACGCGGGCGGCGGGGCCGGGTGGGTCAGGTGATGACGTTGGGCGCGTCGCGGCCCGTATGTGAGGTGATGCCCGCGATCTCGTCGGCCGCGGCAATGACCGGTGCCAGCGCTTCCTGCGGATCGCGGTCGCATTGCGCCGGGTCGGTTTCCAGCCTCTCGAGATAGACGCGCAGCGTCGCGCCGACCGTGCCGGTGCCCGACAGGCGGTAGACAACGCGGCTGCCATCCTCGAAGCCCACCCGCAGGCCCTGCGCCGTCGCGCGCGAGCCATCGACCGGATCGTCATAGGAGAACTCGTCGGCGGTCTTCACCGTCAGCCCCGAAAAGCTCTGGCCCGGCAGGCTGCCGAGCTTGCCGCGCAGCTCGTCCATCAGCGCGTTGGCCTTACCGGCCTCCACGTCTTCGTAATCATGCCGCGAATAGTAGTTGCGCCCATATTCGGCATAGTGCTCGGACAAGAGCTCCTTCACCGACTTCTTGGTCTCGGCGAGGATGTTGAGCCACAGCAGAACCGCCCAGAGCCCGTCCTTCTCGCGCACGTGGTCCGATCCGGTCCCGGCGCTCTCCTCGCCGCAGAGCGTGGCGCGGCCCGCGTCGAGCAGGTTGCCGAAGAACTTCCAGCCCGTCGGCGTCTCGTAGCAGGCGATGCCCTTCTTCTCGGCCACGCGGTCGACGGCGGCCGAGGTCGGCATGGAGCGCGCAACCCCTTTGAGCCCCCCCTTGTAGGCCGGGGCAAGATGGGCATGGGCCGCGAGCAGCGCGAGGCTGTCGGAGGGGGTGACGTAGACGCCGCGCCCCATAATCATGTTGCGATCGCCGTC
This sequence comes from Limimaricola litoreus, assembly GCF_024159025.1. Classification (GTDB taxonomy): domain Bacteria; phylum Pseudomonadota; class Alphaproteobacteria; order Rhodobacterales; family Rhodobacteraceae; genus Limimaricola; species Limimaricola litoreus. Next base: position 3,733 of record NZ_JAMYXC010000072.1, read on the forward strand.
GCCATCCGAGGCCGCGCCGAAATCGGGGGCATCGTCGGACATCATCGCATCGACCAGATCCTTGGCCCAGATCGGGTTCGGATCGGGGTGACCGCCGCCGAAATCGGGCGAGGGGGTCGCGTTGACGACCGAGCCCGAAGCCGCGCCAAGCCGGTTTTCGAGGATTTCGACCGCATAGGGGCCGGTTACCGCGTGCATCGCGTCAAAGCGCAGCCGGAAGCCGCCCGCGAGCAAAGCGCGGATCGCGTCGAAATCGAAGATCTCCTCCATCAGCGTCGCATAATCGGCCACCGGGTCGACCACCTCGACCTGCATCTGGCCCAGCGTCGAGGTGCCGGGGGCGGAGAGATCGATGTCCTGCGCCTCCATGATGCGGTAGCGGGTCAGCCCCTGCGTCGCGGCATAGATCCTGTCGGTGATGTTTTCGGGTGCGGGGCCGCCGTTCGCGGCGTTGTATTTCAGGCCGAAATCCTCGTCCGGGCCGCCGGGATTATGGCTGGCCGATAGGATCAACCCGCCATCGGTGCCGCGCTTGCGGATAAGATGCGAAGCGGCGGGGGTCGACAGGATCGCATCCTGCCCGACGATCACCTTGGCCGCGCCATTGGCGGCGGCCATGCGCAGGATCACCTGGCTGGCGCGGTCGTTGAAATAGCGCCCGTCGCCGCCCAAGACGAGCGTCTTGCCCTCGATCCCGCCGATGCCGTCGAAGATCGACTGCACGTAGTTCTCGAGGAAATGCGGCTCCTGAAAGACCTTGGTCTTCTTTCGCAGCCCGCTGGTGCCGGGCTTCTGGCCCTGGATGGGCTTGGTGTTCACCGTCATCTGTTCCACTGGTTCAATCTCCTCGGCTTGCGGGGTCGGTCCGGGCGGTCTCGTCGGGTTCGAGCACCATGACCACAACGGAGCGGCCCCTGATGCGGGTCCGGCCGCCATGCGGCCGGGGCGGGGCGTCGGGGCGGGCGCTGTCGATATGACGCACCCAGACGTATCCTTCGGGCGGGGCGGGCAGGGTGACGAGGCAGGGCCCGCCATTGTTGATCACCGCGAAGAGCGCGTATTCGAGTGCGGCGTAATCGGGCGTGCCCGAGGCGGTGCGCATCTCGAAGGCAACGAGGCGACGCTCGGGGTCCTGCCAGTCGGTCTCGGTCATCATGCGCCCGTCGGCGCGGCGCCAGAACAGGTCGGTGCGGTTGTCGATCTTGCGGCTGCGCGCGTGCAGGAAGCGCTTTTGCCGCAGGATCGGATGGGCCCGGCGAAAGGCCACGAGCTTGCGCACGAAGGCCAGAAAGCCCGGATCGGTCCCGTCCCAATTGACCCAGCCGATCTCGTTGTTCTGGCAATAGGCGTTGTTGTTGCCCTGCTGGCTGTTGCCCAGCTCGTCGCCGGCGAGCAGCATCGGCGTGCCTTGGCTGAGCATCAGGGTCGCCAGCATGTTGCGCCGCCTGCGCGCGCGCGCCGCGTTGATCGAGCTGTCCTCTGTCGGGCCCTCGACCCCCATGTTGTCGCTATGGTTGGCGGAATGGCCGTCGCGGTTGTCCTCGCCATTGGCCTGGTTGTGCTTCTCGTTGTAGGAGACGACGTCCATCAGCGTGAAGCCGTCATGCGCGGTCAGGAAATTGACCGAGGCCGTGGCGGGGCGATTGTCATGGTCGAACTGCCGCGCCGAGCCGGAGATCCGCGCCGCGAGCTTGCCGATCATCGCCGGGCTGCCGCGCCAGAAATCGCGCACCTGGTCGCGGAACTTGTCGTTCCATTCGGCAAAGGGCGGAGGGTAGGCGCCAAGCTGGTAGCCGCCCGGCCCGATGTCCCAAGGCTCGGCGATGAGCTTCACCCGCCCCAGCACCGGGTCCTGCCGGATTGCCTGGAAGAAGGGGGCGTCGCGGTCGAAGCCTTCGGCCCGGCGGCCCAGCGCGGTGCACAGATCGAAGCGGAAGCCGTCGACCCCCATCACCTCGACCCAGTAGCGCAAGCTGTCCATCACCATGCGCAGCACCATCGGATGCTCGATGTTGAGCGTGTTGCCGGTGCCGGTGTCGTCGATGTAATGGCGGCGGTTCTCGGCCAGCCGGTAGTAGCTCGCATTGTCGAGGCCGCGGAACGACAGGGTGGGCCCCATCTGGTTGCCTTCGCCGGTGTGGTTGTAGACCACGTCGAGCAGCACCTCGATGCCCGCCGCGTGGAAGCGGTCGACCATGGCGCGGAACTCGGCGATGTCGTGCCCGGCGAGGTAGCGCGGCTCGGGCGCGAAGAAGCCGAGCGACTGGTAGCCCCAGTAGTTCGACAGGCCCTTCTCGACGAGAAACCGGTCGTTGACGAAGGCATGCACCGGCAGAAGTTCGATCGCGGTGACGCCGAGCCGGCCGAGGTGATCGAGGATCCTGTCTGAGGCCAGCCCCTGGAACCGACCCCGGTTGGCGATGTCGGGCCGGTCGGCGGTGAGCCCTGCGACATGCGCCTCGTAGATCACCGTGTCGGCCATGGGGCGGTCGGGATGTTTCGCGGGCAGGAGCTTCGAGGTGTCGCAGACCACGGCACGCGGCATGTAGGGCGCGCTGTCGCGGGTGTCGTAGCTCAGATCCTGCAGCTTCGAGCGGGTGTCGTAGCCCTGCAGCGCGTCGTGCCAGATCGGATGGCCGCTGAGCTGGCGCGCATAGGGGTCGAGCAGCAGCTTGTTGGGGTTGAAGCGGTGGCCCTCGTCGGGGCGGTAGGGGCCATGGGCGCGAAAGCCGTAATGCTGGCCGGGCCTGAGCCCATGGACATAGCAGTGCCAGACGTGGCCCTCGCGCTCGGGCATGTCGATGCGCGCGCTCTCGCGGCCATAGCGCTCGAACAGGCACAGCTGCATGCGCGTGGCGTTCTGGCTGAAGACGGCGAAATTGACGCCGCCGGCGTCGGGCGTGGCCCCAAGGGGATGGGGCCGGCCGGCGCTGATCCGGTTCTTCTTGTTCATGCCGCGGCAGTAGCATCCCGGTAGAGCGCCGCATAGGCCCTTGCCGAGCTGGCCCAGCCCACGGGCTGGCTCATCGCGTTGGCCTGCATCTGCGCCCAGACATCCGCTTCGGCGTAAAGGTCGCACAAACGACCCAGCGCCACGGCCAGCGGATCGGCCGAGACGGGGTGGAACTGCAGCCCCGTGGCTACGCCGCGATCGAGCGCGGCGGGCGAGGCATTGATCACCGTGTCGGCCAGCCCGCCCGTCAGTGCCACGAGCGGGATGGTGCCGTAGCGCAGCCCGTAGAGCTGGGTCAGGCCGCAGGGCTCGAAGCGTGAAGGCACGAGGATCGCGTCGGCGCCCGCGATGAGCCGGTGCGATAGCGCCTCGTCATAGCCGATGCGCACCGCGACGCCGTCCTCGCGCGCCGCCTCGCGGAACGCATCCTCCAGGCCCCGGTCGCCCGAGCCCAGAAGCGCCAGCTGGCCGCCGCGCTCCAAAAGCGCCGGCAGGGCATCGAGCAGCAGGTCGAGGCCCTTCTGCTCGGTCAGCCGCGACACCACGCAGCACAAAGGCCCCGAGGCCCGCGGCAGGCCCAGCTCGGCACGCAGCGCGTCGCGGTTGGCGGTCTTGCCCGAGGGGTGGCGGTAGGTCTCGGCGATGTGCGGATCGCTCGCCGGGTTCCAGGCGCTCTCGTCGATGCCGTTGAGAATGCCCGACAGGTCGCGGCGGCGCGCGCGCATCACCCCGTCGAGCCCCATGCCGAATTCGGGTCGCATCAGCTCGGCGGCATAGGTGGGCGAGACGGTGGTGAGCCGGTCGGCGCGCATCAGCCCGGCCTTGAGCGCCGATAACTGGCCGTAATACTCGAAGCCCTCGGCATGAAAACGCGAGCGGGGCAGGCCGAGCTGCTCGATCATGTGGTGACCGGTCAGCCCCTGGAAGGCGATGTTGTGGATGGTCAGCACGGTGGCGCAGCGCCCGCCCATCTGCGCGAGGTAGTCGGGCACGAAACCCGCCTGCCAGTCATGGCAATGCAGCAGATCGGGCTGCCAGCCATGGCCGTCGAGGGTCACGCCCTCCGCGCCGATCCGCGCGGCCAGGAGGCTCAGCGCGGCGAAGCGCTGCGGGTTGTCGGACCAGTCGTTGCCGTCCGCCCCGAGATAGATCGAGCCCTCGCGCATGTAGAGATGCGGCGCGTCGATCACGAAGAGATCGAGGCCGCCCGCGCGACCCGCGAGCACGCGGGCCGCGCCACCGAACAGCGTGTCCTCCGCCATCACCTGCACCGCCCCCGGCTCCAGCGCGGCCATCACCGCCGGGTAGCCCGGCAGGAGGGTCCGCATCTCGATCCCTTCGGCGCGCAGCGCGGCGGGCAGGGCACCCGCCACGTCAGCGAGGCCGCCGGTCTTGACCAGCGGCGCGCATTCGGAGGCGATGGAGAGGACCCGCATCAGAGCGACGCTGCCCGCTTGTCGAGCATGGCCTGCGTGATCAGCGTCACGCCGCCCTCGGAGACGCGGAAATGCTTGGCGTCCTCTTCGGGGTCCTCGCCCACGACGAGCCCCTCGGGGATCATCACGCCCGCGTCGATCACCGCATTCTTGAGACGCGCGTGACGCGCCACGTTGACGTAAGGCAGCACCACGGTGTGATCGAGCACCGAGTAGGAATTGGTGTGCACCTGCGTGAAGAGCAGCGAATTGCGCACCTCCGTGCCCGAGATGATGCAGCCGCCAGACACCATGGAGGAGACGGCTGAGCCGCGCCGGTCCTTCTCGTCATGGATGAACTTGGCCGGCGGCACGCTTTCCGAATAGGTCCAAATCGGCCAGTCGCGGTCCCACAGGTTCAGTTCGGGGTCGAAGTTGGTCATGTCGATATTGGCCTGCCAGAAGGCATCGACCGTGCCGACGTCGCGCCAATAGGCCTCGCGCCCCTCGGCGCGCACGCAGGAGTCGTCGAAGCGATGCGCGATGGCCTTGCCGTTCTTGACGATGTCGGGGATCAGGTCGGTGCCGAAATCATGGCTCGAAGTCTCATCCTCGGAGTCGCGGGTCAGCAGCTCGCGCAGATATTTCCACGAGAAGACGTAGATGCCCATCGAGGCGAGCGCCTTGTCGGGCTGTCCGGGGATCGAGGGCGGGTCCTTGGGCTTTTCGAGAAACGAGGTGATGCGGCTGTTCTCGTCGACATGCATCACGCCGAAGGCCACCGCCTCCATGCGCGGCACGGTGAGGCAGCCGATGGTCACATCCGCGCCCGAATCCACATGCTGTTGCAGCATGAGCTCGTAATCCATCTTGTAGATGTGGTCGCCCGCGAGGATCACGACGTAATCGACGTCGTAGCCGTCGACGATGTCGATGTTCTGGGTCACCGCGTCGGCGGTGCCGCGGTACCACATGCTCTCGGACACCCGCTGCGAGGCGGGGAGGATGTCGAGGAACTCGTTGCGCTCGGCACGAAAGAAGCTCCAGCCGCGCTGGCAGTGGCGGATCAGGCTGTGCGCCTTGTATTGCGTGGCCACAGCGATCTTGCGAATGCCGGAATTCATGGCGTTCGACAGGGCGAAGTCGATGATCCGCGCCTTGCCGCCGAAATAGACGGCCGGTTTCACGCGTCGGTCGGTCAGCTCGCGCAGGCGCGAGCCGCGCCCGCCCGCGAGAACGAAGGCCATGGATCGTTGCGAAAGTCTGCGGTGGATCTGTGGCATGGCTGTGGGCCTCCCTGTCCCGGATCGACGAATCTGGAAGATCGCCATGACGCAACGCTCTCCCTTTCGTGAGCATAGACCGGAAATGGCCCCGAGCAACGTTCAATGTGATTTGGAAGGCCCGGTTTTTCAAAGACTTTTGAGCCGGGGTCAGCCTCGATTGCGGGCCTGGCCCGCCACCTCGCCGGTGTTCGTGTAGGCCGGGCGCAGCACGAGGTCGGCCGGTTGGCTTCGCTCGATCACGCGCTGGGCATTGGGCACGTCGTTGTGCATCGCCCTCTGCGTCGCCGCCGCCCGGCTCAGCCCATGGCCGAGCCAGCGCGCGATCAGCCGCGCGCGCAACTCGGGCAAAGGCACGTCGAGAAAGGCCGAGATATCCCAGATCCGCGCCAGCTCGGACCAGGGCGCCTCGTCGAGCAACAGGTAGTTGCCCTCGACGATCACAACCTGCGCGTCGGCCTCGATAAGCTGCGCCCCGGCAATGGCGATGTCGCGGGCGCGGTCGAAGACCGGCGCGATCACCTCCTCGCCCCGTGCGAGGCGCTTGGCCAGAAGCACGAAGCCGCGCGCGTCGAAGGTCTCGGGTGCGCCCTTGCGCGTGCGCAGTCCCCAAAGGTCGAGCACCGTGTTGTCGAGGTGGAACCCGTCCATCGGCACGGTGCGCGACACCAGCTTCTGGCGCTCCAGCCGCCGTGCAAGCTCCTCCGCCAGCGTCGACTTGCCGCTGCCGGGCGCGCCGGCGATCCCGACGATCACCCTCGGTTTGCGGCTGGCCAGATCGTGGACACGCTCGGCCAGCGCGTTGATATGCGATGTCAGGTCGAGCACATGCGCCTCTTTCGCCTCGGGGCCGCTGCTTGCGGCCCGGATCCCGTCTTGCCGTCATACAGGCAAGAGGCTCCGACAGCGACTGATTCCTGAGGCTCCCGCGCCAGGACGACGGATGCGGCAGGGCGGTTCTCGCGTTCGCCGCTTCCGAGGATGGCCCGGCTTCGAGTGGTTTTATCGCCCTGCGGATGCAGCCCGCCGATTTATCATTCTTGTTTACGAAAGAAAGTGGATAGGCTGCGGGGCAGGGGGACGACGATGGAGCATTCCGAGCGGCAGGGCCTTGCGGGCGGCGCGAACCAGCGCGGGCTGCGCGATCACAACGAGCGGTTGCTGTTGACGCTGATGCAGCGCAACGGCCCGCTGCCGGGCAGCGATCTGGCGCGAATCTCGGGGCTCTCGCCGCAGACGGTATCGGTGATCCTGCGGCAGCTCGAAGAGGATGGCATGATCCTGCGCGGTGCGCCGCAAAGGGGCCGGGTCGGCAAGCCGCGGGTGCCGGTCGGCCTCGATCCCGACGGGGCCTATGCGTTCGGTCTCAAGATCGGGCGGCGCAGTGTCGAGCTGTTGCTCATGGATTTTCACGGCAAACCGCGCGGCCAGCTGCACCACGCCCATGACCACCCCGATCCCGAGGCGGTGATGCACTTCCTCGAAGGCGGCATCGCGGCGCTGACCGCCCTCCTTCCGGCCCGGCGGCGCGACCGCATCGCGGGCATCGGCGTGGCGCGGCCGCACGACCTCTGGGCCTGGCCCGAGGCCACCGGCACCTCCACCGCCGCGCTCGAAGGCTGGGCCGATTTCGATTTTGCCGCGCGGATCGCGCGATTCTCGCCCCTTCCGGTCTTCGTCGAGAACGACGCCACCGCCGCCTGCCGGGCTGAGCAGGTCCACGGCCGCGGGCGGGAGTTCCGCGACTATGCCTATTTCTTCGTCGGCACCTTCATCGGTGGCGGGGTGGTGCTCAACCACTGCGTGTTCGAGGGCGCGCATGGCAATGCCGGTGCCATGGGGTCATTGCCGACGCGTGACGCCTCTGGCCGCCCCGCCCAGCTCATCGACACCGCCTCGCTGCACCTGCTCGAAGCCCGGCTGCAGGAGGCCGGGCTCGATCCGGCGCGGCTCTGGCGCCGGCCGTGGGACTGGAGCGGCTTGGAGGATCTGATCGAGCCATGGCTCGATGCGGTGGGCGGCGAACTGGCGCGCGCCGCGGCCACGGCCTGCGCCGTGATCGATTTCGAGGCCGTGCTGGTCGATGGCGCCTTTCCGGCCGGGATCCGCGAGGCGCTGGTGGCGCGCATCCGCGCGCGGCTCGGTGAGGTCGACATGCGCGGCCTCGTCGTCCCGCGGATCGAGGCGGGCAGCATCGGCGACGATGCGCGCGCGCTGGGCGCGGCCTGCAACCCGATCCTCGCGCTGTTCCTGATCAACACCCACGCGCGGCTGACGCCGGCCTGAACGGCTTGTCATCGCCTACGCCTTCGCGGACAACTGCAGGGGCAGTCTGACGCCGGGGCAGGCGTCGGAGCCCGGGCGCCACGGGAACCCCGACCCTGACCCGCGGGTTGCATAAGGTAGCCCTCGGGCCTGCGTGGCCTTCGGAGCCGGCGCCGGTCGTTTGGGCACGGGAATTGGAGATAGGGAATGTACTACGAGATGATCGGATTTCACGGAGAGCATCAGAGCGAGCACACGGTCGACGGGGTGCCCGAGCCGAAGCTCGATCGCTCGACGCTCTTTCTCGACTTCGATGGAACATTGGTCGAACTGGCCGATCGCCCCGATGCGATCAAGGTCGATCCCGGCCTCGACGCGCTGCTGCGTGGCCTGTCGGAGAAGACCAAGGGCCGGGTGGTGATCATCACCGGACGGGCGATCGAGGACATCATCCAGTATCTGGGGGATTTCGACGGTCCCATCATCGGCGGACACGGCGCGCAGGAGCGGCTGTCGGGCGAGATCCGCAACCACGAACTGGCCGATCCGGACACCGTGAAGCGCTTGGGTGAGATGACCCATGCCTTCGCCGCAACCCATCCGGGGCTGATCTGCGAAGAGAAACCTACCGGCGTGGTGCTGCATTTCCGCCAGAACGAGGATCTCGCCGCGCAGGCCTATGCCTTCCTGCGGGCCTTGTCGGAGACGCATGAGGGCTTCGATCTGCACCACTCCAAGATGGCCTACGAGCTGCGCCCCGCCGGGATCGGCAAGGATGTCTCGATGCGCCGCCTGATGGAGAACGAGCATTTCGCCGGGACTATGCCGATCTTCTTCGGCGACGACGTGACCGACGAGCCGGCGCTGCACTGGGTGGTCGAGCAGGGCGGCCTCGCGGTGAAGGTGGGCGAAGGCGAGACCGCCGCGGGATGCCGTCTGGGCGAGCCGGAGGCCGCGCGAAGAACGCTGCGCCGCTGGCTCGAGGCGTGAAAATGGATCAGGGTCGTCTCATCGTCGTCTCCAACCGCATCCCGACCGAGGCCGCCCCGTCGGGCGGTCTGGTCGTGGCGCTGCACGATGCGCTCAAGGAGCGCGGCGGCGTCTGGATCGGCAACTCGGGCAAGCGCGTTGCCACCCAGGAGGAGGCGCAGGGGCTCACCCGGATCGCACAGGAGCCCTATGAGCGCTATTGCTTCGATCTGAGCGAGGAGGAGCATCAGGGCTTCTACCTGGGCTATGCCAATGCCACGCTCTGGCCGCTGTTTCACCACCGCACAGACCTTCTGGCCGTAGACCCCGACGAGGCCCGGATCTACCGCGAGGTGAACGACCGGGTCGCCGGGCTCATCGCCGAGGTGGTGCGCCCGGGCGACGTGCTGTGGGTGCATGATTATCACTTCCTGCCCTTGGCCGAGGCGCTGCGCCGGCGCGGTGTGACCAACCGGATCGGCTTTTTCCTGCACATCCCCTTCCCGAACCCGTCCGACATGCCCGCCCTGTCCGAGCGCAAGCTGATGCCCGGCTGGCTCTCCTCCTTCGATCTGATCGGGTTGCAGACGCGGCGCGACGTGTCGAACGCGCTCGATTTTTTGCGCGACAACGGCGCGGAGCTGCTGCTGCGCGGCAAGATGAAGTTCGACTCGCGCACCTTCGAGATCGCAAGCTTCCCGATCGGCATCGACGTCGATGCCTTCGTCGAAGCGGCCGAGACCCATGCGGATTCGGGCGAGCACTTGCGCCTGTCGCCCGGCGAACGGCTCGTGCTCGGGGTCGACCGTCTCGATTACTCCAAGGGCCTGCCGCAGCGTTTCGCCGCCTTCGGAGAGTATCTCTCGCATCGCCCCGATCCGCAGATCCGGGCGACCCTGCTGCAGATCGCGCCGCCCTCGCGCGAGGATGTGGAGGCCTACAGGGACATCCGGCAGGAGCTGGAGACCATCACCGGCCGGGTCAACGGCGAGATGGCCGAGCTCGACTGGACGCCGATCCGCTACATCCGCCGCAACATCGAGCGCGAGATCCTCGCCGGGCTCTATCGCCGCGCCGATGCCTGCCTCGTGACGCCGCTGGCCGATGGCATGAACCTCGTGGCCAAGGAATTCGTGGCGGCACAGGACGGTGCCGACCCCGGTGTGCTGATCCTGTCGCATTTCGCCGGTGCGGCCGAGCAGCTCGACGCGGCATTGATGGTCAATCCCTACGATCCCGGCGAGACGGCGCGCGCCATCGACCAGGCGCTCTCCATGCCGCTGCACGAACGCCAATCGCGGCACCTGAGCCTGATGCAGGCGATCCGCGAGACCGACATCGCCTGGTGGACACGGACCTATCTTGCTGCTTTGCAAGCAAAAACAGAGCCTTCGAATGATTAGCGACAAAGGGGCGTAATTCTTCGGAACCCTTCGCCCCGTTGACAGTTGGATGGATGAAGAGGCGCCGTTCCCTCGTCTCTCGCATTCCCCAAAGGCCGGTGGCGGCTCTTCCTGATCATTCCCTCGGGGAGGATCCAGCCGCCGGCCACCCCTCCCCATCGCCCTTCACAACCCGCAGCCGCCATGCCAGTTTGCGCATGAGCGGCCCATCGCTCATCCGGGGCGTCTCCGGGCGATCACGAGCGGAGTGTGCATGACCGAAAAACCCGGCAGAATCCTGAGTCCGCGCGGTCTCTGGCGCTTTCTCGTGGGGCTCTGGACGCTCTCGGGCGAGGTGCAGCTCGGTCTCATCGCGGCGGGCGTGGCCTTCTATTCGATCTTCGCGATCTTTCCCGCCGTGGCGGCGCTGATCGCGATCTTCGGATTGCTCTCCGATCCGGCGGTGATCGAAACCCAGCTCGTGCTGATGGAGGAAATCATTCCGGTCGAGGCCTACGGCCTCTTGCAGGAGCAGTTGAACGTCATGCTGGCGACCCGGCCTGAAACGCTGGGCTTCGCGACGCTGCTCTCGACCTTCGTGGCGCTGTTTTCGGCCCGCAACGGCGTGGCTTCCCTGATCATCGGACTCAACCAGATCTACGGACGGCCGAACCGCAATGGCGTGCGGCAGATCGCGGTGGCGATCCTGCTCACGCTGTCGCTGATCGTCATTGCCGTCCTGGCGCTTCTGGTGGTGGTGATCGCGCCGATCCTGCTGTCGGTGCTGCCCTTGGGGTCGGGCACGGGCTGGTTGCTGGAGGCGGTGCGCTGGATCGCGGCCTTCGGTATCGTACTGGCCGGACTCGGCGTGGTCTACCGCTTCGGGCCCAACACGCGCGGCGCGCGCGGACGCTGGCTCACCCCGGGCGCCTTCCTCGTCATCCTGTTCTGGCTCGTGGCCTCGGCGGGCTTCTCGTTCTACCTAGCCAATTTCGGCAATTACAACGAGGTCTACGGCTCGATCGGCGCGGTGATCGCCCTGCTGATGTGGCTCTACATCTCTGCCTGGCTCGTGCTCTTGGGGGCTGCGGTCAACGTGGTCTGGCAGCGCAGCCTGCGTTCACAGAAGCGGCCGGACGACCTCGGCCTCGAGGTCCGTCCCCGCCAGATCGGCTAGGGCGGTCAGATCGTGGATCTGCATCCGCCCCTCCTGCCATGAGACGAGCTGACGCTCGCGCAGCTTGGCGAGCGTCTTGTTGGTGTGCACGAGGCTGAGACCCAGCGCATCCGCGAGGTCCTGTTGGCGGTAGGGCAGGGGAAAGCCGCCGCGCGCATCGACCTGTCCCAGCGTGTGCAAGCGCAGATAGATCCGGGTGATCGCCCAGGCGAGGCGCGACAGGCCGCTGCGCTGGCCGAGGCTGGCCAGCGCCTCTCCAAGAAAATGCTCCTCGACCGCCGCGAGCCAGGTGATGTCGAAGGCACGCGAGGGGTTGGTGCTGAAGAAGCGGAAGAATTCGCTGCGGTTGAAGACGCACAGGGTCATGTCGGTCGTGGCTTCGACCGAATGCTGCATCTCGTTCATCATGCCCGCCTGGAGCCCGAGAAAATCGCCCGGAAAGACGAAGTTGACGACCTGCCGCTTGCCATCCTCCAATGTCTTGTAACGCAGGCCGAGACCCGAAAGCGCGGTGTAGAGCTGCGGGCTGTTGGAGCCTTCGAGCAGCAGGGGCGTGCCCGGCCCGATCCTCAGCTCCCCGGACTTGAAGCGCTGGATGGCACGGATTTCCGACTGGTCAAGGTCCATGAAGACGCGCCGTGCGCGCAGGGGACAAGCCAGGCAGGGTGTGGGCATCGGAACTCGCGATCGGAATGTCGTAGTTTAATGCAAGGCCATGCCGAATGTTCCATTTGCGGCCCGACAGAAACCGGAATGCGGAGCGGCGAAATGGTGAGGGTGTTGATCGTGGAGCGGGTGCCGCTCATTGCGCTCGACCTGAGGGAGATCGTCGGCGAATGCCGACCCGGCGCGGCGGTCCATGTGCTGCACGACCTGCGTCAGATGGAAGAGCTTCTGCAGGCGATCGGCCGGGCGGACCTAGGCTTCATCGGCGTGGCGGCCGAAGCGCGCGAGGGGCTGTTCGCGCATCCCATGCTGCAAGAAAGGCTGGGCCGGGTGGTGATCACCGATCGCGTCGCGATTCCGGCCGAACCGCCTGCGCACTGGTTCGTGGAGCCGCGGCCGGTGGTTCCGGCCGCGGTCCGTCGTCATGTGCTCTCGATCGAGGCACCCGTCTCATGAGCGATCAGCCGTGGAGCGGGCCGGTCGAGGAGAAGAACATCGCCTGGCTGACCGCCGAGCGGACCTGCTCCTCGCCATAGGGCTTGGAGATCAGGAAGGCCGGCTCCGGGCGCTCGCCCGTGAGCAGGCGTTCGGGGAAGGCGGTGATGAAGATCACCGGCAGGTTGCCATGCGCTTCGAGGATGTCGCGCACCGCGTCGATGCCCGAGGAATTGTCAGCAAGCTGGATGTCGGCGAGCACGAGGTCGGGCTTTTCCTGCTGGGCGAGGCGCACCGCGTCGTCGCGGGTCCGCGCGACGCCGGTGATGGCATGGCCCATGTCCGACACGATAGACTGCAGGTCCATGGCGATGATCGCCTCGTCCTCGATCACGAGAATCCGGCCCGAGATGCTGTCTTCCATCTCCTGGCGGGCGATCTTCACCAGATGCTCGACCTCGTCGATGTCGGTCTGCATGATCTCGGCGATCTCAGCGGTGGAGAAATCCTCGATGGTGTTGAGAAGCAGCGCCTCGCGGGTGTTCGGGGTCAGCTTTGACAGATGAGCTTGCGCCGCGGCGGCAAGGCCGCTTTCCTCGCCCGAGACGGGCGCCCCGGAGCTGACCCAGATCATGTGGAAGACCCGGAACAGCGCGGTGCGGGGCGAAGAATCCGTATCAAAGACCGAGCGATCCTCGAGGATCGCCTCGAGGGTGGCCGCGGCGTAGGTGTCACCGCTGTCCTGGCTTCCTGTCAGCGCCCGCGCATAGCGGCGCAGATAGGGCAGCTCGTGCCCGATCACCGTGGCGAGGTCGGGTGCGGTGGTGGTTGTCGTCATCGGCTGAGAGTCCCCAATTTCATTTTTTCTGGAACCGAACGTGCCGCGCGGCATTGTGGTTCCATGGTGCAGCCATGCTATGCGAGGCTGTCGAAAATGACGAGGGTATAAGCGGGAATGACACAGCGGGACCAAGGGGACGCGCGCGGCGACATCGACGCCCACCTCAAACGTGCGTTTCAACAGCTCACCGAAGAGGCCCTGCCAGACAGGTTCACCGACCTTCTGGCAAAGCTGAAGGCCGGTGAGGGTGCGGAAAGCGCATCGTCCGGGGCCGGCGACGAGGTGCCGGACAGGGAAGCGGCCCATGCAGGCAAGGTGGGCAGGGGCTAGAATGAGCCATCAGGATCCGAGAGATGAGCTGGTCGGGCATCTGCCGGCCATGCGGGCCTTTGCGCTGTCGCTGACGCGCAATGGCGCCCAAGCCGACGACCTCGTGCAGGACACGGTGGTCAAGGCTTGGACCAATTTCGACAAGTTCAAGCCCGGCACCAATTTGCGCGCCTGGCTGTTCACCATTTTGCGCAACACGTTCTACTCCGGGCGCCGCAAGGCGCAGCGCGAGGTGGCCGACGTCGATGGCGTCTTCACCGCCTCCCTGGCCGAGAAGCCGGCGCATGACGGTCGTCTGCAGATGAACGATTTCCTGCGCGCCTTTGCCGCGCTGCCCGACGAGCAGCGCGAGGCGCTGGCTCTGGTGGGGGCGTCGGGCTTTTCCTACGAGGAAGCCGCGGGCATGTGCGGCGTGGCGATCGGCACCATCAAGAGCCGGGCCAACCGGGCGCGCGTGCGCTTGGCCGAACTGCTCGAACTCGATGACGATGACGGGCTGGGCATGACGGACGAGGCGACCATGGCCGTTCTGGCGGCGCAAGGTGGGTCCCACTTGTGAGCGAGGCGACAGGCGAGCGGAACCGGGCGGCTTCGGCCGGTCGTTGGTTCAGTGCGCATGGGCTGGTGCTGCGCGTGGTCGCCTTTCTGACGATCGCGCTGATGCCCATCGGGCTGATCGCGATCTACCAGACCGCCGAGTTCCAGCGCGAAACGCTGCGGCGGTCCGAGCTTTCTCTGCTGGCGCTCACCGCGCAGGCGGGCGCGCCGGTGGAGCAGACCATCGAGCGCGCCTTCGGCGTGGCCGAAGCGCTGGGCGTGGTGATCGATGAGCTCGATGACCCGGCGAGCTGTTCGAGCTATCTCGACCGCTACATCGAGGGCCGCAGGCTCTATGCGATGATCGGCCTCGTCGACCCCGACGGGACGATGCGCTGCTCCTCGCTCGACCGGCCTCTGGACATGCGCGACACCGGCATCTGGGCACAGATGTCGGTGACGCCTTCTTCCATCGTGACGCTGAGCCAGCGCCCCGAGATCGCCGATGAGCCGGTGATCAACGTGGCCAGCCCGATCGAGGAGGATGGCCGCTTCATGGGCTATGTCCAGCTGGCGATCCCGCAGCGGCGCATCGCGGCGCCCTCGGGGCTGATCACGGCCGAGCGCCGGCCGATCCAGCTGGTGACCTACAACGAGCTGGGCGAGCAGCTGACCGTGCAGAACCCCGACCGGCCGCTCGACAGCCTGCTGCCAAAGGATTTCGACCTCTCCTCGCGCACCGGTCTGCGCGGCACCGCCACGGCCGCGGTCTCGCCCGAGGGCGAGCGGCTGGTCTATGCCATGACCCCGCTGGTAACGGGCGCGGTCTTCGCGCTGGGAATCTGGCCCGCCGCCGAAGGGTTCGCCTCGCCGCTGCTGCCGAGCCTGTTTCCCATCCTGATGTGGGGGGCGAGCCTGCTCGTTGCCTATTACGCCATCCACCGGCTGGTGATCCGCCATGTCAGCCGGCTCGGCCGCTCGATGCGCCGCTTCGGGGCGAACCGGCAGCTGCCCTCGCAGGCCAGCACCGGGGACATGTCGCGCGAGCTGCGCGAGATCGAGGGCGAGTTCGTGCAGATGGCGGGCAACATCCTGCAGGACGAGGCCCGGCTCGAGGACCAGCTGCGCGAGCGCGGCATCCTGCTCAAGGAGGTGCACCACCGGGTCAAGAACAATCTGCAGCTCATCTCCTCGATCATGTCGATGCAGATGCGCCGCACCCCCGACGCCACGACCCGCGAGATTCTCAGCCGGTTGCAGGACCGTGTGCTTGGCCTCGCGACGATTCACCGCACGCTCTACGAAAGCCAGGACGTGGGCCGGGTCAACGCCGCGCGGCTGCTGCGCGAGATCGTGGCACAGCAGGGCGCAGCCTCGGCTCCAGGCTCCAAGCTTTCGACACGGCTCGATCTCGAGGATCTGGAGCTTCTGCCCGATCAGGCGGTGCCGCTTTCTCTGCTGACCTCCGAGGCGCTGGCCAACGCGCTGAGCAACGTCGCGCCGGACGAGACGGGCGAGGCCTGGGTGGCGGTATCGCTGCGCCGGGAGGCCGAAGACATGGTGCGGCTCGAAATCGCCAATTCGACCGCGGCCGAAACGCCGCGGGACGCAGGCGCCGCGCGCAGCCAGGGGCTCGGCACCAACCTGATCCAGGCATTTGCGGCACAGCTCGGTGGACCCAGCGAGACCTCCCACGAGTTGGGCGTCTATCGGCTCTCGACCCGTTTCCGGGTTCGGGAAATGCAATATGACCCGCAGGATTATTGATGGCACCAGGGAGCGACAACGGTATCGGGATTCCACTGCGCGAACGGCGCGGAACCGCCAAGACGGATACGGACTACGCCGAGAACCACCCCGAGCACGCGCGGTGGGCGCGAGAGGCGCTGCCCGACCCGGTTTTGCCGGACGACCCGGACGTGCCTATGCCGCTGATCACCGCGGAACAGGGCTACCCGGTTCTGGAGCGCTGCTTTCTCGAGGCCAGGCACAGGGTGCGCATGTCGTTTCGGGTGTTCGACCCCTTCACCCAGCTGCATTCTGCCTCGGCCCGCAAGATCGGTGAGCTGTGGTTCGACCTCATCGCGCACAAGCTGCGCGAGGGGCTCGAGGTCGAGATCGCGATCACCGATTTCGACCCCATTGCCGTAAACGGCATGCATGCCATGACATGGGACGCGATCCGCGGCCTGATCGCGGCGGGGGAGGCCTCGGGGCACCCGGAGCGGCTCAAGCTGCGCGCGGCGATGCATCCCGCGCGGGTCGGCCTCGTGCCGCGAACGCTGCTGTGGTACAAGACCTGGAACATGCTGCGCACCACGGCGCGCCAGATCGGCAGCCTGCCGCGCGAGGAGCGCGAGGAGATGCTGCGGCTCAGGCCCGGGCTGGGAGGGCACCTGACCACGCGGCGCGGCGCGCTCGCGGCAAAAATCTGGCCGATCCCCGAGCTCTATCTCGCCACGCATCACCAGAAGCTCGCCATCTTCGACGACGACTGGCTCTACATCGGCGGGCTCGATCTCGACGATCGCCGCTATGATACCTGGCGGCACGACCGGCCTGCGCAGGAGACATGGCACGACGTGCAGCTGCTGATGGGCGGCTCGATCGTGGCGGATGCGCATCGCCATCTCGACAGCTATCTCGCGGTGAACGCGGGCGCCGCGCCGAAGCCCGCGGGCCGCATCCTGCGCACGCTTTCGGCCCATCGCCGCCCGGCGATCCTGCGCATGTCGCCACAAAAGAAGGTGTCCGAGATCCTCGACGCGCAGCGCGACATGTTCTCGGGCGCGCGCGACCTGATCTATATCGAGACGCAGTTCATGCGCGACCGCGATATCGCGCGCACGCTGGCGCGGGTGGGGCGGGCCAACCCCGCGCTCGGCCTCGTGCTGGTGCTGCCCGCGGCCCCCGAGGACGCGGCCTTTTCTGAGGCACGGGTCGATGCGCGCTACGGCGATTACCTGCAGGCGCGCTGTGTGCGCAAGATCGCGCGTGCCTTCGGCGACAGGGCGCTGATCGTCTCGCCCGCGGCGCGACGACGCGCCACCGACGAGGATCGCGGCCCGCGCGCGCGGATCTACCGCGCCCCGATCATCTATGTGCATGCCAAGGTCTCGATCGTCGACGGCGCGGATGCGATCGTCTCATCGGCCAATCTCAACGGTCGCTCGATGCATTGGGACACCGAGGCCGGGGTCAGGCTGCAGCGCGCGGCCGAGGTGGCGCCTTTGCAGACGGCCTGCATGACGCATTGGATGGGAGAGGACGGCCCGCCGCGCGCGGGCGAGAGCGGCCTCGATCTGGTGGCGCGCTGGCGCGGCATGGTCAATGCCGATCGCGCGCAGGTGCCCGAGCTGCGCAAGGGCTTCTTGCTGCCCTATCCGCTTCGGCCGGCCTGGCGGATGGGTCGCAACCTGCCGGGCGTGCCCGAGGCGATGGTCTGAACGCCGCGACGCGGCGGAACCCTGCCCGCCGCGCCGCGTTGCGCCCTGACACGACCAATGAGGACGCCATGACCATCGCGATGATGGTGGCCGCCCTTGCAGGTCTGGTGGTGGTCGCATTTCTGATATTCCTGCTCACCGGTGGTGATGACTGAGCGGCGGGACGGGAAGGGACCATGGCCGTTTCGCTGCCGGACGGTCGCCGCAGGCTCTCCGTCGCGTCCGATCTGCCCGGGCGCGGCGGGGCCGCCCGCCGCGCGCATGGGGGCGGCTGTTGAAACCCCCCGGGCGGACCACTAAGACTCTGTCAGGACAAGATCCGCATAAGACGCAAGCGTTCCCGAAAAGGCAGAGCAGATGCACGATCCCGTTGAGACCTACATGAACCTCGTCCCGATGGTGGTCGAACAGACCAGCCGGGGCGAGCGCGCCTACGACATCTTCTCGCGCCTGCTGAAGGAGCGCGTGATTTTCGTGAACGGCCCGGTGCACGATGGCATGAGCCAGCTCATCGTCGCCCAGCTTCTGCACCTCGAAGCCGAGAATCCGAAGAAGGAAATCTCGATGTACATCAACAGCCCCGGCGGTGTCGTCACCTCCGGCCTGTCGATCTACGACACGATGCAGTACATCCGACCCAAGGTTTCGACGCTGGTGATCGGCCAGGCCGCCTCGATGGGCTCGCTGCTGCTCACCGCGGGCGAGAAGGGCATGCGCTTCTCGTTGCCCAACTCCCGCGTCATGGTGCACCAGCCATCGGGCGGCTATCAGGGCCAGGCGACGGACATCATGATCCATGCCGCCGAGACCCAGAAGCTTAAGAACCGGCTCAACGAGATCTACGTGCATCACACCGGCCAGCCGCTGGAGAAGGTCGAGGCGGCGCTGGAGCGCGACAACTTCATGTCGCCCGAGGAGGCGCGCGACTGGGGCCTGATCGACGAGATCCTGACCAGCCGCGGGCAGGGCGACGAGAAGACGCCCAACACCGCCGGTTGATCCGACGCACGGTCACCCCTCAAACCGGGGTGACCGACGCTTCCGGGCCGGGATTTTGGCGTTGTGGCCGCGAAATGGCTGCCCTATCGTTTGGGCAAGGGCAGTCCGAGAGAGATAAAGCAGGGCCGATGGCCCGGGGGTTCGATATGGCAAGCACGTCCGGCGGCGACAGCAAGAACACGCTCTACTGCAGCTTTTGCGGCAAGAGCCAGCACGAGGTGCGCAAGCTCATCGCGGGACCGACCGTGTTCATCTGCGACGAATGCGTCGAGCTGTGCATGGACATCATCCGCGAGGAGACCAAGGGCTCCGGCCTCAAATCGACCGAGGGCGTTCCGACCCCGCGAGAGATCTGCGACGTGCTCGACGATTACGTGATCGGCCAGATCCACGCCAAGCGCGTGCTCTCCGTCGCGGTGCACAACCACTACAAGCGGCTCAACCACGCGGCCAAGGCCGGCGATCTCGAGCTTGCGAAATCCAACATCATGCTGATCGGCCCCACCGGCTGCGGCAAGACCCTGCTCGCCCAGACCCTCGCGCGGATCCTCGACGTGCCCTTCACCATGGCGGATGCGACGACGCTGACCGAGGCCGGCTATGTCGGCGAGGATGTCGAGAACATCATTCTCAAGCTGCTGCAGGCCTCGGAATACAATGTCGAGCGGGCGCAGCGCGGCATCGTCTACATCGACGAGGTCGACAAGATCACCCGCAAGTCCGACAACCCTTCGATCACCCGAGACGTCTCGGGCGAGGGGGTGCAGCAGGCGCTGCTGAAGATCATGGAAGGTACCGTCGCCTCCGTGCCGCCGCAGGGCGGGCGCAAGCATCCGCAGCAGGAATTCCTGCAGGTGGACACCACCAACATCCTGTTCATCTGCGGCGGTGCCTTCGCCGGGCTCGACAAGATCATCGCGCAGCGCGGCAAGGGCTCGGCCATGGGTTTCGGCGCCGACGTGCGCTCGGATGACGACCGCGGCATCGGCGAGATCTTCGGCGATCTCGAGCCCGAGGACCTGCTGAAGTTCGGCCTGATCCCCGAATTCGTCGGCCGCCTGCCGGTGATCGCCACGCTGACCGACCTCGATGAGGAGGCGCTGATCACCATCCTCACCGCACCGAAGAACGCGCTAGTCAAGCAGTACCAGCGCCTGTTCGACATCGAGGACACCAAGCTGACCTTCACCGACGACGCGCTCAAGGCCATCTCGCGCAAGGCGATCGAGCGCAAGACCGGCGCGCGCGGCCTGCGCTCGATCATGGAGGGCATCCTGCTCGACACCATGTTCGAACTGCCCAGCCTCGACAGCGTCACCGAGGTGGTCGTGAACGAGGAAGCGGTGGGCGATGGCAAGCCGCTGATGATCCACGCCGACGGCGCCAAGAAGGAAGCTGCCTCGGCGAGCTGAGGCGGCACGGAGATTGCAACGCGGAAGGGCGGATCGGCGAAGGCCGGTCCGCCCTTTGCCGTTTGCAGCGCGTTTCAGTGCCGCATGTCGCAAGGGGCAAACCACCGGCCCTCCCGTGCAAGACCCCGCACCCCACTGGACCTCGCGGCCGCTTTGCGGCATGACGGGGCGCAGGACAGGAGACCTTTCATGAGCCTCGGCAGCATTCTCAAGCGCACCTTCACCTGGTGGAACGGTCAGACCTTCGGCACCCAGCTCTTCACTTGGCGCAAGGGCCAGAAGGTGGGCGAGGACCGGCAGGGCAACATCTTCTACCGCACCGCCGACGACTCCAAGCGCTGGGTCATCTACAACGGCGAGGTCGAGGCGAGCCGCATCGCCCCCGAATGGCACGGCTGGCTGCACCGCATCTGGGATGCGCCGCCGAGCGAGCGTCCGCTGGTGCACCGTCCCTGGGAGAAAGAGCACGAGCCGAACCACACCGGCACGGCCATGGCTTATGCGCCCAAGGGCTCGATCCGCCGGGCCGCCCCGACCGACATGAAGGATTACGACGCGTGGCAGCCCGAATGATCCGCGCGGGCGCCATGGCGCTCGGCCTGCTGGCGGCGGGCCCGCTCGCCGCGCAGGAGGCTGCGGTGGCGCCGGGCGGCGTGCTGCGCGTGCTCGACAAGATCACCGGCATCGTCACCGATCTCGACCTTGCCGCGGGCGAAAGCGCGACCGTGGGCCATCTCTCGATCGAGCTCGACGAATGCCGCTACCCCGCCGACAACCCGGCGGGCGACGCCTTCGAGCGGCTGATCGTGCGCTACCAGAAGATCGAGGACCCGGTGTTCCAGGGCTGGATGATCGCCTCGGCGCCCGCCCTCAACGCCATGGACCACCCGCGCTACGACGTCTGGCCGTTGCGCTGCAGGACCTCCTGAGCCGGCGCCGGGGGGCCGGGGGCGAGGAAATCGCCGCGTCCCTCCAGCGCCTCGGCCAGCGCCGCGCGGTAGCGGCCGCGCGGGGTCTCGGTAAACCCGAGGCTCTCCAGATGCGGCGTCAGGAACTGCGCGTCGAACAAGGTGAAGCCGCCCAGCCGCAGTCGGTCCACCAGCCAGACCATGGCGAGCTTGGAGGCGTCCGTGCGGCGTGAGAACATGCTCTCGCCGAAGAAGGCCGCCCCGAGGGTCACGCCGTAGATCCCCCCCGTCAGGACGCCGTCGTGGCGAACCTCGACGCTATGGGCAAAGCCCAGGCGGTGCAGCTGGGCGTAGAGCGCGAAGATCTCGTCGTTGATCCAGGTCTCGGCCCGCTCGGCGCAGCCCGCGACCACGCTATCGAAATCGCCGTTCACGACGATCTCGAAGCCACCGCGCCGCATGCGCCGTGCAAGGCTTCGCGAGATGCGAAAACGATCAAGTGGCAGCACGCCGCGCTGGCGCGGGTCGACCCAGAATATCTCCGGGTCGTCCCGGCTTTCGGCCATGGGAAACACGCCCTGCGCGTAGCCGTGCAGCAGCAGCTCTGGCGTGAGCCGGGGCTCGGGCCGCGAAGACATGCGCGGCCCCCGCATCAGCCCTGGAGCGTCTGTTCGAGCCAGCGCTCGAGCCAGTGGATGTTGTAGTCGCCCGACTGGATGTCGGCCTCGCCGAGCAGCGCGTGATGCAGCGGCACCGTGGTGTCGATGCCGTCCACGATCAGCTCCCCCAGCGCCCGGTTGAGCCGCGCCAGCGCCTCGGCCCGGTCCTGGCCATGCACGATCAGCTTGGCGATCAGGCTGTCGTAGAAGGGCGGGATGCGGTAGCCGTCATAAAGCGCGCTGTCCATCCGCACGCCAAGGCCGCCCGGCGCGTGATACTGGGTGATCCGGCCCGGGCAGGGCGCGAAATTGGGCAGCTTCTCGGCGTTGATCCGCACCTCGATCGCATGGCCGCGGATCTGCAGGTCGCCTTGGGTGAAGGACATCGGCAAGCCGGAGGCGACGCGGATCTGCTCGCGCACCAGATCGACGCCGAAGATCGCCTCGGTCACCGGATGCTCCACCTGCAGGCGGGTGTTCATCTCGATGAAGTAGAACTCGTCGTTCTCGAACAGGAACTCGATCGTACCTGCGCCGGAATAGTTGATCTTGGCCACGGCATCGGCGCAGACCTTGCCGATCCGGTCGCGCAGCTCTTGGGTGATGCAGGGGCCGGGGGCCTCCTCGAAGACCTTTTGGTGGCGGCGCTGCAGGGAGCAGTCGCGCTCGCCCAGATGCACCGCGCCGCCCTTGCCGTCACCGAAGACCTGGATCTCGATGTGGCGCGGCGTGGTGAGGTACTTCTCGATGTAGACCTCGTCATTACCGAAGGCGGCCTTCGATTCGGAGCGCGCGGTCTGGAAGGCGCGCTCGATCTCGGCCTCGGACTTCGCGACCTTCATGCCGCGCCCGCCGCCGCCGGCGGTGGCCTTGATGATCACCGGGTAGCCGATCTCGGCGCCGATCTTCTTGGCCGCCTCGACATCGGGCACGCCGCCGTCGGAGCCCGGTACGCAAGGCACGCCCAGCGCCTTCATCGTGTCCTTGGCGGTGATCTTGTCGCCCATCATGCGGATGTGCTCGGCCGAGGGGCCGATGAAGGTCAGCCCGTGATCCTCGACCGCCTGCACGAAGGCGGCGTTCTCGGACAGGAAACCGTATCCGGGATGGATCGCCTGCGCGCCGGTGATCTCGCAGGCCGAGAGGATCGCCGGGAAGGAGAGGTAGGACTGCCCCGAAGGGGGCGGGCCGATGCAGATCGCCTCGTCGGCCATGCGCACGTGCATGGCGTCCGAATCGGCGGTGGAGTGGACGGCGACGGACTTGATGCCCATCTCGCGCGCGGCCCGCACGACCCGGAGCGCGATCTCGCCGCGATTGGCGATGAGGATCTTGTCGAACATGGGGCTCACTCGATGATCATCAGGGGCGCACCGAACTCGACCGGGCTGCCGTCCTCGACGAGGATGCGCTTGACCGTGCCGGTGCGGGGCGCGGGGATCTGGTTCATGGTCTTCATCGCCTCGATGATGAGGACGGTGTCGCCCTCCTTCACCTGCGCTCCGGGAGTGACGAAGGCGGGCGAGCCGGGCTCGGCCTGAAGATAGGCGGTGCCGACCATGGGCGAGGTCACCGCGCCGGGGTGGCTGGCCGGGTCTTCGGATGCGGCTGCGGCGGCCGGTGCGGCCGCGG
>NZ_JAMYXC010000053.1 GCF_024159025.1 Limimaricola litoreus
TGGGCGGCGGCAGCGCCAGCCTCTCCACGCCGCCGCCCGACACGCGCGAAGTCGCGCCGGGCGCGACGCTGCCCTTCGGTGAGGTCGCCAAGGTCTGCGGCCTGTCCAAGCGGGCGTTGGGCACGCCGGTGGCTGCGGAGGCGGGCTTCACGCTCTATGACAGCGCCGCCACCTCGACCGCGCGGCGCACGCAGTACCTTACCGGTTTCGACGATGGCTGCGCGCGGCAGTTCACCGCGGCGCTGGCACTGTTCGGCGATGTCGCGGTGCATGAGGCGACGGCTTACGGCGCGGGGGTGACGCATGGGCCGATCGCGAGGGCCTATGAAGAGGTGAAGCGGCAGATCTGCGGTGCGGCCAAGGGCCAGCCCTGCGGCGCGGCCACGGCCCGGCTCGCGCGCAACACCAGCTTTCTCACCGCCTATGCCGCCTTCGGCGCGAGTGGAAGCCACGCCGACATGCTGCTGCATGACGGGCGCGTGCTGGCGATGGGTGTCGAGGGCTGAAGCCTAGTAATGCGGCGGACGCTGATCGGTCAGGGTGACGGAGCCTTCGGCATCCGCTTCCGCCCGCTCGGTCAGCCGCATCACCTGGCGGGTCAGCACCGCGATCTCGCGTTCCTGGCGCGCCACCACGTCCGACAGGTCGTCGACGGTGCGGATCAGGTGGCTCAGCCGCTCTTCGATGTCGATCTGTGTGCTCATGCCCGCTAAACACACCAGCCGCGCCGGGGTTTCAAGCCCGAAGCTTGCCCCCGCGACCGCCCCGCGCTAAGCCCCCGCGCGACTCCGCTCCCGAAAGGACGATCCATGGCCAAGGACAAGATCCGCCGCCCCCGCGCCGAAACGCCGAAGGGGTTCCGCGACTATTTCGGCGCCGAGGTCACCGCGCGCGCCGCGATGCTGCGCCGGATCGCCGAGGTCTATCATGCCTATGGCTTCGATGCGCTGGAGACCAGCGGCGTCGAGACGGTCGAGGCGCTGGGCAAGTTCCTGCCCGATGTCGACCGGCCCAACGAGGGCGTCTTTGCCTGGCAGGAAGATGTCGAGGGATCGAAGCCCGGCGACTGGCTGGCGCTGCGCTACGACCTGACCGCGCCGCTGGCACGGGTCTATGCCCAGCACCGCAACGACCTTCCCACCCCCTATCGCCGCTACGCCATGGGACCCGTCTGGCGCAACGAGAAGCCGGGGCCGGGGCGGTTCCGCCAGTTCTACCAATGCGACGCCGACACGGTGGGCGCGCCTTCGGTCGCCGCCGATGCCGAGATCTGCGCCATGCTCGCGGACACGCTGGAGGCGGTCGGCATTTCGCGCGGCGACTACATCGTGCGCGTGAACAGCCGCAAGGTTCTCAACGGCGTGATGGAAGTGGCGGGCGTGCTGGACCCCTCCGACCCGGAAAAGTTCGCCGCCGAGCGCGGCATCGTGCTGCGCGCCATCGACAAGCTCGACCGGCTGGGCACCGAGGGCGTGCGGATGCTGCTGGGCGAGGGGCGCCGCGACGAGTCGGGCGATTTCACCAAGGGCGCGGGCCTCGGCGCGGAACAGGCCGAGGTGGTCATGGGCTTCATGGAAGCCCGCCGGGACACCGCCGAAGCCACGCTGGCGCGGCTGCGCGAGCTGGTCGGCGGCTCGGCTATGGGGGCCGAGGGCGTGGAAGAACTCGCGACCATCGCCGCGCTGCTCGATGCGCAGGGCATGGGGTCTGATCGCGTCGTCATCGACCCCTCGGTCGTGCGCGGCCTGGGCTACTACACCGGCCCGGTGTTCGAGGCGGAGCTCACCTTCGAGATCCTCGACGAGAAGGGCCGCCCGCGGCAGTTCGGCTCGGTTGCCGGCGGCGGGCGCTACGACGATCTGGTCAAGCGCTTCACCGGTCAGGCCGTGCCTGCCACGGGCGTGTCGATCGGCGTCGACCGGCTGCTCGCGGCGCTGGCCGCCAAGGGGCGGGGCGAGGCCGAGGCGCAGGGGCCGGTCGTCGTCACCGTCATGGACCGCGACCGCATGGCCGACTACCAGGCGATGGCCTCGGAACTGCGCGCGGCGGGCATCCGGGCCGAGGTCTATCTCGGCAACCCCAAGAACTTCGGCAACCAGATGAAATACGCCGACCGGCGCGGCAGCCCGGTCGCGGTGATCGAGGGCGGCGACGAAAAAGAGCGCGGCGTCGTGCAGATCAAGGACCTGATCCTGGGCGCACAGATCGCGAAGGACGCGACGCTCGAGGAGTGGAAGGACCGCCCCTCGCAGATCGAGGTGCCGCGGGATGAGCTGGTGGCACGGGTGCGCGGGATGATCGAAGGCCAATCCTCATGATGCCCGGACCCATGGGCGCGCCTGCCCGCGCCGAGGCGGAGCGGCTGCGGGCGATCTTCGAGGCGACCGGCGCGCAGCCCGTCGATACCTCGATCCTGCAGCCCGCCGACGTGCTGCTCGACCTTTACGGCGAGGACATCCGCGCCCGCGCCTATGTCACCGCCGACCCGCTCAGGGGCGAGATGATGCTGCGCCCGGACTTCACCGTGCCGGTGGTGCGCGCCCATATGGACGAGGGCGGCGATCCGGCGCGCTACACCTATGCGGGCGAGGTGTTCCGGCGGCAGGAGACCGACCCGGCGCGCCCGATCGAGTTCCTGCAGACCGGCTTCGAGATCTTCGGCGGCGAACCGGCGCAGGCTGATGCCGAAGTCTTCGCCACCATCGCGGGCGCGCTCGACAGGCTCGACCTGCGCCCCTCCACCGGCGATATCGGCATCCTGATGGCGGCGGTGCGCGGGCTCAGGACCTCCGAAGCGCGCAAGGCCGCGCTCTTGCGCCATGTCTGGCGGCCGCGCCGGTTCCGGGCGCTGCTCGACCGCTACAGCGCGCGCACGCCGCTGCCTGCGCACAAGACGGCGCTGCTTGCCGCCGACGCCCCGCTTGCCGGGATCGATGTCTTGCCCGGGCTGCGCAGCCGCGCCGAGATCGAGGCGCGCATAGCCACGCTGCGCGCCGAGGCTGAAACGCCGCCACTGGGCGAGGAGGAGACCGCGCTGATCGACATGATCGTCGACCTGCGCGAGACCGCGCCCAACGTGCTGTCGTCCTTGCGCGACATTGCCGTCGACATGCCCGCCATCTCGGATGCGGTGACGGGGCTGACCCGGCGGCTCGATGCGCTGTCGGCGCGCGGGATCGACGTCGATGCGCTTCCCTTCGAGGGCAGCTTCGGCCGCACCACGCTCGAATATTATGACGGTTTCGTCTTCGGCTTCCAGTCGCCCACCCGCGCCGACCTGCCGCCCGTGGCCACCGGCGGGCGCTACGACGCGCTGACCCGGCATCTGGGGCAGGGCCGCGCCGTGCCGGCGGTGGGAGGCGTGATCCGGCCCGAGCTCGTCGTGCAGATCAGGGAGGGCCGGGCATGATCCGCCTCGGCGTGCCGTCCAAGGGGCGGCTAATGGAAAAGACCTTCGACTGGTTCGGCGCGCGCGGGCTCAGCCTGCGCAAGAACGGCAACGAACGCGAATATGCGGGCGTGGTCGAGGGGATCGACGGTGTCGAGCTGGCGCTGCTGTCGGCGGGCGAGATCCCGCGCGAGCTGGCCGCGGGGCGGCTGCATCTGGGCGTGACCGGCTCGGACCTCGTGCGCGAGAAGGTCGCGGGTTGGGACCTGCGGCTGCGCGAGCTGGCGCATATGGGCTTCGGCGGCGCCGACCTCATCATCGCGGTGCCGCAGGCCTGGGTCGATGTCGACACGCTCGACGATCTCGACGCCGTGGCCGCTGCCTTCCGCCGCACCCATGGTTTCCGGCTGCGCATCGCCACCAAGTATCATCGCCTGACGCGCGAGTTCCTGCGCGAGCACGGCGTCGCCGACTACCAACTCGTCGACAGCCAGGGCGCGACCGAGGGCGTGGTGCGCAACGAGACGGCCGAGGCGATCGCCGACATCACCTCCACCGGCGAGACCCTGCGCGCCAACGGGCTGAAGATCCTCTCGGACGGGATGATCCATTCGAGCCAGGCGACGCTCTTCAAGTCGAACACCGCGCCGTGGTCGGACGCGCATCGCGCCACGCTCGACGCGCTCGAGGACAAGCTCGGGCTCTAGAGGACGCCGATCTCGGCCAGCGCCGCCTGCAGCGCGGGCGGCAGCGGGTCCTCGTTCTCGCGGCCCGGCGCGATGTCGCGTGGCGCATCCTCGGGCTTGAGGTAGCGCCAGCCCTGGAACGCCCGCTTGGGCGTCGCGGCGACGCGTTTCAGATCCGGCTCGCAGACGATGGCGCAGCGGCGGATGCCGTCGCCGCGATCCACCTCGTCGAAGCGGATCACCCTCTGGCGGCACAGGATCACGCCCTTGATCACCCAGTAGATCGAGCCGCCCGACAGCACCTCCTCGGCGCGCTTGGGCCACATGCGGGTGACATGGCGCGGCAGCCCGTCGGAGCCTTGGCCCCGCCGGTCCGATTGCCAGGCCGCGAGGTCCGAGACGTCTTCGGTCCCGACGGAAAGCTTGATGAGATGCAGCATGGTTAACGACTTAGGAGCCGCGGGGCAGGGCTGCAACTCCCGATTTCGTGTTGTGGCAAGATCGCAATTTCTTGTGGATAAGGTTGTGTCAAACACAATCTGTAGCTTGGATCATGCTATGATACACTATATCCACGGTTACCGTCGGGGCCTGAGTCCCCTCTGAATTTCCGATATGTATCAAGCCGAAGGACCGCCCTCATGACCCGTTTTTCCGCGCCCATCGCCGAGCAGATCTGGGACATGAAGTATCGCTTCAAGGAAAGCGACGGCACGCCGATCGACGGCACGGTCGAGGACAGCTGGCGCCGCATCGCCCGCGCGCTCGCGGCGCCCGAGAAGGACCCGGCGCATTGGGAGGAGAAGTTCTACGGCGCGCTGGAAGATTTCCGCTACCTGCCCGCGGGCCGGATCACCGCCGGTGCCGGCACGGCGCGCGCCGTGACGCTGTTCAACTGCTTCGTCATGGGCACCGTGCCCGATTCGATGTCGGGCATCTTCGACATGCTGAAGGAAGCCGCGCTGACCATGCAGCAGGGCGGCGGCATCGGCTATGACTTCTCGACCATCCGCCCGCGCGGCGCCGAGGTGAAGGGCGTGGCCGCCGATGCCTCGGGCCCCTTGTCCTTCATGGATGTCTGGGACGCGATGTGCCGCACCATCATGTCGGCCGGCTCGCGCCGCGGTGCGATGATGGCAACGATGCGCTGCGACCACCCCGACGTCGAGGCCTTCATCACCGCCAAGTCCGATCCGGCGCGGCTGCGCATGTTCAACATGTCGGTGCTGGTCACCGATCCCTTCATGGAAGCGGTGAAGGCCGACGACTCGTGGGATCTCGTCTTCAAGGACCGCGTCTACAAGACCGTGCAGGCGCGCGATCTGTGGAACGCGATCATGAAGTCGACCTATGAGCAGGCCGAGCCCGGCGTGATCTTCATCGACCGCATCAACCAGATGAACAACTTGGGCTATTGCGAGGACATCTCGGCCACCAACCCCTGCGGCGAGCAGCCGCTGCCGCCTTATGGCGCCTGCCTTCTGGGCTCGATCAACCTCGCCAAGCTGGTGAAGAACGCATTCGAGGCCGGTGCAAAGCTCGACGAGGCCGAGCTCGACGACCTCGTCGCCATGGCCGTGCGGATGATGGACAACGTCGTCGACGCCTCGAACTTCCCGCTCGAGGCGCAGGCCGAGGAAGCCCGCAACAAGCGCCGCATCGGCCTTGGCGTCACCGGCCTTGCCGACGCGCTGCTGATGGTCGGGCTGCGCTACGGCTCGGACGAGGCCGCGGCCCAGACCGAGGCCTGGATGAAGCGCATCGCGCGCGCCTCCTACCTCGCGAGCGTGGAACTTGCGAAGGAGAAGGGCGCCTTCCCGCTGTTCGACGCCAAGAAGTACCTCGCCACCGGCAACATGATGCAGATGGACAAGGACGTGCGCGACGCGATTGCCAAGCACGGCATCCGCAACGCGCTTTTGACCTCGATCGCGCCCACCGGCACCATCTCGCTCTATGCGGGCAACGTGTCCTCGGGCATCGAGCCGGTCTTTGCCTATGCCTACACCCGCAAGGTGCTCCAGAAGGACGGCAGCCGCACCGAGGAAGAGGTCGTGGATTACGCCGTGCAGGCCTGGCGCGAGAAGTTCGGGGACAAGGAGCTGCCCGACTACTTCGTCAACGCCCAGACGCTGGCTCCGATGGACCACGTGAAGATGCAGGCCGCGGCGCAGAAGTGGATCGACAGCTCGATCTCCAAGACGATCAACTGCCCCGAGGACATTTCCTTCGAGGCGTTCAAGGACGTCTACATGGAAGCCTACGAGACGGGCTGCAAGGGCTGCACCACCTACCGGCCCAACGACATCACCGGCTCCGTGCTGTCGGTCTCCGAGCCCGCCAAGGCGCCCGAGGCGAAATCCGCGCCCGCCGAGGCGACGGGCGGGGAAGTGATCTACATGTCCGAGCCGCTCGACCGCCCGGCCGAGCTGGAGGGCGCGACCTACAAGCTGAAGTGGCCCGACTCCGAGCACGCGATCTACATCACCGTCAACGACCTCGTCGTCGGCGGCCACCGCCGGCCCTTCGAGGTGTTCATCAACTCCAAGAACATGGAGCACTTCGCCTGGACCGTGGCGCTGACGCGGATGGTCTCGGCGGTGTTCCGGCGCGGCGGCGACGTCTCCTTCGTGGTCGAGGAGCTGAAGGCCGTGTTCGACCCGCGCGGCGGCGCTTGGATTAAGGGGAAATACGTGCCCTCGATCCTCGCCGCGATCGGCGGCGTGATCGAGAAGCACATGATCTCCACGGGCTTCCTCGCCGGCGAGGGCCAAGGCCTCAAGGAGGACCCGCAGCAGCAGGTCGTCAACCTCGACGCCCCCCGCGGCAAGTCCTGCCCCTCCTGCGGCAGCTTCGAGCTGCGCATGGTCGAGGGCTGCATGACCTGCGGCAGCTGCGGTCATTCGAAGTGCGGGTGACGTAGCCTGTAAATGTACCAAATGAGCATATGAGTGCGAATTGATGGCTTGAGCCCGAAAATCGCACGTCAATCTAACTCGTCGATGACCCCGGCAGACATGCCGGGGTCATTCTCGTTTCGGCCAAGGACGGACAGTGTCCCGGCCAGCCGATTCCTTCGCGCCTCCGGCCCATCGTTCGCAGAGCCGCCGAGGTGCAGTTTACCGGGTTGTATGCACGGCGCATCGACTCGCCTGACCTGTTTGGCGCGGACCGCCGTTCTGCAGGGCCAAGTGAGGCAATTGCTATTCTGCAGCATGGCCGGCGTAATGGGCCGCAATCGGGGTAGCGTTCGGTTTCCGTGGCATTCCTTTGCGCGAGGTCTTGCAAAACTCGCCATCGTCAGAGGGCTTCGATGCGGCAGCGCAGCGCGGGCAAGCGTCTGACGCACGGCCATCGCCCCGGATCCTAACGTCGCGTAAGCGAAATCACGGCTTTCTTGCCGCATGGCAAACCGCCCCGTCTACTTCCGAGTATCAGGGGGCCGCATGGTCCGAGGATGTCAACGGAGAACCGAGACATGAGCGAACAGACTCTTCTGGCATGGTGGAGCTTCAACAACACGGACAATGACGGCGATCTGCTCAACAGCACCGCGGCTGATGCCAGTGCACGGGCGCAGTACGGCCACATGCTCGACAACAACGCCTTTGACGACGGCTTCTACGACCCCGCGGCCCCGCTTTCAGGGATCACGCCGCAACTTGCGGGCATTGATGCGCTGTTTCCGGTGACCGGCGCTGGGGCAGGTGCCCTTGTCAGCGCCGACCCCAGCTTCGGCACAGTGCCGGACATCGCGGGCTATGGCGCCTATATCGACGTGACCGGGCTCGAGGGCGACAACTTTGCCACCGACACCACGCATAACTGGGGCTCGTTTAATGGCACGGGGCTGAACCGGCCCGAGGGCAGCTTTGGCGGCGGCTCCTTGAGTGTGACCGGCAGCGGCAACAACGGCGCCTTCTTCGACATCCATGCCGACCTCTCCGATTGGAGCAATATCGACATCTCATGGGCCAATCGCGGAACCAGCTCGGGCTTTGACAGCCGCACCGTCTCGGTCTCCACCGATGGCGGGCTGACCTTCGTCGAAGCCTATGCCGCGACCGGCGGCCTCACCTCGAACTGGACGCTGGCGACGGCAGATGCGGGCAGCCTGCTCGACGGGGCTTCCGACGCGGTCATCCGGTTCTCGATCGATGGAGCGACCACCTCCTCGGGCAACAACCGGTTCGATAATATTCAGCTGACCGGGACCACCTTGGGCACACCGCCCGAGCCCGAGCCGGAGCCCGAAGGGTCCGAGACGGTGCTGATCTCGGCCATTCAGGGTACGCCCGAGACGCAGACCGTCAGCAGGTTCGGCGAGGCCGGCAGCTCGCCGCTCGACGGTACGCAGCAGCGCATCGAAGGCGTTATCACGGCCGTCTTCCCCGATCTCGACGGCTTCTTTATGCAGGAAGAGGCCAGCGACAGCGACGATGACGCGAGCTCTTCCGAAGGTATCTTCGTCTATGCCCCCGACGCCTCGGACCTTGCCGAGGGACAGCTCGTGTCGGTGACCGGCACGGTGGGCGAGCGCTTCGGCATGACCCAGCTCAGCGCCGAGCTGGGCGGGGCCGATATCGAAATCGTCGATGCAGGCAACAACCTCGGGCTGATCGACGTGGCGGTGATCGAGCGCTCCGCCTACGGCGGCAACGAGGACATCACCGCGCTCGAGCAATTCGAGGGCATGAAGGTCAGCTTCGCGCAGGACATGGTCGTCTCGGAATATTTCCAGCTGGCCCGCTTCGGGCAGATCACCCTCTACGAAGGCGAGCGTCCCTACCAGTTCACCCAGCTCAACGCGCCCGACGAAGAGGGCTATGCGGCCCATCTCGAGGATCTGGCCAGCCGCCGGATCATCCTCGACGATGGCAACAACACGCAGAACGCGACGACAGCGGATGGCACGATCTTTCATCCGCAGCCGGGCGGTCTCTCGACCGGGGTGCAGGGCGAGGATTACGTCCGCGGCGGCGATGTGGCCACCGATCTCACCGGTGTGCTGCATTGGTCCTGGGCAGGCTCGGGCGGCACCGATGCCTGGCGCCTGCGCCCGACCGAGGCCGACCCGGTCACCTTCACCCCGGTCAACACGCGCACCGACACGCCCGAGGATGTCGGCGGCACGCTCAAGGCCGCGTCGTTCAACGTGCTGAACTACTTCACCACGCTAGACGATGGAACGAACATGACGGCCACGGGGCAAAGCCCGCGGGGCGCCAACAGCGCCGCCGAGTTGGAGCGCCAGACCGACAAGATCGTCGATGCGCTGGTCAAGCTCGATGCGCAGGTCGTGGGACTTCTTGAAATCGAGAACGACGACGGCGAGGCCACCGCGGCGCTGGTCGATGCGCTCAACGCCCGGCTCGGCACCGAGACCTATGCCTATGTCGATACCGGGGTGATCGGCACGGACGCGATCAAGGTGGCGCTGATCTACGATCAGACCGAGGTTCGGCCCGTCGGCGATTACGCGATCCTCGACGAATCCGTCGATGCGCGGTTCCGCGACGGGGCGAACCGTCCCGCGCTCGCCCAGAGCTTCGAGGAGATCGAGACGACCGGCACCTTCACGGCCAGCGTCAACCATTTCAAGTCCAAGGGGTCGATCTTCGAGGGTGACGCGGGAACCGGGGACGGCGCGGGCAACAACGACCAGATCCGCACCGATGCCGCCGCGGCGCTGGTCGACTGGCTCGCCACCGATCCGACTGGCTCGGGTGACGCGGACCAGCTGATCCTCGGCGACCTGAACTCCTATGCGCGCGAAGATCCGATCGAGACGATCCGGCAGGGCGCGGACGACAGCGCCGGCACGGCGGATGATTACGTGGACCTGCTGGCGGCAAACGCAGGCGACGGCGCCTACAGCTACCTCTTCGACGGGCAGCTCGGCACGCTCGACTACGCGATGGCCAATCTCGATCTTGCCGGGCAGGTCACCGGGGCGACGGCTTGGCACATCAATGCCGACGAGGTGCCGCTGTTCGATTACAACGACGACATCCTCGACCCGGGTGAGAGGAGTTTCGAGGTGGAGCCTTCGGGCAACGACCTCTACGAGGCGAACGCCTACCGCGCCTCGGATCACGATCCCATCCTCGTCGGGCTCGACCTCGCGCCGACCTTCGAACTTCTCGCCGGCGGCACGGCGGGACGCGACAAGCTGGTGGGCACCGACGGGCGCGACCTGATCGTCAGCGGGGCCGGGCGCAACGACAAGATGAGCGGCGGCGCGGATGCAGACCGCTTCGTCTTCGGGGCCGAAACCTCGAATGGCCGACGCGAACGCGACATGATCTCCGATTACGAGATCGGCCTCGACGAGATCGACCTCGGTGGCGCACGCATCGCCGGGACGGACCATGCCGGCAACCATTTGAAGATCACCCTGGCGGGCGACGGCGACATGATCTTCCTGAAGTTCGTCGATGACCTCGCCGATGTTTCGTTCATCAACGAGGGTCAGATGATGTTCGCCTGATCCGGATCGCCGGGCGGGCGAAGTCCCGCCCCGGCCCCACGGACAGACATCTCGCGTCGCAACTCGGCCATGATGCGACGCGAGATGGCGGCCAGAAGGCAGCGGGCAAAGGGCTGTCGAATCGGCAAGGCCTGCCCGCCGCAGCTGCGCAGCGTGCGCCGCAGACAGAAACCGGTTCTTCGCGCAGACGTCTGGGATTTTCGGGATGCTTGGTAGCGGAGGAGGGACTTGGGCACACACCCCAGTCAATCACCCTCTGCAGAATAAGGGTTCGACGATCCCGCAGAGCTTCTTCGACTCCGCGTCCCCGTTCCTATGGCTCTAAGAGCTCCTAACAAAACCGCCTAATCTGGTTCATGCAGATGATGGCTGTGGCGAGTTTGATGAGGGCCATGTGGATGTCGGCGCGGCGGTCGTAGCGGGTGGCGAGCCTGCGAAACTGCGCGAACCATGCGAAGGTCCGCTCAACGACCCATCGGTGACGCCCGAGCTTCGTGGAGGTCTCGACACCGCGCCGGGCGATGCGGGGGGTAATGGACCGCGCCCGGCATTCGCGGAGGCACCGGCGGTGATCGTAGGCCTTGTCGGCATGCAGCTTCTGGGGTCGCTTGCGGGGGCGACCGCGCTTGACCGAGCGCACCCCCGGCACGGCGTCGAGCGTGGCCGCCATCGCCATGCTGTCGTGGCGGTTCGCGCCCGTCAGCGTCACGCCGAGCGGCGTGCCCCTTCGGTCCGTGCAGCAGTGCCTCTTCGTGCCTGCACGACCACGGTCCGTCGGGTTCGGGTCGGTCATCTCGCCCTCCTTTTGCCCCGATGGACGCGGCATCCAAGGAGGCGCGGGACCAGTCCAGCTCGCCCGCCCGGTTGAGGCGTTCCAAGAGCACCCGGTGTAGCCGGTCCCACACCCCCGCCTGTTGCCAGTCGCGCAGCCGCCGCCAGCAGGTCATGCCCGAGCAGCCGAACACCTCGCGCGGCAGCATCTCCCAAGGCATGCCGGTCCGCAGCACGAACACGATCCCCCGAAGCGCATCTCGATCCGACACCCGAGGGCGACCCCCCTTCGGCTTCGGCAGTTCCTCCGGCAGCAGCGGCGCCACCACCGTCCACATCTCATCGGGCACAAGCTCATGTCTCATGCCGAGAGAATCCACGAGACAAGGATAGGTTTCGTTAGGCGCTCTAAGCGAAGCAGACCTTTGGCATGAAGTGACTTCCCTCGTCCCAACACTGTATTCTGGTTGTTTTCTGCGTTGCGTCCTCACTCAAGCGTGCGATCTCGATGCGTCGGTTGTTGCACGGGGTAGGCGACCTACTCTCATGCTTTGGGTGCCCCATGACCGGAAGTCCGTAGGGGTGTTCCACAAGCGCCCAAACCTAATGAAATATGAGGCAACGTGGACCATGCGACCCGCAAATCGGCTTCATATAGATCAATGGGTCGTCATAGGAGTGGACTACGACTTTCATGATCCGCAGCGGTTTCCATCAAGATAACGGCGTGCGATCAGGGCCCTGCATCCGGTGTCGGTGGCCCGCGCCCCTACAGAGCGCTGAGATCCAACGGGCGCGACGCAAATGTGGAGGAGCCGCTAATCGCCGGCAAGGCTCCATCGACTGGCTGGGCAATCATCCTTCCTCCAGCTAAGGGATTGAACCCGAGTGATTATCTTGATCTATTCTCCGGAAATGGTGGAGATAGATTGTGCCTACAAAAATATTAGAGTTTCATGGCTTCACGCCGCTGTCGCCTGAAAGCAGGAAATACTCAAAATTAAGGTGGTGTCCATTTGTGGACCTCAAATGCAAGAAGAATCGAAGCGGAGGAGCCTGCGCGTTGCAAGGCCCTAAGTCGCCACCTGTCATCATTTGCCCCAACAGACTTTACGCGAAAGACTTCGCTGTAATTAAAAGGGTCGCCGAGGAGGCTTTCGGCCCACTCTGCGAGCTGATCACGGACGAAGAGGCGGAGAAGCGGAGGCGCAAAAAAAATTTAACAGGAAACGAAATCGTCGTATTCGGGCAAGGCTATAGCGGCGAAGTCGGCATCGAGGCGCCTTCAGAAGCTGACGCCGGCGGAACATTCAAGATCGACTTTCTACTGGCGAAAGTTGATAGCAATCTCAATCCAACATCGATCGTCGCAGTTGAAGTGCAAACTATCGATACAACAAACAAATATTCAGATGCGTCAAAGTTCTATTACGATGGGGACCCCTACCCGGGGCACGGGCAGAACCCACAGCCGGGCTGGACGAAGGCTGGGTTCAACTGGGAGAATGTGTCCAAACGAATTCTTCCGCAGCTCATATATAAGGGGCACGCCTTGCGTCGGGAGAAACTCGCGATGCATGGCCTATATTTCATACTCCCGGATCCGGTATTCAGAAAAATTCTTACGCGGGTCGGCGGTTCTCTTCTGGAGTATCCGAAGGGCCCCGGGACGGTAACATTCCATTCGTATCAACTTGCTGAAAATTGGGCAGGTCCAGAGCGACCGATCGAGTTCGTTGCCGAGATTACTACTACCGTAGAGCAACTGGCTTTCGCGTTTGTGTCTCCGCAGAACTTGCCGCCTCTTGGGGTTTATGAGGACACCTTGAAAAAAAGGTTGACCGAAATGGCGCGGAAAAGAAAGCTGTAAGCCTAAGCTAAGCTTGCCTCTCCGCCGAAGTGGCGCCATGCGAAGTGAGCATGAACGAGATCCAACCAATCAATCATTCGTCCAAGCGCGAAGAATCCAGTTTTGCGCCGCGCTCCTTTCTCCATCGAGATGGTTTATGCCGCAGTCTCTTCGACTTCTGCATTTTCCATCGCCTCAAGCAGGGCTCGTCCGATGGCCTGTCCGAGGAGCGGCGGGACGGCGTTACCAACCTGAACATATTGCTCAGTTTTGGAGCCAGAAAATACGAAGCTGTCCGGAAACGATTGCAAGCGGGCAGCCTCGCGAACAGATATAGCGCGGTCCTGTTCGGGATGGATGTAAGCGCCCCAATGGATATCGCATTTCGTCAGAATGGTGCAGGAGAGCCCATCCCAAGTCATCCGACCATAGCGTTTGGTGTGGTCCGATCGCTTCGCCCGCTTCATCCCTGCCGGAAGCAATTCGAAAGGAATATCGCGCCAGCTGCCGCCAGGCGGAATGTGTTTGAGACGGTCCATGTTTACCTGACCCAAGCGAGGCGCCGCATGGTTCTCTACGGTTGTCCGATTGCCACGGAGAAGGGTCTGAAACTCACCTTGAGGCTCAGCAGCATACTCCAACGTGCCGCGGTTCTCCCCGTTCTTGAGCAGGGGGAGATCTCCAATGGCATGTTTGATCGTCACATAGGGTTTCAGACCAGGTCCATGGGTCGGCTCGGGGTGGATGATCGGCGCACCGACACGGTTGCCGATGATGACGACCCGCCGGCGCTCCTGCGGCACGCCGTAGTCCTCGGCACGTAGGACCTGCTCTCGGACCTTGTAGCCCAGCTTCGCGAATTCTTCCTTAATGGCCTGCAGGGCCTCACCGCCACCGGCGGAGAAAATCCCCGTGACGTTCTCCATGACAACGAACTTCGGGTGCATCTCTTCCACGACACGAAGATACTCCCGGAAAAGCTGGGAGCGCTCATCATGCATGCCGCGTTGATGGTTGTAGACCGAGTAGGCCTGGCATGGGGGGCCCCCTGCCAGGACGTCCAACTCGCCCTTCTTGAGGCCGGTCGCCGCCCTCAGGCGCTTCGCCGAAAGATCCTGAATTGAACCCGGGATGAACGTGGCTTGATCATGCGAATTCTCGAAGGTTTTTCCGGCAGCGTCGAAGCAATCGTTACCTGCCAGCACACAGAATCCGGCCATTTCCAAGCCGGCGGTCAGCCCGCCGGCACCGCAGAAGAGGTCCACTACTGTCAGTTTCCGCTGCTCGCCCATGCCGCCCTCTGAGTCTTCTTTTGTTCTCTCTGCGGATACCAGATATCACGGATTCCGGCAATTCATTATCGACATGGACGCTACGGCGCGTCGTCGATCTTGTCTGGTATGTCGCTCTTGAACTCGCGCAGAGAAACCGCGTCACCGCCGGAGAGCCCCTCGATCGCCGCTCCGAGTGTAATGTAGGTCGACGGATCGATCACCTTGAGCTCGTATGGTAGGCCCAGGGCTTGCTGCTCGAAGTCGACCAGGCACCAGACAATATCGCAGTTCGATACGTCATCGACCTTGTGCATCTTCCCCATGGACTTGAAGAATGCGACGTCGACCGCATTCGGGGCGAAGCCCGAACCGAGCGAACTGACGGATGAGGAGAGCGCGATCTGGGAGGCGGAATTCACCCGGCTCATGGGCGAACCGGGCCCTGAGGAGGAGGCCTTCTTCGCTCGCCGCCGGAAGCTGGGCTTGGGCATGAGCTTCGATGAGATTGGCGATCTCGTCTGGGTCGGTGATGTGGAAGAGGGATAGCGCTCTCCAGCGCCTGACCGATGCGTGCCGGGCAGACCCAGAGCCTGCCCGGCAATTCATTACACCGCGTGCTGTGCCTTGCTGATGACGGTGTCCACATCACCCGACAGCTCATTGAGGGGCGCGTCCGACGATTGCGAGTGGCCCGTCCACTGCTCGGGTTCGAGGAGAATGGGGTCGCGAATTTCCGCGAGGTGGCGCGCGAAGACCGCGAGTGCATGGGCGTGGGTCTCGATCAGGCGCGCCTTGGCGCAGATCTCGATACGGGGGTCAGGGAGCTTGGCCATCGTTACGCCCCTTTGACAAAGAGGGGGGTGACGGAGGGCACCTCCGGTTCTGGCTGAGCCGCGCGCTGGCTACCCCCGACTTCCGAGAGGGTTAGCAATCCCTCGATGAAGCCGAGCTTGTATTCCCATTCACCAGGATGGTTCAGCCAGAAGGGCGAGCCGACTACCTTGTTCAGATCATCGAAGATCGCGATGACATTCTCGGGGTCCGCGGCCTCCCGGTAAGGGCGGGTGCGCTCCTCGATCGTCCGAACCAGGCCATAGTCGAGCGCATCGACATCGCAGTTCATGGCGTCATGCAGGCCGGTATCCCACATTTTCGTTTGATGGGCGGTGGCCATCTGGCCCAGTTTTTCAGCCCGACCGTCGGAGGCCATCGCCACACGAGCCTGCGCCTTGTCCTGGAGGTTCTTGTGCGCCGAACTCTTCGGCGTCCGAACTACAACGCCGCCTGCATGCTGTGGTGCCGGGAGGAACACCTCATCCCCGGCTTTAGGCATCATGATGTCCCCCGCAGTGAGGCCAAAGACTTCAGCGAGATCGCTGAGGGTCTGAAGTTCGAAGCTGGCGCCATTGCCAGGACTATTCTCGGCCCTGGAGATAGTCTCCACACTCATCCCGGACTTTTCGCGAAGACGGACTTGGGACAGCCCTGCCTTTACACGGAGACCCCGGAGTTTATCGCCATTGATCTGCACGGTTCGTTTCCTTTCGGCGTTTGTTATCAGTGGCTTAATCATGGCACGTCTTCCCTTCCCTGCGTGACGGCAGGAACCCGTAAGTAACTTGTATTTTCGGTCTCCTATTCCATGCTTACCCTCTGTCGACTTGCAAGTAGCCCGTAAGTGGCCCGCATTCCTGGGACTCGGGTTATCTCTGGCAGGGCTGTGTCAGCCATCCGTGTCGATCCCCAAGAATCCGCGGTCGCTCTCCCGGGTGATCATCTTATGCAAGGCCAGCATCATGCGGTCGGCTTTGCTGGCTTCCTCGGCCTTCTTTGTCTCAGATTTTCCCTCGCCATCGCGCCATCGGGCCACAATTTCCAAGATCGCCGCGCCATAGATAATCTTGCGCCGGGTTTCGTCCCGACGGGCCTGCTTGCGAGCGACCGCACGTAAGTCTTTCAGCCTGGCTTGCGCTTCCTCGATGCGCGCATCGAGATCACGCTTCTTCTCGGGTGGTTTCATGGAAAAATCCTTCTCATGCTGAGGGGGAGTTAGGGGCTTCGCCAAGGTTTCGCTCTAAAAACTTCAGCGGCGCCCCTCGGCCCCGTCTGCCGTAGGCAAGCGCGCAGTTACGCAAACCTTAGGTTTGCCTGCGCGCCTCGCCGGCGGGGCTAAAGGAGCGATCTCGCAGATCGGGCGCCACCTCCGAGGCATGCTCCATGCGGCCAGCGTCCTCACGATGTCGACTTACTCGCGCGCCGATGGCCATTCCGCCGTCGCCGCCGCCGCATATCGTGCCCGGTCTTCCTATTTCGATGAAAGACGTGGCCGTCGATATACCTACCGGTCCCGTTCTGGGCTTCTCTGGAACGGTC
This sequence comes from Limimaricola litoreus, assembly GCF_024159025.1. GTDB lineage: Bacteria > Pseudomonadota > Alphaproteobacteria > Rhodobacterales > Rhodobacteraceae > Limimaricola > Limimaricola litoreus. Next base: position 16,832 of record NZ_JAMYXC010000053.1, read on the forward strand.
TCTTTGGCTGGCAAGGAACTGCTCAGGACCTTTGGAACGCGGCCGAGCGCGCTGAGAACCGATGCAACGCACGCGTAGCACGGGAACTTCGCCCGGCGCTGCCTGCTGAGCTACCGCTCAACAAGCAGGTCCAGCTCGTCACAGGATTTAGCCTGTGGCTACGTGACAGCTACGGCGTAGCTGTCCAATCAGTGATTCATGCGCCGTCTTTCAACGACGATGCTTCGGGGAAGAAATTCTGGAAGATCGTGAAGAGAAGCGGGATGCGCCCGGAGAATTTGGCTCTCCTGTTCCGTCCTCATTGGACAAACCTCAATTTCCACGCCCATATTCAGATCACTACGAGAAAGGTCGACCCTGATACCGGAGAGTTCGGACCAAAGACCCGATCCCTGGATGGTCGGGAGACTGGTCCCGAGGAGCTAAAGGCCATTCGAGCCGAATGGCAGAAGCGAACGAACGCCCTTCTTGCCGACATCGGCAGTTCGGCGCGGATCGACATGAGGTCATATGCTGACCAGGCGAAGGCGGGAGTTGCACCAGAGGGACTGCGTGTCCAAGCGCACCTCGGCCCGAAGAGGCATGCCCGCGGCCGCCGACGTATCGCGCAAGGTGATGGAGACGATACCCATGCAGGTCTTAAGCGGAAAGCCGTGCACGAGTGGAATGAGGCGCTATGGGAGGACTGGACAATTCGGCGAGCGCGAGAGCGCTCAACTGCTCGCAAGAGAGATGCCCGCAAATTCGCACGAGAACTGGAGAAGGAACGCAAGCGCTGCGCTCGGATCGAAGCCGAAATTCTCAAGAAAGCCAAGAACGCGAAAGAGGCCGAAACCGCAGTAGCGGCCTCGACCCAGTTTGACAGCCTGAAGGGCGGCTCGGCTCTACAGCGGGCTATTGCCGCCGCGGCTTCCGAACGATGGGATTGCCGGGAGGGCGCTTCGGATGAGTTCGCTTCAGAGGTTGATTTAGAGACCTACGAGCCGCCCCATCCACCACTTCCTGAACCGGTTTTGAAGGTGCGGAAGGAGCGGATGCGGGGCCCTCGCACACGTTAGTAGCAGGCTCGCTGCCCTCCAGGTTTGTGGCCCACGCTTGCCATGCTTCATTGGTTTCCTCGGCCTCCTCAAAGAGAGTCCATGTTTCCTTAGCATCCGACTCTGCTTTTTCGAGTCGGCTGCGAAGATCCGCTACAAGCCGGTCGTGATCCCTCTTTTGAAGAGCCAACTGGCGAGAATGCTCCTCATGGATCTCGGTGATCAGGTCAGTCGTGCAGGCCTGGACTTCACCAGTAAGCAAAGAAAATGCCTTGTCGAGACGATTGCTGATGCGATCCGGGATCAGCTCTTCCATGCGGATTCGATCTGCATCGGCTTGTGCTTCAGCGGCGTTCTCGGCCAGCTCCTCAATGACCTCCCGGATCCTGGTGGGGTTTCCACCGCCCAAGAGATTCCTCACTTGATTGGCGTTCACAACGGCATGAGACCGCCGCAGCGTCTGGTAGGCTGCGGTAATATCTTCGGTCGTGTAAGTCGGTTTGCGCATGATGGTTCCTTTCTTGTTCTAATCTTCTGAAGGGAACCTTGGGTCGGTCGTCAGAATCGAAAACAAACCAACTAACTTTCTCTCATGCAGGCGAACGCCATGGTGAGCCTGTGTCCTGGGTCACGCTATGGTTGTTGTTTCGCTGTGAGCAACACCGACGGCTGCTTCAACGGGACGTCTCAAGAGTGCTGCGAATACACCTCGGTGGCTTGCACCTGTTGGATTGCCCAGTTTGGCTTCAACCTAACTGCAAGGCTGATCTGGGCACCAATGTCGTGGCTTGGGGCGGTAAACTGCGATTGCGAGGCAGTCAGTTCAACGCATTTTGCGCCAGCGGCAGTTGGGCCAGAAATTCTTGAAGAAGCGCGGATTGGTAGTGAAGACGCCATGCCTCGATCATCGTCCCGCCCCCGGAAAGACATCGATAGCCATGGAGAACGATGCTTTTCCGCATGCGGGCCCAAATACTCGAAAAACCTGGCTACGGCTCGTCTTCATTTTTTTCCGTCTGACGGCGATTGACCCATCGCTCCTTCAGACGCGTTCGCAGCAGGTCGCTGGCCGGGCGCCCCGCTTGCATCATGACCACTTTTAGCCCCGGCTTTCGAGCGATCGTCTGTTCGACTTTACGGACATTTTCAAGCACTGCAGCATCTGCCGGCGCTATCGCTCGGGCTTCGAACAACAGCCGGATGGCATCGGCCTCGGTGGTCGGGCGAGACGCATCGAGGCTCGTGCGGTCTTCCAGAGCGGCGATCACATCATCCTTGGCCCGCCGGGCCATCCAAGCATCAAGCTCAGTTTTCGACGAAGTCCTCGCAAAGGTGCCAGATCTTTCTTCCAGCCAAACGATGCGACGATCCAAGGCCGCGAGAATACTCTCATGGAGATCCTCAGCGGCTCGCTGGAGGTCTTCGTGCCAGTCTGCCATGAGCTGTTTCTGAGCAAAGCCCTTTACAGCGTTGTTGCCGAGAAGTGCTGCGGCCCCGATCGCAGGGCTGAGGATAAGGGCACCGGCGGGACCGATTGCGATCAGCCCGAACCAGGCCCCGGCGTTCCCGCCAGCGAAGGCGAGCAGGCCGCGCGAGGCACCATCGAGAATGAGCCAAGCTGGAAGGTCGGATAGGGGAACTCGTCCCCGCGCGACCTCGACGCCCCCACGCAGCACGCCTATGGAGAGCGCGAACTGCAGAATATCCGGGTCAGCCAAGTCCACGGCATGGCCCAGTGTCTCCGCGATCTGCTCCTCGATCGCCGCGATCTCAAATCCGGGAAGGGTCGTCACGAGATGCGCCCAAGGCACATCGCTTTCTACCGCTTTCTCAGCAAGCGTGGCATTGGCGATGACCGGGATATTCGGGTATTTCTCGAAGTGCTCGGTCAGGTTGGAAAACGAAGTCCCGCATTTTACTTGAACAGGCGATCCGTCGACGATGAGATCCAGACCGGGCGTGTTGCTCGACTCCGCGAGGCGGACGCCGTGTCCATCGGCAAGGAGCTTGTCCATGACGAGGCGTTCGGCCGCGTATCCCCGCAGGGACCATCCGGCGCCGGTAGTCAGGAAGTCAGCCGCGCTGAGGGCGAAGGCCATGGGATCACCGAGGTCTTCGGAGCGGGAGAAGTCGGCCGCTTTCATGATGTCAGGGTCAATTGCGGCAGCGTGCCAGAGCATCTCGGCAGCGGTCAGGCCCAGCGTGGCAATGGCATCTGCGATATCGGTCGGTATTTTCTTCGACGACCACGGTTCTGGCGGCGTTCCTGCAGGAGCAGGCATCGGTCCGAGCAAGCGACCGTGAAGAGCGTTGATATCACGACGCATCATTGCGCGATCCTTCGCAGGCATCCAGCCGAAGGAACCGGTGGGTTCGCGATCCAAATTGCGCATGTCCGCGAGGAAGCGATCCAGCCCCGCCTCTCCGTGGTGCGCGCCTTGGGCGGCCATCAGCACCCCCAAACGCGATGCCAACTGGCTACGCACGACCCGAGAACCACGCCCCATTCCAAGCCAGCCGAGCGCGGCAACGCCCGCGAAGACGGTTATGGGGTTGATGAAGGTTGCCAGCAACGAAACCAAGGCTGGGCCGCTGACAAGCGGGATCACCGCGCTGAGTTGCGCGGCCAATATGTAGGGAAGGAAGCCTGCATTGGTGACGAGGCCTGCAAACGCCGCCCAAGTCGCACCTGCTGCCAAGGCATTGCGCGCTCGGGCCTGTCCTTGCCGCAGCGCCTCTGCGATCTCGGGATCGGAGTTCCGAGAGGCGGTGGCGATAATTTCGTCGTCAGCGAGTAGTGCCAGCATCTCTGCGGCCACGATCTCGGGAAACGGCAGAGGCGGCTCCGCAACGACGGCGGCCTTGGCCAAACCCCACTTTTCTTTAGCTTTTTCACCGATCTGCATCACAAGGCCATCGTCAGGTGCTCCGCGGCTGGCCTTCCGGTGGCGTGCCCGGATCGAAGGCGTCAATCTTTCGGCGGCGCGCACGGCGAAAGCAGATGCCGAACGTGTGGCAGATTTATTCGAAAGCGGCATGGCTGATGGTAGTGCCATGGCTTCGGTCAGTCGCCACCAGAGGCGGAAGCGCAAGGCGGCATCGGTGGCCGACGATGTAGCAAGCTCATCCTGGACCGCTTGAAGGTGTTTGGCGGCCGCGTCCGTTTCGAGACCGATCTTGGCACCCACGCCCGCTATAGCGCCTTTCGCGAGGAAAAGCCCATCTACGCATTCTATAAGAGCGATAATCTGGCATATCTCGGCTCGCTCGAGAACACCAAGACCCGAGAGGATATCGACGGGGCGGACAATGGGCGGTGCAGCGGGATCATCGGTCATGCCACCGACAGTGCGTCTCGCTGGACGAAGTTACAACCGTTCATGGAAAACTCTCGCGTTGACCGCAATCGAGAGAAAAGCAAAGTATGCCCTGCGCGTTCCGCGTTGCAACACTTGGCATCCTTTGAAAATAGTTCAGGCCGTTTTCGGCATTCAGTGAGGGACTGTCAGAAGAAGGCGTTTCGCTTCGCATCAGCCCTGCTCCTGAGGTCGGTCCTGCAATTCCTGGGAGCGTGATCGCAATGCTGTTGAATTGGGTCTATAGGGCACTCTCATGCCCGAGAATGCCGCTGTCATGGTCTTGATCTCGTGATTTAGTCTCTCGAAGTCATGCGATCGACGTCTTTGGTGGCGTATCGGCGAAGCACAAAGTTCGATGCAACAGGTGCTTCCGTTATCCTTTTATTATTTTCATGATCCGCCGACAGAAAGACATGGACTTCTGCTTGGCTTCTGAATTCGTGATTTCGAAGGCAAAAGCGGTTTGCCGTATTTTGCTTCGGAAATTAGTTAATTATTTATTTAGTTAGTTGGTTAGTTAGTTAGTTAGTTAGTTAGTTAGTTAGTTAGTTAGTTGGGTTGTGGGTGGGCCAACAAACCAACTTACGAAATAATCGATCAATAAAGCTCCGCCTCTTGCGTCCCCTTTAGGGGCGCAAACTTACGCTTCAGAAGTTTCTCATATCTCCGATCCGAAACCAACTTCTTCGGATGAAAGAGACCCAATCCAGCGAATTCGCCCCGCACACCGCCTCCCTCGTGCCTCTCTCGCCAGAGGAACACATCCGGTTATTACATCCTTCCGGGTCCCGTGGTATCCCCTTGGTTTTTACGAAGCTCGAGAATGCCGACTTTCGGCGTTGCATGGACCCCGAGACCATCATCACGACACTCTCGATCTTCGAGGAGACGAAATCGCTCCTCTCGCTTAATCGCTTCCATTTGAGCAAGGGCGAGTCGCCACGCCTCGCAGCACTGAATGCATTGTTTCTGGATCTTGATTTCCATGCCAAACCCGTCTGGCGGGGATCGCCCCCCCATCTCGTGCGCGAGGCAGTCATCCTGCATCTTGACTTTATCGGCCTTCCGCTCCCGTCGATCTGGACCCACACGGGGCGTGGGCTTGCCGCGATCTGGTTGATCAATGAGCTCCCGCCGGAAGCAGCTGAGCGCTGGCGGGGTGCGCTCAGGGCGCTCATGGACTGCGCGACAGAATTCGGGCCAGATCGATCCTGCTCCGACAGCGTTCGGGTCTTCCGCCTCCCGGGAACTCGCAACGAAAAGTCCGGGAAGATCGTCCAGAGCTACCTCGGAACAGGAACTCGATACGACTTCGACACCTTGTCCGACCAGATCTACGTAGCGCTTGGCCGGCCAACGCGTGCTCAGCTGCAAGAGAGGCGGCGCGAGCAGGAATCGAAGAGCACTTCGCTTGGATCAAGGGCCATGCCCCGGGGAGTGACGCACCGCGAACGTTTTCGCGTGCTCAAGGAAGAACTGGAATCCTTTGCCGAAATGTGCGGCGGGACCATCCCGGAAGGGTGGCGTGCCCTCTGGCTGCACTTCTACGCAACTTGTCTGACCTACGATCCAGACGTGCTGGATATCGAGGAGGACATCTTGCGAGCCGCCCAGCTGACGACGCCGGGACTGACATACCGGGAAATCAAGCCACTCCTTCGGCAGGCGGTTCGCCAGTCCGAGGATCCGGCGCATCGCTATAACTATGCTGGCTCGACGATGGCTGAGAGGCTCGACATCACGACCGCCGATGCAGAGCGCGCAGGATATCGCTTTCTCGTGCCCAGTGAACTGAAGAGGGCGAAAAAACGCGAGGCACGGAGGGCAAGGAACGGCGCCATGTCCCGAACCCGGTGGCTGCAGCTGAATTCGGCGGAGCGCAACAAGCCTTGGGAAGATCTGGGGATCGGGAAAACCAAGTATTACGAACTGAAGAAGGCAGGCCGGCTTGCCGAGTTTGCCGCCTCCCGACCGCGGACAGGTCCGTCACCGCTGTAGGGGCGTAGCCAATCTGGTGCCCTTCCCGAGAGGGGCCGGGTAGGGATGATAACAAGCTCCTTGGCCCCAAAGAACAGACATAAGCCAAGAACGGCCAACGGCGACCGACATGTCGAGCGAAGGGCAAAGAGGTCTGGCGAAGGGCTACCGGCAAGGCCACCGACTTCCTGAGTGCCACCCTCCCTTCCATGAGAGGCTGGCAATCAGGAACCCGCTGACCTCAGGGCCGATGACGAAATGAGACAGGCCAAACAGGAACATCTTGTCGTTCGCAATCCCGCGGCGCTCTCCCCAAGGAGTTTCACACATGTTCTACCTACGGATTCCCCTTATCAACCCTCTCCAGCAGTTCGTAACGACCCATTCGGAGGCCCTGCAGAATGCAGCCCTTCTACTCGGTGGCCCACCGGCGGCACGGATGACTGGCCGGATCATCGAGGATCTGAACACTACCCCGGTCGTCACACGCAGAATGCGCCGAGAGCTGGACAAGCTGCATGCTCTGCTCACACTCAAGCACGTTCATGACCAGAGCCGGCCCGAAGCTGCCTATTTCGCTGCGATCGACCCGGAATGGTCAGCCGTCGATGAGATCTGCCTCCTTAGCGAGCAGCTGGGAGATCTGCTCGCCAAGTTCCCTATAGTCGCCGTGCGAGTTCCAGCAGTCGCATAGGCCTTCCCGCCAGGCCACGCGAGCCTGGCGGCTTGTCAGGCGCTCCATGGAGGGGCGCCCATTACTCGAGGATCCATGATGGATAGCATCGAGAAACTTGCCGTAGACTACGTGACTGCCGGTCGAATCTTCGCAGCGCTCTGGATGGCAAACGAATCACACCTTCAAGGCCTGAGCATAGATGAGACTACTCGGGCCTATATCCAGCGTCTTGCTGAACGTGCAGCCGACCCGCGCAAAGGCGATTACATTCTCGATGAGCTGGCAGACGTGCTGAGCGCTCAGCGATCGCTCCTGCGAGATGCCTATGACGCCGCCGAGGCGGGTTCCCGTGCACGCGCTGTGGCTGATCGGATCTGGCACGCGGTGGGGCGACTACTGGACCGCCTCAGAGAACTACAGGTGGCGCAGGACGCCCTCATGGATCGCCGTGCGGGCAGTGCTTTGGTTAGCGGTTTCCAGCAGGTTCCCCCAGCAGGCTGAGGATTCAAACCCAGTTCAGAGGCTCGCATGACAATCTGACTTCCCGCTCGCAACCAGAGGAAGCGAGCAGCAATGTCCTACGAGAGTGCGAGTCAAACCGGGCGTCGAACCCACCATAAGAAGACCAGTTTCTATGCATCGGGTCCAGGGGATCCGGACATGTTGGAACTCGTCAGGGCTATGGCACGCAAAGCCGCCCGACAAGACGCGAAGGAAAAGACAGAATGCGCCGCCGTGCCGCAATTTACGCCCGTTATTCGACCGCGCTCCAATCGGACCGTTCCATTGAAGACCAAGTGGAGCTCTGCCGAAGCTACCTGAAACGCGAGGGCTATGGCGAAGTCGCGGTATTCGAGGACCGCGCCATGTCGTCCGAGACACTCATCGGGCGTGTCGGTCTCGCTCAGCTTCTGGAAGCGGCTCGCAGCAGAAGCTTCGATGCTGTCGTGGTCGAGTGCGTCGATCGCATTAGTCGGGATTCCGGTGATCTCCACCAGGTTTCGAAACTTCTGCGCTTCAGCGAGATCGACATCATTTCAGCCAACGAAGGTGTGCAAAGCGAGATACAGATTGGCGTGCGCGGCCTTATGGGCACGCTGTTCCTCAAGGATCTCCGTGAAAAGATTCATCGTGGTATGGTTGGAAACATCCGCGAAGGGCTGAGCGCTGGCGGCAAGGCCTATGGCTACTCCCCGATCCTTGGAAAACCGGGCGAGCTTCAGGTTGAAGAGCACGAAGCTGATGTGATCCGGAGGATTTTCCATGAGTATGCAAAGGGGACTTCCCCTCGGCAAATCGCCCACGATCTCAACGCAGAAGGTATCTTGCCGCCGAGGGGCACAAAGTGGAACGCCTCTACCCTGAACGGCAGCGCCGATCGGGGTTACGGCATCCTTCGCAATGCCATCTATGCCGGCGTTCTTGTTTGGGACCGGGTGCGGATGGTGCTCGATCCAGCTACCGGCAAGCGCGTCAGCCGTGTGAAGCCTCGCGAGGATTGGAAATATGCTGAGGTGCCGCACCTGCGGATCGTCGGTGAGGATCTCTGGGACGCTGTCCAAGAGCGGCTCTCGCAGCAGTCCCAAGCAAAGTCGGCCGGGAGGTCGACCCGGACGCCCGCTCGCCCATTCTCCGGTCTTTTGAAATGCGGCTGTTGCGGCGGTGGCATGGCGATCCATGACCGCAAGGGAAATGCGATCCGAATTGCGTGCTCGACGTCTCGCGAGAGCGGGTCTTGCGACAACTCCGGGAAGTTTCGCCTGGATCAGATTGAGGACGAGATCTTCTCAACCCTCCACGACCACCTTCTGCATCCCGCCTATATCGAGGAATACATTTCAGCCTACGATCAGGAGCGGAAGGGTCTGGCCGACTCGGGCAAGGCGGATCACGGCAAGCTCCAGCGCGCGGTCGCAGAAGCACGCAATCTGTTCGAGCGTCGTCTGAACCTCTACGAGCGTGGCGTCCTGGACGGCGATGATGGCGAGGCGAAGCTTCTTGAAGCGAAGAAAGGTATTCGCGCAGCAGAGGCTGAGCTTGCGGCCTTGGATGAAGCCGATGAGGCCGTAGTTTTCGATCCGGTCACACCGGCGCGCTATGCGTCTGCCCTGCAAGACTTGGTGACATCGCTCATCTCCGCGGATGGAAAGCCCGACAACAACGCGCGGGATGCAGTTCGGTCCCTGGTGTCGGAAATCATCGTCTCTCGGCCCGAGGGCGATGGAGTTCCCGTCGAGATCAGGGGGCGCTTGAGCGCCCTCATCTCGAACCCTAATTTTCAAGTGGGGGGTGCGATGGTAGCGGAGGAGGGACTTGAACCCCCGACACGCGGATTATGATTCCGCTGCTCTAACCAACTGAGCTACTCCGCCTGAAGCGAGGCTGGAAGTATGACAGGCAGGCAGGGGCGTCAAGCCGAAAACCGCGAAAAATCGCATCCGCGAACCGGGGGGCGGGACGGGGCGTTGTCGTGGCATGAGGCGCGTGCTTGAGTGTCCTCTCCGATCCCTGCCAGAGGCCTCTTCGTCGCATGTCCGATCCCGCCATTGATACCCAGCAAAGCGCGACTTCACTGCCCGTGGTCTGGCTGCTGGGGCGGACAGGGGCGGGGAAATCCTCGCTCGTGCGGGCGCTCACGGGGCTCGATGAGATCGAGCTGGGCTCGGGCTTCGCGCCCTGCACCCGCAGCGCCGCGGTGTTCGATTTTCCGTCCGATCGGCCCTTGATGCGGTTTCTCGACACGAGGGGGCTGGGCGAGGCGGGCTATGACGCGGCCGAGGATCTCGCGCAATGCGAAGCGCGCAGCCACGCGATCCTCGCCATGGCGCGGCTCGACGATCCGGCGCAGTCCGACCTTGAAGCGGCGCTGCGCGAGGTCAGGCGGCGCAAGCCGCGCATCCGGGTCATTGTGCTGCACACGGCCGCGGCCGAGGTGCCCGATGCGCAGGCGCGCTTTCGCGCGCGCGCGGCGACGCAG
>NZ_JAMYXC010000049.1 GCF_024159025.1 Limimaricola litoreus
GAGGCAAAGCGCGCCTCGAGCTCGAGCGGCTGCCCGAGCGCCCGCGCCCGCGCCTCGGCGGCGGCGCGATCGGGGGCCGCATCGACGGCCTGCGACAGGAAGCGCAGATCGATCAGCACGGATTTTGTCATCTGTCGCGTGACGCCTTCGAAATGGCGCTGTACGAAGCTGATCGAGATCACCAGCTGCAAGGTGACCACGGGCAGCAGCAGGATCAGCGCGGCCCGGCCCTGCAGGCCGCGCGGCATCCATCGTTTCAACCAATCAAACGCCATGGGGCAGGCTAGCCGCCCGGGCCGGAAAGGAAAAGCATGACCGACGCTCCGCTGGCAGAACTTGAACCGGGGCTGATGCGCCTGCGCGCGCCCAACCCCTCGCCGATGACCGGCCCGGGCACGAACAGCTATGTCGTGGGTCACGCGCGCCTCGCCATCATCGATCCGGGCCCCGACGATCCGGCGCATCTGCGGGCGCTCCTGTCGGTGATTGGCGGCCGGCCAGTCGAGGCGATCCTGGTCACCCACGCGCATCTCGATCATTCGGCCCTCGCCCCCGCTCTGGCGCGGGCCACGGGCGCGCCGGTCTGCGGATATGGCCCCGCCACCGCAGGGCGCAGCGCGGTAATGCGCCGGCTGGCCGATGCGGGAATCGGCGGCGGAGAGGGTCTCGATGACGCCTTCGCCCCCGACATGCGGCTGGGCGATGGCGCGCGCGTGACCCTCAGCCAGACACCGCTGACGGCGCTGCACCTGCCTGGCCACATGGCGGGGCACCTGTGCTTCGACTGGTGCGGCGCGGTGTTCTCGGGCGATCTCGTGATGGGCTGGTCGAGCACGCTGATCTCCCCGCCCGATGGCGATCTCGCCGCCTTCCGCCGCTCCTGCGACCGGCTGCGCGCCCACGCGCCCCGGCGGCTCTACCCCGGCCACGGTGACCCGATCGACGCGCCCGGCGAGAGGATCGACTGGCTGCTGGCCCACCGCGCCGCGCGCGAGGCGCAGATCCGCGCCGCGCTGCGGGACGGCCCGCTCAATCCTGCCGAGCTGACGCGGCGGCTCTATGCCGAATTGCCTGCCACGCTCCATCCTGCGGCCCGTCGCAACGTCCTCGCTCATCTCATTGATCTCATGGAGCGAAACCTTGTCACTCCGAGCGACGGCGACCTGGATGGCGCCCGCTTCACGCTGACGTGAGGGCAGGCAAAATTTTTGCGCCGCCCCCTCTGGACACTCCCGATCCGATAACTGTATATCGCCCACATGTTCCGGCGTAGCTCAGCGGTAGAGCAGTTGACTGTTAATCAATTGGTCGTAGGTTCGATCCCTACCGCCGGAGCCAACCTTCCCTAAAGCATTGAGAAGGTTGGCATATCTGCGATGAGAGTCGCAGACTGCCCCCATCGGCACGATTCCTGTCCCCCCGCCTGGCACAAACGCTGGCACAGGAGTCGAAGACATGCAGTCTCAGGTCTCGACACAGTCACACCTCGAATATCGGCCCTCGGGCTTCCATTGGCGTCGCCGCTGGCCGCGCCGGGTTCTGAAGACCTGCACCCCATCAAGAAAAGTGTCACTCGTCCTTTCCCTTCGTTCCCACGTCCTCCCCGACGCGAAGGCCCTCGCTCAGAAGCTCACGCTTTTGAGCGACATCGCCTTCGCCGGAGTGACGGAGAGAACGATGGCGATCGCGCCCGAAATCATGGAAAGGCTCCTCGTGGAGCTCTGTCGCTTTCTAATCGAAGCGGCTGATGCTGCGCGCGAGATGGCTCCAATGCGCACACCTGAAGTTGCGGCCTACGAGCTTGCCTGTGCGAATGCTGCCGTCGAGACGCTTCGACACGCGATCGCCATGCGCGACCGGGACGTTGCCCGCGATCCGCTTCGGGACGTCGCTGCGCGCCTTGGCATCACGCTCGATGAGGCTGATCCGGACTGGCAGCGACTGGCTTTCCGTGCGCTTCGCGTCATGCTCGACGCTCAGCAGGAGAACCTCCGTCGGGATCACGGTGCGTTCGAGGGGCCTTCCGCGCCCCTGCAAGCCGCGCGTTCCATAGTCGATGCGGCAGTGCCTGTTCCCACCCTGCCCGTCACGCACCGGGTGCCGACAATGAGCACGACGCCCTGCGATGCGGCCGCAGTGGCACCCACGATGAGGAATCAAATTACGATCTTGAAAGCTTCCCCCCCCCCCGTCTCGCAGTCCTAGGCGGAAACTGTATCGCAGCCCCGTGTTGCCGAAATCCCAGCAGCGACAGTAACGCCCTCGCCCGAAACCACGTGCACGCCGAGGTCCTGCCCCACCATTGAGAAGGGTTCAGAGGCCTATATTGAGGCGCGCAGCCAAGGCTACAGGACCTTCAAGGCTACCGAACAGGCGAATGAAAAGGCCGGAAAAAGCTGGGCACGGAACACCGGGCCGAACGTCCGTTCGACCGCCCGCCTTTTCTCCCGAATTCTTGGAGACAAACCCTTCGATCAGATCACCGATCAGGAACTGACGGCTGCGTGGGAGCTCGTCGCCCGCGTGCCGCATAACTACCAGGCCAAAACGAGCAAGAAGTCGCCGCAGGAAGCCGCCGACGACGCCGATGCAACCGAAAAGCATAACGCGGAAATCACTCGTGCTAAGCTGCAAAAGAAAGGGGCCAGCCCTGGCAAGATCGAATCCGAGATCCTGAAAGGGCGTATCAAGCGCCTGCGGACGGCGACGATCTATCGTCACATGCAGGGCTTCCAGCGCATGTGCGTCTTCCATGTAAAGAAGGGTCATCTCGCGAAGAACATCATGGAAGACCATATCTGGGAGAGTGCAGAGTGTGAGCGCCGGGAGATCCTTCAAGAAGATAACGAGCGCCTGACCTGGTGCGGCAAGCTCGACGGGCTGTTCCGCAGCCCGATCTTTCAGGACAAGCTCGAAGATGTGGGCGATCCGATGTATTGGGCTCCGCTAATCGCGGTCCATATGGGTTTGCGAAGCGAGGAGATTCTACAGCTCTACCTCAGCGACATCCAGGTGATCGACGACGTGCCCTGCATCGTGCTGAAGCAGGGCCCAGGCCAGAGCCTGAAGAGCAAGGCTTCGCGCCGCACTATCCCGATCCACGACAACCTGCTGAAGCTGGGCTTCATGCAGCTCGTTGCAATGCTCGAGCGTGCGGGCGAACCTCGCCTGTTCCCATGGCTCGAGCGGAGCGAAAATAAAAAGACCTACACGGAGACCTTCTCCAAGCGGTTCACAAGGTATCGTCAGGACCACAAGATCTACGATGCGCAGCGCGACTTTCATAGCTTCCGCACGACGTTCAACCACCTGCTGATCCAAGCTGAACGCCAGGACTCGCATCGGCGCGCGCTGATGGGGCACGTCGAGCACGACATCGGCATCACCAACTACAACCCGGGCGGCTTCTCGATGGCAACGCTCAGGGATTGCGTCAATTCCGTCGTGGTAAATATCTCGATGATCCGGTCGCCTTTCGCCTCCGTCGGCTCTGCACATATCACCGACCTTGCCGCGCATCGGGTCCTGTCCCATGCGTAGGAGTAACCCGCCCGCCGGGACCATGTGAGGGTTGTTGGCGCCCCAAAACGGGGCGCCAACACCTCTTCAGGCTGGCTCGAGGATGCCCAGGAGATCGGTCAGCCGGGCGCCGGCCCAGCGGATCGCGGCATGGGCGTCTCGCGGTCCAAGACCCGCGAACATCATGTGCTCGACGACCGCCAGAGGAATGCTGTCCAGGCCATTGAGAACCTGAATCAGTTCGTTACCCAGCCCTTCCAGGTCCTGCGTTTGTGCCGCAGCAAGCCGCGCCGCGTTGCGCACGGCATCGGCCGCTTCGAATTCACCGAGCGTCTCCAGTAGCTCGATGAGTGCTTCCTCCTCGCGCGCGAGGAAATCCCCGATCTCGGCAACTTTCGGGTTATTGGCATGCGCCTTGATGGCGATGTCGGAGGTAGTGTTTAGCATGGAGCACTCCTGTGTGCTGACAGCCGACGGCAATGGCCGTCCGTTGATCTGCTGTCGTCAAGATGGGCGGCATGACGCACGCCCCGGCCTGCTCATGGCGAGCCGATCGCCAGTTCCGGATCAGGAGGGAAACCGGCTCAGGATTTCAGATACCTGCCGGCCATACCAATTGACGGCACCGTGGAGGTTTTCCGCGGCTTGAGGGGGCCTGCCGGCTGTGTCGAGCGTTTCGCAAGACGTATTCGAAAGTCCGTCGAGCACCATGCTGAGAAGCGCCCCGATACGGTTTGCATCTCGGATGTTGCAGTTGCAGAGTTCGACAATCGCTGCCACGGCGGCAGCGGCCGAAGGCTGCCCGCAGAGTTCCAGGAGTTCGTAGAGCGCCGCACTCTCGATACTCATCATGCCAGAGAGTTCTCGGTATATCACTTCCGGATCGGCGGCGCCCCAGAGGTGAGCGGCATCAGCTGCGGTCTGCATCTCGGTGTCTCCCCTGACGGCAGTCCGCGACGTTGATCGCACATTGTCTTCTACCGTCGTCAATCGCTGCCGGCAGGAGCGGGCCGGCAGCGTGGGCGTGGCGCGGGATTACGCCGCTGCCCGGCGCGATGCAGGGCGGTGATCCGTAGTTGCCCTTTCGAGTGCATCACGCAATCCGTCCGTCAGCACGCAGATCTCTTCCACAATGGAATCGCACGGGTCGATTTCCGCGAAGCGCGCAGCTTCTTCCCGAGTCTCGTCGTGAACGTGCTCGAGCGAAAGTAGATCGAGCAGCGCCACGAAGTTGTTCTGGGTGCGCCGTGTGGGAACGATTTCAGGCGCAAGGCTATCGAGCGCATCGAGCGCCAGACGAGTTCCAGGGCGCCCGCCGAGACGCTCGGCAGCGTTGATCATGGCGTCCCGATGGGCATCGGCAAACTGCCGGAGGGGCGCGAAGAGATTAACGTTGGCGGATGTGTTGGGACTGATTTGGTCGAACATGATGTCCTCCAATTCGAGGGTCCGGCTCTCGGCCGGGTCAAGATCGTCCCGTGCTTCTTTCCTTTTCTATGCGCCTTTCAGGCCGCCTTACCGGTTCAGCTCTCACACTGAGGGGCTGAACCGAGAAGGTGGCCTTGGCGCGCTCGTCCAGACTGTTTTCGCTGCCTCACAAACTCGACCCTTGCACAAGCAAGCGAGACATCCCCGTCCCACTGCATGCAACAGCTGTGTCTACGCCTGGTCCGGGTCGAGCTTTCTCAGACTCTCCCACTTGGCGGCCTGCCTCATGGCCGCGAGCGCTTGGCGGCCAGCCTTTACAGCACGAGTTCGTCTATTTTTCTCATGATATTCCGAAGCCGTCCGCCCGCCGCCTCTCTGGCCGCAGAGGGCGAGAGCCATCTAGGTCCTATCGGTCTCGCTGTCGAAAGCCAGTTGATGCCACAGGGTGCGCACGATGTGCTCGCCGGTGCCGACATGCTCATACCAGCGTCCGATATCCATTCGGCTGTCAGAGCGGTCTTCCCTCCGTCGCGAGAGAAGAGCGGCGATCCCAACCGCGCATCGTAACCGCGCCAGAGGTTGCCACCGGGCGCCTCGAGCACAAGAAGCTCGTCGAGAAACTCCGACAGCTCAGGCCACAACTCGGAGCGCTCATAGTCGCCATTCGTCTTCTGGGTCACAAGGGCCATCGACCAGCCGGTCGCATCCCTTGTAATTTCGTGGCCGATGCGCAAACGCCAGAGATCGCTGATCCTGAGGGGGGCGGCAACTGCCAGTGCCAACGCTGCGGCATGCAGGGCAAGCAGATATCGCCGCGATGTGCCAGCCTTGTGCGCGCGGCTCTTGGCGAGAAGCTTCTCGGCGAGCGTCCAGACTTTACCAATATCGGTCGGATTGTTCAGCAGCCAGGTGTGCTTTCTCTTCCTCTTTAGCCGGCCGATGCGAGCATAGCGAGACGCTTGCTTGGTAAGCCGCTTGCGAAGGCACTTGTTTTCTTCCCGGTATGAGAGGAATTCGACGATCTTCCGCAGTTGCATGGACAACCCGGTCTCGGCCTGCCCTCGGCCCTCCTGCCGCTCGATCCACAGGCGGACGCTACCGGTATCCAGAGCCGGCTCACGGTTCTCGTCGCGGCAGACCTTGGCGATACAGCGCAGCACGTATTGGATGTCCTTGATTTGCGACGACGCCGGCGGGGAAGTGTCGCCAAGGTCAATCATGCCAGTGTCGATGTCTGTGCGTCGCCGATGCATTTCTGACAGAGTGGTCCGCCAATCTTGTGGGAGATCATGCGGCGGAACGGATAGCGTGCGCGCGATACTGCGCGTGCCCTTCGAGACCTTTGGCTTGTCGCGCAACCTTTTTTCGCGCTTCATCTCAGAGATTACCCGCACCAGGGGTCCGCACTGTTGAGGCGCGGCGTCCGAGAGGACATCCCGCAGCCTTTCGAGGCTCGAGAGGGGCATTGTTGCAGAACTCCCTGCCCGACGGTTTCCAGCGCGGATCGGCCGCATAGATGGGCGGCATGACGAAGCCCATGCCTGCCCGCCACCGCACGACGAACTGGTCCGCCTACAACGCGGCGCTGCGCAAGCGCGGCTCTCTGCTGATCTGGCTGGACCGGGAGATGACGTGGCCTGCCCCTATCGGGTGGTCCCGTTTCAGTCTTAGTGCATGACCGGCCTCGGAGCCACTCTTGGTGCGTTGGGCGGGGGTGATCCACCTTCGTTTGAGGGCCATTGAACGGCTGCTGGCACGGGTGGGCGGTATCCCAGAGACGAGTGGGGCCGCGCCGTATTGTAATGGACCCGCCATGCCTCGATCACGACGCGCGCCTCGGAGAGCGAGTAGAATATCTCGCCATCCAACAGCTCGTCGCGCAGCTTCGAATTGAAGCTCTCGCAGTAGCCGTTCTCCCATGGGCTGCCGGGCTCGATGAAAGCCGTTTTCGCACCGACGGCATCGATCCAGCCCCGGACGGCTTTGGCGATAAATTCCGGGCCATTATCTGATCGAACATGGCTTGGCACACCTCGCAGAATGAAGAGGTCGGTCAAGACGTCGATCACGGCGGTCGAGTTGAGCTTCCGGTCGATCCGGATCGCCAGGCATTCCCGGGTGAACTCGTCGACGACGTTGAGCATGCGGAACTTCCTTCCGTCATGGGTCCGGCTCTCGACGAAGTCGTAGGACCAGACACGGTTTGGCCGTTCTGGTCGCAAACGGATGCACGACCCGTCGCCGAGCCAAAGCCGACCTTTCTTCGGTTGCTTCTGCGGGACCTTCAGCCCCTCCCGCCGCCAGATCCGCTCGACCCGCTTCACGTTCACTGCCCATCCAGCCTCCCGGAGGAGCGCGGTGATGCGACGGTAGCCGTAGCGGCCAAACTGGCCGGCGAGCGCGATGATGTTCGCAGTCAGCGCATCTTCATCGGCCCGTCCGCGCGGCGTCTTCCGCTGTGTCGAGCGGTGCTGCCCAAGCACGCGACAGGCAAACCGCTCGCTCGCCATTGTCCTCGGACCGATAGCGGACCATGGCTCGCCACGGAGCTTTTGCCGGACGTGGTCGATACAGGCACGGCGGCGGGCGGGGCTCAGAAGTTTCCCGAGGCCGCCTCCTTCAGGATCAGCTTCTCAAGCGTCAGGTCGGAGACGGCTTTGCGCAGCCGCTCGTTCTCCTTCTCGAGCTCTTTCAAGCGCTTCACCTGGTTGGTCTTCAGGCCGCCGAACTCCTTGCGCCACCGGTAATACGTGAACTGCGTCACGCCGATGGTGCGCACGGCTTCAGACGCCGTCCGGCCTTGTGATACCAAGACGTCGACCTGCCGGAGCTTCACGACGATCTCTTCCGGCTTGTGCTTCTTATGGGGCATTCCTGCGTCCTCCAACTGGCTCGAAAGCCTACTTCAGGAAGGACCACTTTTCAGGGGGCAGGCCACGAAGCTTCTCGGCCGAGGACCAGCGCCGCCTGCGGCCGCCATCAGTGATGATCTCGTAGTCAGACATATGCACGTGCTTAGGCATTTGCCTAAGCCTCCATGGTTATGCCTGAGTGTCCGGACGAAATGGGGGCCAGTTCAATCGGTCATATTGGGCTCGAAGCGGACATGCGGCAGTGCGGCAGGCTCGGTTCGCCATGCACCGCAGATTTGCTATGCTCGACCGTCGGCATGGCGCCGAAGACGTGGTGGGCGCGGTGGATTGGAGGAACCGCCATGCCGACTACCTGCCTGCCAGCCATCCGCACCTGCCGTCCCGCTTAGAACAAGGGCCGCATCATCGGTCAGAAGCGGCCGCTCGAACCGAAACATGTATGGGCGATCCGGGTCCGCCTCGAAATCGCTCAGAGGGCCCGCGAGCTGGCGCTCTTCAATCTCGCCATCGACAGCAATTTGCGCGGATGCGACCTGGTAAAGTTGAAGGTCGCTGACGTCTATGCGGCCGGACAGGTCAAGGACCGCGCTTCGATCGTTCAAAGCAAAACCCGAAGACCGGTCAGTTTCGAGATCACCGAGGGGACGCGAAGAGCCATCACGACCTGGCTCGAGACTCCGCTGATGGTTGGATCGGAGCACCTTTGGCCGGGGCGCTTTCACGAACGCTGGCATATCTCGACAAGGCAATACGCCCGCCTCGTGCGGGACTGGGTGGCCTCGATCGGTCTCGAACCAAGCGCCTACGGCACCCACTCCATGCGGCGGACCAAGGTGGCACAGATACATCGCAAGACTGGCAACCTCCGCGCGGTGCAGCTCCTGCTCGGCCACACGAAGATGGATAGCACCGTGCGCTATCTCGGCGTCGAGCTCGATGATGCGCTCGCCATCGCGGAGGCGGTTGAGCTCTGAGAAACTGGGTCGGTTGGTAGCGGCCGGCCCAAACCGGCCATTCGCAAAACGTAGCGCGTGAGCACACGTTTGCTCCGAGCCCGCCCGAGCCAAGGCACTACCCCGGCGATTTCTGCGCCTTCACGATGAGCGCTGGCATGTCGAATTCGATCATTTCGCCATCGACAACAAAGGGCTTCATGGTGGTTCTGGCCTCGCGGAGGAGCCGATCGAACTGCTCGTCAGTCAACACACCGCCGAGCGTCCATACGCAGGCGCGCTCGGTCGACACCAAGCTATCGATCGACTTAAAGCGGACCTTTCCGGTTCGCCGGACAATATCCGCGTATCCAAGACCCGCTTCGTTACAGAGGTCATGCAACAAGTTGGCGTTGCCGAGGCGGAAGGGAGCGCGGAAGGCATCGCCGACCTCCCTGCCGAACAGCCGGTCGAGAAGCAGCGCAAAGGCACCGTAGCCGGGTGAATTCTCGACGGCGTCGCAGACAGCGACCGCCAGTCGGCCGCTCGGCTTCAGGACCCGCATCATCTCGACAAGCGCTTTCGGCTTGTTTTCGAAGAACATAAAGCCGAACTGGCTGACGACTGCATCGAAGCTGTTGTCCGCGAAGGGCAGCGCCTCGGCCATTCCTTCCCGCCACTCGATCTCCTTCGACTTGTGGCGCGCGACCACCAGCATGTCCGGGTTAGCATCCAACCCGTTGACCTGGCCTGACGAGCCGACAATCCCTGATACGGCCAGTGTCAGTGCCCCTGTGCCACAGGCCACGTCGAGAACCCGATCGCCCTCCTGCACACCGGCTTCGGCGGCAACCACTGGTCCCCATGGCGCGAAAAGGGCCGGCACGAATTGCTCATCGTAGACCTCAGCCGGATCGCGCGCTTTGCCCCGGACATCCATCGTCGCCTCCCTGCGTTGCTCGGTGAGGCAGAACGGCTGGCTCTGCCCCTCTGCTCAAGCTATCCTGAGCCATGGCGCAGACCCATCACCGGACATCCATATTCCTTGCCGGATCGTCCAGAATGCAGCTCGAACTGTCCGGAGATACGCGGCCGGGCACGACCGAGGTTCCATTTCTATGCCAGACCTCGGCCACCGATCCCCTGTCCGATGTCCTGAGGATGGTCAAACTCACCGGCGCGGTCTTCCACCTCGTGGAGGCGTCGTTTCCGTGGGGCGTGGCGGTGCCGCGAGCGCGCGATTACTCTTCCATCATCCTGCCGCGTGCGCAGCATCTAATCTCATATCACATCATTCTGAAAGGGTCGGGCTGGGTGGAGGTTCCGGAGATCGCCTCCACGCCGTTCGAAGCCGGCGACATCCTCGTTCTGTCCCATGGCGAGCCGTATTCGCTTCTCAGCGCACCAAGTCAGCGCCCGGAATACGACCAGGAGGCGACAGTCGCCTTCTTCCGCGATTGGATGGCCGGCAAGCTGCCGTTCGTCACCCGCGAGGGTGGAGGCAGGCCCGGAGGGGCTGAATACATTTGCGGTTTCCTTGGCTGTGACATGCTCCCCTTCAACCCACTGCTTGCCGCACTTCCCCGTCTGCTCCGGATAAGGCGCTCACGGACGACCAAGCAAGATCTGCTCGGAGGTCTGATCGACCTGACGCTGTCAGATGCCTGTCGACCCCAGATCGGGAGCGAATCCATTCGCCTCAGGTTGAGCGAGTTGATTTTCGTGGAGGTGGTCCGGCTATGCCTCGAAGCCTTGCCGGCGCACGAGACCGGCTGGCTGTCGGGTCTGAAGGACCCCTCGATCGGTAAGATTCTGACTTTGCTCCATGACGCTCCTGCGCGTCCTTGGACACTCAAGCAACTGGCCCGGGAGGCGGGCATGTCACGCTCGGCGCTTGCGGCACGTTTCTCGCACCTGATCGGTCAGTCACCAATGCAGTATCTCACGCTTTGGCGAATGCAGATTGCCACGCGCCTCTTGGCCGACAACTCCCTGAGAGTCGCCACTGTGGGAAAAGAGGTGGGATATGAATCCGAGGCGGCCTTCAGCCGGGCTTTCAAGAAGATCGTCGGCGCCTCTCCGGCGAAATGGCGTGACGAAGCCAATAGGGTCGCGGTCTGATGCCGACATCCTCTTTGCACGACCGAGAGCCAAGCTCACGTGGATGTTCTCGTCATACGCAATGGAAACGCTCATGACAGAACCATGGCGGACTCGTTTGCGGTATCGTGACAGCCAAGCATCGCTGAGGACGATCGACACGCCTTCATCCCAGTTCACGCGCCGCGGGCTGCTCGCCGTATCGGGTGCCATCTTCGCTTCGGGCCTCAATGGTCTCGTCCACCCGGGACATGCCGGAGGGCTCGCGCCGACGCCAACCATGCGCGGCGGGGCCAATAACTACCTGCCCGGCGCGCCGATCGTCGAGCGCATCGGCGGCGGTGGCGGCTTCTGGATGTCGGGCACCGTTCGCCGCGCGGGCGACGGGATGCCCTCGGCGCGGCGCCGCATCCAGATCTGGGCCCATACCACCGAGAGGCACGAACGCGACCCGCATAGCTATGGTGCCACTTCGACCGATGCCGAGGGCCGCTTCCGGCCGGAAATGCCGCAGATTGTCCCGGCGTTCGGCCAGCCGCATGGTCATCTCGCCTATGACGATGGCGTTGAGTTCAGGACCGTGTTCCTGCGCCCCGTCACGCGTAGCGCCCGCGACACGTCCTTATCTGTCGACTTCGTTCTCGAGTCCGCCTGACGCAGGTGTCACCTGCCAGAACCATATTGATCTGGGGCTGCCTTGCGCTCGCGGTGTCGGTGCCGATCCTGATCGCCGCGCGAAGCTCGCTGCTGCAATGGCGCCAGCCGATCTACATCATGGGGGGCTTCGCCGGGATCGTCGCATTTGCAGCCATGCTTCGCGAACCGCTGCTCGTGGGGGCTACCTCCCGGGACTACCAGCGCGACGAGGAAAACACGTCCACCGCGTGGTCGGCACCGTCGTCGTGCTGTCGGTCGTCGTCCACGTCGGGGGCCTTTGGATCACCAGCCCCCCCCCCCCCGACATGATCGACGCGCTCACCTTCTCGGCGCCGACCGCGTTTTCGGCCTTCGGCGTCATATCCATGTGGATGCTGTTCTCGGCCGCGGGCCTCGCGCCGGCGCATCGGGATCAGGTCCCGGCGCGCCGGTCATGCCGGCATTGTGAACCTGGCCGTTCTCTCCGGCGTTGCCCACGCGATGCTGATCGAGGGCACGATGGACATGTTGTCGAAGGCCACACTCTGCCTCCTCGTCCTGATCGCAACAGGGAAGATCATGGCCGATCTCAAGATCTGGTGGAGTTTTCGCAACCGCAACAGGTGATGCCGGTCGCATTGGCCGGGATGCGCAAGACAGTGACGGAATTCGTGCCCCCTGCGAAGGTCATACCGTGGTATTGAAGCCGGGTCCGGCAGGGAGATCAGCACATGGATGACCAGACCCCTCAGCGCCGCCTGACCGCGGCCGATTTCGATCAGGAATTGCTCGACCTCTACGACTACTACGCCCACGGCAAGATCTCGAAGCGCGAATTTCTCGACCGTGCCGGAAAGTGGGCCGTGGGCGGGCTGACCGCCATCGCGATCCTCGGCACGCTCGCGCCCGATTATGCGCTGGCCCAGCAGGTGGCCGAGGACGATCCCGACATCTCCGGCGAGGACATCACCTACCCGAGCCCGAACGGCACCGGCGAGATCACCGCCTACCTGATTCGGCCCACAAAGACCGACCCGAACCAGCCGCCCGCGGCAGTGCTGGTGGTCCACGAGAACCGCGGTCTCAATCCTTACATCCGCGACGTGGTCCGCCGTCTCGCCAAGGCCGGCTTCGTCGCGATGGGGCCGGACGGCCTCTCGTCTCTCGGTGGCTATCCCGGAAACGACGACGAGGGCCGCGAGATGCAGCGCAGCCTCGACGGCGAGGCGCTGCTCAACGACCTCTTCGCGGGCTTCGAATACCTCCAGTCGCTCGATGGCACCAACGGCAAGGTCGGTGCGACCGGCTTCTGCTACGGCGGGGGCGTCGTGAACAAGCTGGCTGTGGCCTATCCGGAGATGGCTGCGGGCGTGCCGTTCTACGGAGCCGCGCCCGACAGCGCGCAGGTCGCCAGGATCGAGGCGCCGGTGATGATCCAACTCGCCGCGCTCGACCAGCGGATCAACGCCATGTGGCCGGAGTATCAGAAGGCGCTGGAGGAGAACGACAAGCGCTACGAGGCTCACATCTACCCGGGTGTGAACCACGGGTTCCACAACGACACGACGCCGCGCTACGACGAGGCTGCCGCGAAGCTTGCAGAAGAGCGCATGGTAGCTTGGTTCCGGACCTATCTTGCCGGCTAAGCAGGACTCTATGCTTCGCGACCGACCCACAGCGGACCTGGGTGCTCCGCGCGGCGAACGGCAGCTTCGAGCCCAAACCGACCGGGTTATTGCTGGCTCCCTTCGCACCCGCAGCATCCTATAGAACAACATTACGGCCCATTCCGGACATTCGCTCTAACTCAACTGCCGCGAGATGCACTTTCCAAAACCCCCATCGGGCGTTCCGCGCTACGTGGTCGTCACAGAGTGACCTGTATGCGAGCACATGTGCCGCCATTGCCTCCGGTGCATAATCGGCGCTTGCCCTTGACGGAGGAAGCGTGCCATCCCTTTGCCGTGATGGTTCCCGTTGGCCCTTGAGGGCAACGCGGGATGAAAAGGGAATACGGTGAGGTGTAGCCAACAGGCGCCGAATCCATGACTGCCCCCGCAACTGTGAGCGGCGAGCGTTTCCGAAAAGACCACTGGGTTCCACAGCCCGGGAAGGTTCGGAAAAGCGTAGACCCGCAAGTCAGGAGACCTGCCATCGCTGATGTTACTCAACCCGGGCGGGGTGTCCCGGACAGGAGGCCATGATGGCTCGCCGGCAACTGCCGCACCGAAATCGCCGGTCCCTCTGTGCGCAAGCCCCGCGAATGCGCGGAGGGCTGCATGAACCGGACCAGATCGAACACCATCTGCCAAGCGGGCGCGACCTCACGAGCCAGCTGTAGCTGCGCCCGTAGACTGTCGAGGCAACTCGGACGCGCCGTCGACCTCGCTGCCGTGGCCGCCGGTCCCGACTTCGAGCTGACAGGAACGACGCGGCTCGACGGCTGCGGCCGGCGGGTCGTCTGGCGCGCACGGCGCGGCCGCGTGTCGCTCCGGATTGAACCCGAAGCGGTCGTCTCGATTCGCAAGGACCACGCTGCCATGCGGGTCTGGCAATGACCGCCGCGTCCATCTCTGCCAGCGATCTGAGCTGGGGGCCGCGTCATGGGCCGGCGATCCTCAAGGGCGTGAGTTTTGACCTGGCCGCCGGCCGGACACTGGGCATCGTCGGGGCCAACGGCGCCGGCAAATCGACGCTGCTGCGACTGCTCTACCGGTTTCACCGGCCCCATGGCGGCAAAGTTCATATCGGTGGCGGGGATCTGTGGCGCATGACGCCTCGGGCCGCAGCGCGCCGGGTCGCTGCCGTGCTTCAGGAGCAACCGACGGATTTCGCGCTGAGTGTGCGTGAGATCGCGGAACTGGGACGGGTGCCGCATCGCCGCGGCCTTTCGGGTTCCGGCACAAGGGAGGCCGAGATCGTCGAAGCGGCGCTGCACCGGCTCGACCTTGCCGGGCTGGCCGAGCGCCGTTTCGGCACGCTGTCTGGCGGAGAAAAGCAGCGCGTGATGGTGGCACGCGCGCTGGTGCAGGAACCGCAGGTGCTCATCCTCGACGAGCCCACCAACCATCTCGATATCCGCCACCAGCTCGAGGTGCTGGAGATGCTGCGCGGCCTCGACGTCACCATCGTCACCAGCCTGCACGACCTGAACCTTGCCTTCGATCTTTGCGACGAGGTGATGGTGCTGTCGCGCGGTCAGATGATCGCGCACGGGACGCCGGATGCCGCGCTCGACCCGGCGACCGTGGCTCACGCTTTTGCCGTTACCGCCCGCCGCGAACGCCTCGAACCCTCGGGGCGCACCCGCTTCACCTACTCGCTCACCGCCTCTGACCGGACCTACTGACCCATGACTTTCCGAATCCTTCCTGTCGCTTTTCTTCTTGCCGCCCCTGCCGCCGCTCAGGCTTTCCCCGTGACCGTGCAGAGCTGCGACCGTGAAATCACCTTCGAGGGCGCGCCGGAGCGCGCGGTGTCGAACGACGTCAACCTGACCGAGATGATGCTGGCGCTCGGACTGCGCGATCGCATGGTCGGCTACACCGGGGTCTCCGGATGGAAGACCCTCGACGAGAGGCTGCGCGCCGATGTCGAGACGCTGCCGGAGCTGTCGCCGCAATATCCTGGCCGCGAGGTGCTGCTGGGCGCCAATGCCGACTTCTACTTTGCCGGCTGGAACTACGGCATGAATGTCGGCGGCGAGGTGACGCCAGACACGCTCGCGCCTTTTGGCATTTCGGTCTACGAACTCACCGAAAGCTGCACGCATGTGATGGAGAAGCCCAAGGCGAGCTTCGAGGATCTCTATTCCGACATCCGCAATCTCGGGACGATCTTTGGGGTCGCGGAGCGGGCCGAAGCCCTGGTAGCCGACTGGCACGAGGATCTCGTTCGGCAGAAAGACGCTGCCGGGAACGGCGCCAGGCCACTTCGCGTCTTCGTCTATGACAGCGGCGAGGATACGCCGTTCACGGCCGGGCGCTTTGCCATGCCCACTGCACTCATCGAGGCCGCGGGCGGCGTCAACGTTATGGACGATTTAGAGAAGAGCTGGGCAACGGTCGGTTGGGAGGAGATGATCGCGCGCGATCCGGAGATGATCCTGATCGTCAATTACGGCGAGGTCACCGCCGCCCAGAAGCGCGAATTCCTGATGTCGAACCCGGCCTTCGCCGACGTCATCGCCGTGCGTGAGAACAATTTCGTTACGCTCGACTATGTCGCTGCCACGCCTGGTCCGCGCAACATTGAGGCGGTGGGCGTGCTGGCTCGGGCCTTCGCCGAGGCGGGGGAATGACGGACACCTCCCTGTCGATCGCCCGCCGGGCTCAAGCCCGGCGGGCGCGGATGTTTCCAGCCACACTCGGGCTTGCGGTTCTGGTGTTGGGCCTCTCCTTTACATTCGCCGTAGGTATCGGCGCGGTGCCCGTCGGGGCCCGGACGGTCTGGGGTGTCATCGCGAACCAGCTCATGCCGGGCCTGGTCGAGGTCACTTGGCCGGCCGGTCACAAGGCCATCGTCTGGGACTTGAGAATGCCGCGGGCGATCCTTGCCGGGCTTGTGGGTGCGGGGCTGGCGCTGGTAGGCGCGGTCTTACAGGCCGTCACGCGAAACGCGCTGGCGGACCCCCATCTGCTCGGCATCTCCTCCGGCGGGGCCTTCGGCGCGATCACCGCGCTGCTGCACACCGGGATGATCCTTGGCCTCGCCACCGTGCCGATCTTCGCCTTCGCCGGCGCCCTCGGTGCGATGGCGCTGGTGCTCGGCGTGGCACGGCTGGCGGACGCGGCCTCGGCAGAGCGGTTGGTGCTCGCCGGAGTCGCGGTGTCCTTCATCGTGATGGCCGGGGCGAACGCGATGATCTTCCTCGGCGATCCGCGCGCCTCGCACACTGCGCTGTTCTGGATGCTGGGCGGTCTCGGACTGGCGCAATGGTCGCATCTGGCCTATCCGGCCCTCGTGCTCGCGCTCTGCGGCCCGTGGCTCTGGCTCAGGGCACAGGATCTCGACGCCATGACGATCGGGGACGAAACCGCAGCGACCTTGGGTATCCCGGTGTCACGGTTCCGGCTTGAGGTGTTTATCGCGGGCGCCCTGCTGACCGGGGTCATGGTGGCGTTCCCCGGGGCGATCGGCTTCGTCGGACTGATGATCCCGCATGTCGCCCGTATGGTCGTGGGCGGCAGTCAGGCCCGCGTCCTGCCGTTTTCGGCTCTGCTCGGTGCGGTGTTTCTAATCTGGTGCGACCTGTTCGCCAGAACGGTGATGGCACCACAGGATATCCCGATCGGCGTAGTGACAGGCCTCATCGGCGGGCTCTTTTTCGTATGGCTGCTTTCCCGGCGGTAGGTCCTCATAGGATGGTCGCTCCTTCTTCCAAGCTGCCGTTTCCGGACTGTGCGGTGGATGGCAGCTTTGCTCTTCTTCTAACGGCTTTCGCGGAAGCAGCGCTGACTAAGCAGATGCAGCGAAGGTCCGGAAGGTCCCGCACTGCGGTTCTTCACCCAACGAAAATGCTGCGCGATACTCGAATGGCCGCAAAGCGAAAGCTGCGGCGCAGCGCTGGAATGACCGACGAGCGGCGGCTCTGGGCCGGCCGCTACCGACCGGCCCGACTCCTCATAGCTCCACAGCCTCCGCGATGGCGAGCGCATCTTCGAGCTCGACGCCGAGGTAGCGCACCGTGCTATCCATCTTAGTATGGCCGAGCAGGAGCTGCACCGCGCGAAGGTTGCCAGTCTTGCGATATATCTGCGCCACTTTGGTCCGACGCATCGAGTGGGTGCCGTAGGCGCTTGGCTCGAGACCAATCGCGTTCACCCAGTTCCGCACGAGGCGGGCGTATTGCCTTGTGGAGATATGCCTGCGTTCGTGAAAGCGCCCCGGCCAGAGATGCTCCGACCCGATCATCAGCGGAGCCTCGAGCCAAGTAGCGATGGCTTTTCGCGTCCCCTCAGTGATCTCGAAGCTGACCGGCCTCTGGGTTTTGCTCTGGACGATCGAAGCGCGGTGCTTGACCTGTCCGGCCGCATACACGTCAGCGACCTTCATTTTCACCAGGTCGCATCCTCGCAACTTGCTGTCGATCGCGAGATTGAGAAGCGCAAACTCGCGGGTCCGCTGAGCGATCTCGAGGCGGACCCGGATCGCCCATACATGCTTCGGTTCGAGCGGACGCTTCTGACCAACGATGCGGCCTTTGTTCCAAGCAGGACGGCAGGCGCGGATGGCTGGCAGGTTTGTAGTCGGCATGAAGGTTCCTCCGATCCCCCACGCCCGCCACGTCTTCAGCATCATGCCGACGGCCGAACATACCAAATCCGCCGAATCGCGATGCTGTCACAACGGGCCGAGCCTGCCGCACCACGGCATGTCCGCTTTGAGCCCTCAGCCGACGTTGCCAAGGAACTCCTGGATCGCGGCGTTCAGGGCTTCCGATGCGTTCTCGTGGACGAGGTGCGACGCATTTCCAATGACCTTTATACTGGCATCGGGCAGCCTTTCCTCAAGGTCTTCGATCAGCAGGCCAAACAAGCGCGGACTTTCACCTCTGCCAATCAGAAGGACAGGAACGCGAACGTCCGTGAATGAGGTGCCGATCAGATCCGGGAACCCCTGATGCAAGGCGAGGGCTCGATCAGGACCGCGGTTTTCCCAGACTTGAGAATAGCGCTCCCCCGACAGGGCCCCGAAGTATCGGTCGCCCAGAACGCCGCGCCCAAATCTTTCAACGGCCAACTTGTCGTCGCCGCGGCGGAACGCCTTTTCCGATGGCCCAGCGGCGCTTGCACCGAATTTCACGATGGCGAGCGCAAGCCGGGGCGCGGAAAACAGAAGGCCGATCAACTGCACGAGCTTTGGCGGAACGTTCACATGCATGGAGATGACGGGCGGCTCGATCAGGACAAGGCTGCGGAACAGCTCGGGCGCCTGCTTTGCCGCCAAGAGTGAAACAAGTCCGCCCCATGAATGTCCGACGACATGGGCCTGTTCCGCACCCATAACCCTGATCAAACCCACGAGATCATCCACATGCGTCTGGATGGGGTCACCGGCATCCGATGCTATCGGGGCGTTCGGCGCGTGGTAACGTCGGCTGTAGGCAATCGTGCGATAGCGGTCAGGAAAGAAGTCAAGCTGATCGGTCCATGTGCGTAGGTCCGAGGCACTGCCATGCACGAAAACGAGGGCATTTCCTTCGCCTCTTTCGAAGGTCGCAAGAACAGTGCCGTTTAAGGATACCGGCTTGGTTTTATCGAAATCCAGCATCGCTGCAAGCATAGCGCATATTGCGTCGGGCGTTAATGACCGCTTCGTCCGCGCACCGGACCTTGCCGTCGGCCTGAATGCTGCACCACCTCTCGAAAGTCCGCTTCTGGGATGCGCTGATCGGACGGTGAAGGTCCGGTTAGGGCCGAGAGCAGCCACGGTATGGAACGGCAGAAAGCCTCCATTCTTGACCTTCCTGATCTGGTAGCCTCGCTCTTTTGCCCTGCTCGAACATGATGCAAACCTCCAGCTGCTCATCGTCACTCTGTTGAGACCAGACGGATATTGCCCAGTCGAGATCGCGCTTGATTGCCCGGCTGATACGGTGTGATCGCAGAGTTTCTCGAATGACGCAGCTGTGTTCGCGGCAGTCTCAACCAAGCAAGCCGGAGCCATGGTCGCACCTCGGACGATGTGCCGCGTCTCGTCGTGGAAAGTTGTATCCTGACCTTCAGGGGCCCGCACACGACCGGGCGACGGGACGGTCTTCAGGTTGAGAACCCTTCCACCAGCGCGTCGAAGACAACCCGCAGCCGGCGGGACCGGGCGATGTCGCGATGGGCGACGATCCAGACCGGGAAATCGATCGCCGCGAAGCCCGGCACGGCACGCTCGACCAGCGGATCGGCATCGCCAATGCGGTCGTCGAGGATACCGATCCCCATGCCCTGCCGCACCATTTCCCACATCACCGTGAAGTTGCGGCAACGATAGGGAAAATTGCCCTCGTCGAGGCTGAAGCCCTTGGTGTTCAGCAGGCCCATGAGGCTGCCCGAGGCATCGATCTCGATGAACTCCGCCGCCGAGAAGCCCTGGGCCGCGCCCGGTCGTCCCAGCCGGTCGAGATAGCCCGGCGCCGCGTAGAGCCGGGCCTGCGCGTCGCGGACCCGCCGCCCGATCAGGTCGGGCTCGGTCGGCCGGACGTTGCGCACCGCGATGTCGGCCTCACGCCGCGACAAGTCCGACAGCGCGTTCGAGACGACCACCTCGATCCGGATGCGCGGCTCCTGCCGGTGCAGCCGGTCGAGGATCGGCGGCAGCAGGTAGCTGGCATAGGCATCCGAGGCCGAGATCGCCACGTCGCCCTCCAGTGCCTCGGTCTGGCCCCAAGCCGCCAGCGACAGCGCGCGGGCGCCTTCGCCCATGGCGCGCGCATGCTCCAGAAGGTCGTGGCCCGCGGGCGTCAGACGCAGCCCGCGCCCCGAGCGTTCGAACAGCGCGACGCCGAGCTCCGCCTCCAGCGCCTTGACCTGCCGGCCCAGCGTCGGCTGCGCCAGCTTCAGCGCGCGGGCAGCGGCGGAGAGCGAGCCTTCCTCGGCCGTCACGAGAAAGGCCCGGGCCCGGTTCCAGTCGAAGGTGACGCTGCGCCAATCCATACGGATTTGCATATCAGCTCGACAAGACCGGTCAATTCTCTGCGGGGCCAGGGGGACGTAGGATAGGAGCAGTCCGCAGCCATCGTCAGGAGGTGCTCTCATGCTCTCTTTTCACGATCCATCCTCTCGCGCCTATGCCCGCCTGACCGGGGCGCTTTACCTCGTAATCGCCTTTGCCGGGGGCTTTTCGATCCTCTACGTGCCGAGCGCGTTGAACGTCGCGGGCGATCCGGCGACGACCTTCGCCAACATCGCCGAGAGGCGCGGCCTGTTTCATGCGGGCCTCGTAGGCGACGTGGTGATGATGACCGCCGAGGTGTTCGTTTCGGTCCTGCTCTACTTCATGTTTCGCCCGGTGAACGCGACGCTGTCGCTTGCCGCGTCCTATGCGCGGCTGATGATGGTCGCCGTGATGGCGGCGATGCTGTTCTTTCATGCCGGATCGCTCGCGCTGGCCGATGGCCGGGTGCCGCTCGACAGTTTCAGCGCGGCGCAACGCATCGAGCTGGCTGGCCTCCTGCGCCATGTCCACGACGCGGGCGTCTGGATCTGACAGGTCTTCTTCTGCCTGCACCTGATCCTTCTGGGCACGCTGGTCCTGCGCTCGGGGCTCTATCCACGGGCCTTGGGTTTTGGCCTGATCGTCGGTGGCACGGGCTACCTCGTCGACAGCGTGCAGATGTTCGCCCTGCCCGACGCCGCGATGCTGGCGGCGGTGAAGATTGCGCTCTTGCTCGTCGTGACGCTGGCCGAGATCGGCTTCGCGCTCTGGCTGCTGTTGCGCGGCCCGCGCGCCCGCGCGCCGCACCCCATCCCGGCCTGACCCCATATCGCAAGGAGATCCCCCATGAAACGCATCTGCATCGTCGGCATTTCGGGCAAGCTCGGGCAATACATGACCGAACACGCGCTGGCGCGCGACTACGAAGTCACCGGCGTTTGTCGCCCCGAGAGCGTCGGCAAACTCTCCCGCTTCAAGGGCCGCATTACGGTCCATCCCGGCCGCACCGACGACCGCGCGGTGATCGAGCGGGCCACGCGCGACTGCGACGGCGTGCTGGTGGTTCTCGCGCCCTGGGGCGTGCAGGACTACGCCTCGCGCACCGCGCGCGCTGTGCTCGACCTCGCCCCGCCCGCCGCGCGGCTCGTGTTCTCCTGCGGCTGGCACATCAGCCGCGACGGCCGCGACCGCTATGGCTGGAAGATCCGCGCAATCGTCAGGTTCGGCACCCCGATCCTGAGGGCGCTGCGCCTCGTTGATCTCGACGATCAGGTCCGCGCGACCGACCTCGTCTTCGCTTCGGATCGCGACTGGACCGTCGTGCGTGGCTCGGATCTCGAGGAGGGCCCGAGCGAGGGCCTGCCGGTCTGGGCCCGCCATGTCGGCGACCCGATCCTCGCGAGCAACCTGACCCGGCGCACCGATTTCGCGCTGTTCATGGTGGCGGCGCTGACCGACCCGGCGCTGGTCCGCGAGGCGCCGGCCATCACCGGGCGCAACGGTCTCTCGATCCGCACAGCCGAGGCCGCCATCGGGCCCATGCCCGCCGCGCGCTGAACGTGTGCCTATGCCTTCGCGGCTCCTCCGGACTCGGTCCGTCGTGCCACATAGTCACGCAGCAGGGACACGCGCCGGGGCCTGAAGCTGCGACCGCTAAAGCAGGCGTCTTCGATCCCGGACGCATGGAAGATGCGCCAGTCCTGCCTGAGGCAGCACCAAACCAAGAGCTTCAGTGCGCCGTCCGAGTAGCTGATGCCGAGGGGCCAGACCTCGCGCTGCGTGACCCGACCCCCGAGGTCGCGATACCGGACGTCGAGCGCCAGCTCCTCCCAGCAGGCGCGGCGCAGAAGCGTCATGTCGACGGTGAAGTCCACAGACGCGGGTGGCGGATGGAAGCTGCGCAGGACGGTGTGCATGGCCTGTCTTGATTGCTCGTCCGCCAGCGTCGCGATGATCCGCGCGAGGGCCGTGCGGCCCGCCTCCTCCAGCACCGCGTCGCCGGTCCGGCGCAGCTCTCCGACGGCGAGAACGAGCGCCTCGATCTCCAGCCGCGAGAAGCTTTGCGGCGGCAGGGCGGGGTCCTCGGTCAGCCGGTAACCGACCCCGGCCTCGCCATCGATCAGCGCACCGCCGGCGCGCAGCGTGGCGATGTCGCGGTAGAGCTGTCGTCGCGAGACGTCCGTCTCCTGCGCCAGCCGCGCCGCAGTGACCGGCGCGGGCAGGCGTCGCAGCGCGTCCATCAGGCGCATGAGGCGATCGGTCCGGGCCATGCTGACGGAATCTGTCAGCACACCGAGCCTATAGCAAGACAGGACACAAACTCAGGAGCCAGTCATGCTGACCTTCTACCACGCCCCGCAGTCCCGCTCGACTTCCATCCTCGTTCTGATCGAGGAGATGGGTATCGCCGACCGCATCGACCTGCGCGAGGTCTCGGTCGTCAGGCCGGACGGCAGCGGCGGTCCGGACCCCCGCAATCCGCATCCCGAGGGAAAGGTGCCCTACCTGACCGACGGCGACGACCACGTGCACGAACGAGGCGCGATCATCACCTACCTGACGGACAGGTTCCCCGAGACGGGGCTCGGTCGGCCGGTCGGGCATCCGCAGCGCGGGGCCTTCCTGAGCTGGCTGTTCTACTACCAGGGCGTGATGGAGCCGGTTCTGGTGCTCGACTGGGCCAAGATCGAACATCCCATCCTACAGGCGACCTTCCGCTATCTCGATGCTGTCTTCGCCCGGCTGTCGGAGGCGCTGCACGGCCAGCCCTACCTTCTCGGCGAGGACTACTCGGCGGTCGACCTGCTGCTGTCGAGCCCGTTCCAGTGGCTGCCGGAGGCCAGGCCGGAGCAGCCTGCCCTTCGGGCCTGGATCGCGCGCTGCGCCGATCGCCCGGCGCTGAAGGCGGTCATGGCACGCGAGAGGACTGGAGTCCCGGTTTGAGTTGGGGTCGCAGATGCGGGCAGGTCGGTCAGGCGAATGCAGTCGTCGGCAGCACGTCTGGCCTCTTCGCAACGAGCTTGGGGTCGGGGCATGCGCAAGTGCACAGGTGTCTGGCGAAAGCCGGGTCGGAGCGACCGAAGCCGGCGGCGATCGGGGCAATCATGGGGCGCAGCAAGGGGGTTGTCCCTACGTCATGTATCGGGACAATCTGCCAGCGCCGGTTCAGTGGGGGCATGACCGGGCGCATCGAGATCCTGACCCGAGGAGACTGCCGCATGTCCGATCAGACCATGGCCGCCGGGTTCGCGGCCGCGTTCCTCGACTATGCGGTGGCCGAAGGCGTGCCTCGAGACAGCTTGCTGGCGGCGTCGAGGCTGACGGAGGACGATCTGGCGGATCAGGACACCCGCATCCCGGTCACCTCCTACCGGACCCTCATCGCGACCGGGATCGAGGCGACGGGCGACACCTCGCTGCTCCTGCGGCACGTGCTGGAGACCCGGCTGGAGATGATCTCGATCGTCGGCCAGATCGTGCATGCCTCCACCTCTTTTCCGCACAGTCTCGACCAGCTGAACCGCTATTCGCGCCTCATGGCCGACGTGCCGATCCCCGGGGGACGGGACCGGTTCGAACTGGCGCGGGACGCAGGCGCGGTCTGGCTGGTGGACCACCGCCCCAGCGATGGCAGCTGGATGGCCACGGAGGCGAGCTTCGCGCGGTTCATCTCCGAGTTCCGCCGCTCTGCCCCGGAACACCCTTTCGAGCAAGCGCTGGAGGTGACCTACGCCCCGCCGCCGCATGCCAACCGCTACCCGGAGCTCTTTCGGGTGCCGGTCACGTTCCGCGCGGCGCGCAATGCGCTTCGCATCAATCCGGTCTGGCTCGACGAGGCGTTCGACGGCGGCAAGGACTACGTCTTCGGCATCTTCACGCGCCATGCGGACGCGCTGCTCGACGAGCTTGCCACGCATGACACCATGCGCTCTGTCGTCGAGACACGGATGCTTGCGGGTCTGCACGAGGGCACGCTGTCGATGGATCTCATCGCGCGCGATCTCGGCATGAGCCGGCAGACGCTCTACCGCCGACTGAAGGACGAAGGCGCAACCTTCGCGCAGGTGCATGATGACCTGCGCCGCCGAATGGCGATGGATTACCTGAGCGCAGGCAAGGTTTCGGTCGGCGAGACGGCCTATCTTCTGGGCTTCTCGGAGGCCTCGGCCTTCGTGCGGGCGTTCCGGCGATGGACCGGCGCGAGCCCGACCGCGTGGCGCGGCGATTGATGCCGCAGGTCAAGCCGCTGATCCCCGCGGTCATGCCGTCGAGCGGCGCGGACATGTAATTTCTCTCTCGACACTCTTGGTGGTCGAAGGAGACATGACATGAAACCGATGCTGATCGCCCCGATCTGCATGACCGCCTTGCTGGCGGCCTGCGCCGACATGAGCGCGGATGTGGACCCGATCCTGGACGGCGCGCCGCGCGCGCAGTTCCAAAGCGATCTCGCCGCCTGCCGGCATCTTGCCCGAAGCCAGTCGCAGCTGGACCATGACACGATGGCCGCAGCCGTCATCGGCGCCGGGATCGGCGGCGTGCTGGGCAAGGTCGACGAAGAGGGCGACGCGCTCGGCGGGGCCGTCGTCGGCGCGCTGGCGGGTGCTGCGGCAAGCGCGTCCGAGGCAAGCGACACGCGTGAGGACATCGTCCTGAACTGTCTGCGCGGCCGCGGCCACGCGGTCGTAAACTGAGGGAGGAAGCCATGCATGATGTTCGCACCCGCATGGAGGGCCTGCACCACCTGCTGACCGGGGAGACGGGTCATCTGACAGGACGCCGCGCGTCTGCGCCCCGGCACCTGTGGGGCGATCTCGGCCTGTCCGAGGGGAGGCCGCGCAGCCCGCGACGGTCGCTTCCGGCGCGCCTGTTGCGGTGGTGAGGGTCCGGTCCCCTCGCCTTCGCCTATGCCGGGCTGACCGCACTGCCCATGCTGATGCATCTGGGCGTCGCCGCCGGTGCCCCACTCGGCCGCCTGACGGTCGGCGGGCGCTTTCCCGGCCGCCTGCCGCCGGCCTGGCGGGCGCTGGCGCTGGTCCAGGTCGCGCTGCTCGCAACCATGGCCGGGGCGGTGCTCGCCAGGGCCGGGATCGGCGCGGCGCCGCTGGCGCCCCTGTTCTGGCCCGCCCTCGCGCTCACGCTGCTATCGCTCGCCGCAAACGCCGCCAGCCCCTCGCGCCCGGAGCGCCTGCTCTGGACGCCGGTCCTCTTCCTCATGGCCGCCACCGCGCTTGGCGTCGGCCTGTCATGAACACCGGAGACGATCCATGAACGTTCTCGTTGCCGGCGCGACCGGCTATCTCGGGCGCTTTCTCTGCGCCGAATACGCGCGGCGTGGCCACCATGTGGCGTTGTTGCAGAACTCCCCGCCTGACGGTTTCCGGCGCGGATCGGCCGCATAGGTAGGCGGCATGACCAAGCCCCTGCCTGCCCGCTACCGCACGACGAACTGGTCCGCCTACAACGCGGCACTGCGAAAGCGCGGCTCCCTGCTGATCTGGCTGGACCGGGAGATGACGTGGCTTGCACCGCATGGGGGACGGCCGGGGCGTCCTCCGGTCTTCTCCGAGGGTGCGATACAATTTTGCCTCTCGATCAAGGTTCTGTTCAAGCTGCCGCTGAGGCAGACGGTTGGGATGGTGGCCAGCCTGTTGCGGATGGCGGGGCTGGACTGGCCGGTGCCGGACTACTCGACGCTCTGTCGCAGGCAGAAAAGCTTGTCTGTTCAGATCCCGTATCGCCGGGCCGGTGGCCCGCTGAACCTGCTGGTGGACAGCACCGGCATCAAGTTCCTCGGCGATGGCGAATGGCAGGCCCGCAAGCATGGGCCACAGGGCCGTCGTCAGTGGCGGAAGGTCCACCTGGCCATGGACACGACCACCTCCGACATCCGCGCCGTGGAGTTCACCCCCAGCCGCGACGGCGACAGCCCGGTCCTGCCGGATCTGCTCGACCAGATCCCCGACGACGAGCCGATCGGCACCGTGACCGCCGATGGTGCCTACGATACGCGTCGCTGCCACACCGCGATCATCGAGCGCCAGGCCACGGCGATCATTCCGATCCGCAAGAACGGACGACCTTGGAAAGAAGATGGACCGGCAGCCTTGGCCCGCAACGACATCCTCCGGACGACACGACACTTTGGTCGAGCCTTCTGGAAGCGGTGGACCGGCTACCATCTCCGCAGCCGCGTCGAAGCCAAGATGCGTTGCCTCAAGGCATTCGGAGAGCGCATCGCCGCAAGAGACCCCGACCGCCAGACCGCCGAAGTCCACATCCGCATCGCCCTCATGAACCGCTTCTCAGCTCTCGGCACCGCCGAGATCGTTCGCGTGACATGACCTCACTGGGGAAAGGGGCACCTACGCCTCACCCCTGAGTTCTGCAACAACGCCTCGTCGAAGGGAAAGACGATCTCACGTGACCGTCGCCGGGCCGCCTCGCGGCGGTGTCTTGACGGGCACCGCTGACCGGGGCGTCACGCCGGGCGCGCCAGCCCATGACGCCTTATTTTGCGGTTGATCGTTGCGCGGCTCATACCGAGACGGCGGGCGGCCTCGGTGACGTTCCAGCCGCTGGAGGTCAGCGCATCGCGGATCAGTGTCCCTTCGTCATAAGACAAAGCCCGAATGCGAGCATCCTGAACGGCAGGGACGTGCTCTGCCATCATGATCGACGTCGGGCGCAGATCGACAGGCGTGATCCGGTCCCCTGCCAGGGTCATCAATGCCCGTTCCAGCGCCGCCCGCAGCTCCCGCAGGTTGCCGGGGAACGTATGTGCCCGGATCAAAGCAACCGCCTCAACGCTGAACTCGATTTTCCTGTCGGTCATCCGCGTGGCGAGAACTTGGGCCAGCACCTCCGGTTGCTCGCGATCCCTGAGCGGCGGCAGCGATACCCGCGCCCGGGTGAGCAGGTAATAGAGATCGTCGCGAAACCGTCCATTCGCCACGGCGTCCATCAAGGGTCGTCGGCTCAGGGCCACCAGCTGCGGCTGCGGCTGGCCGATGCCAGGCGCCTCCTCTTCCATCTCGTCCAACTGCCTGCGCAGCTCGACTGCGTCTTGGGCGGCATCTCAACAATGTTGTCGAACACCACCGTCGCAGGAGCTTGCGCGGCTTCGGCCAGCAGGGACAGGACACGCGCCTGTGACAGCAGCGACTGCAAAGCTTCGATGCCCGTCTCAGCTCCGTTCAGCGTATCGCAATCCACCTTGAGCAAGGGCGCGTTGCCGACCAATGCCGCGATCAGTGCCGACTTGCCGGTGCCGGTTTCGCCATCGATCAGAAACGGGACCCCGGTGCGAAACAGCATTTCCGCCTCGGCGCAGCACGCCGCCATGACCTTGCAACCCGTCGCCAACTGCCGAAGCGACAGCGACAGCCTGCGCCGCTGCGGCGCGGTTGCGGGAGGGATGGGGCGACGGACCCGATTAGCCCTGCCGGGTAGCAAGGCTGAAAGGTTCAACATAGCACCCTTGGCTATCGGCATCGACAAGACGCGCTCCGGCACCGTGGCCAGCGCCTCGCTCTCGAGGTCGAACACGGCTTGGAACGGTTGGCCCTTCAGGCCACGAGGCGCGCAGTCGCCGACGATCCTGTCTACGGCCGTGGTTGCCCCGAGGATGATCCCGGCCTCGTCCACGGCGACCAACCCGCCGCCCGACAAAGGCCGGCCATGTGCCCCGGATGAGACCGCCACAAGCAGGCTATCCGCGAAGCGCTGCTCGAACAGCCGGCGCTGAATACGCTCGGCCGCCGTTTCAAGAAACTGGCGGGCGAGGTGATGATCAGTGGCGCTTCCACGATCGAAGGTGACAAGGTTGACCGACCCCACGAGCGCGCCCTCGGCATCGAAGATCGGCGCACCGGTGCAGGCGAAAGCCCTAAGTCTTGCGTAGAAATGGTCGGCACCGCCCACGGTATAGGCGCGCCCTGCGCGCAGGGCCATCGAGACCCCATTGGTCCCGGCGATCCGTTCGTCCCAGCAGGAGCCGAGCGCAATGCCGTTCCAATCCTCCGCATCCCGATCCCGGCCGGCGGTTTCGAGCCGCACGAGCACACCCTCGGCATCGGTGACGACGAGGCAGCGCTTTCCATCTCCGGCGACCGAAGCGAGCTGGCGGAAAAATCCCTGCCTGCCACCGGTGCGCTCGACGATCCGCTTCAGCCTCGGCGCGATCTCCGAGGCTTGCAGGAGCAGGATCGGCCGCGCGGCATCGCGGGTGAGCTTGTGCTGCCGCTCGCAGCGCTCCCAAGAGGCCGCGATCTCCTCCCGCCTGCGGAGGTCTGTGGTGCCTGCAGTCATGCCTCCTCCGCTGCGGATGTTAAGGCAGGCCGGCCGCGATCTCCAAAACCTATCTTCGGGTATGCCCCGCTTCGCCGGTGAGGTCGCGGATCGCCCCCATGACCGCGGCGACTTGGCTCTTGTCATCCGCCGCCGAGTGGGGCTGCGCGAAGCGCCCGCTGTCATTATCGAAATAGCGACCGGAAGCGCTGGCGAACTCGTCCGACAGCGCGGCCCGACCCAGGATGTCGGCCCCGATCGACAGGTCGTTGCCCGCCACGCCGAAGCCCTCCTTGACCATCTTCGAGGCCAGCAGGGAGCCGGGGTTCACGGCGATGAAAGCCGGGCCGTCCGGATGGGCGCGGGCCATCTCCTGCGTCCAGATCGTGATGGCCAGCTTGCTTTGGGCATAGGCGGCCATGTGATCGAGCGCGTGCCTGCCGCGCATCGCGTCTACATCCACGGGTGCCTGCGCCGCCGAGGACAGGTTCACCACCCGGCCATCCTCGGGGAGGATCGGAAGCAGGCGCTGCGTCAGCAGGTAGGGCGCGAGGGTGTTGACGACGAAGCGGGTGTCGAGCCCGTCAGGCGTCCGGGTGTGCGGGGTCTTGTAGACGCCGGCGTTGTTCATCAGCACGTCAAGACGTTCGTGGCGGCTTCGGATGTCCTCGGCCAGCGTCGCGACCTCGTCGAGACGGGACAGGTCGGCGCGGAACGTCTGCGGCGCACCGCCCACCTCCCGCGCGGCAGCTTCCAGCTTTTCGGCGCTGCGCCCGTGAAGCAGGACGGTGTGGCCTTGGGCGGCCAGCGTCTTGGCGGTCAGCAGGCCGATGCCGTCGGTCGCGCCGGTGATCAGGATCGTCTTGGCCATTGGGGCCTCCTCAGCTGTGGAACGCCGGCAGGATCTCGTCCGCCAGTCGCCGCATGGTGTCCTCGATATCCGCGCCATTGAACCGCAGGTTCAGGGCGACGTGGTTGATGCCTTGTTCGCGGATCTGCATCAGGTAGCGCCGCAGGTGGTCCGTGCCCGACCGGAAACCGAGATGGATCGGCTGCGGAGACGCGTCCGCTTGCGCGACGAGATCCACGTAGAGCGACTGCATCACCGGCTTGTCGGGCAGACCGGCTTCGACGATCCGGTGGCGATACTCGCCGACCACGCGGCCCTGCGTCGCTGCGTCGCGCGGATAGGTCATCCAGCCGTCGCCGTTCCGCGCGACCCAGTCGGGAGATTGCTGGCTGCCACCCGTGATCAAGAGCGGCAGGCGGCCGCTCGCGGGTTTGGGCAACATGTCGATCCTGCCTGATAGGATTCCGTGAGCGGTCCGGGCGCGCGGGTAATGCTTGGCCATCGCCCGAATGTAGTCCACGCTGTCGCGGAAGCGTTCGCCGCGATCCTCGAAGCCCATGTCCAGCGCGGGATACTCGTCGGGCCGGTCGCCCGAGGCGACACCGAGCAGAAGCCGCCCGCCCGAGAGCACATCTGCCGAAGCCGCGGCT
The DNA here is from genome assembly GCF_024159025.1 of Limimaricola litoreus. Taxonomy (GTDB): domain Bacteria; phylum Pseudomonadota; class Alphaproteobacteria; order Rhodobacterales; family Rhodobacteraceae; genus Limimaricola; species Limimaricola litoreus. The sequence goes on from NZ_JAMYXC010000049.1 coordinate 29,927, forward strand.
TTGGCCACATGTGCCGGGTGGCGCAGCGGCAGGACGACACTGGCCACGCCGAGCGCGATGTCGCGCGTCGAGGCGGCCAGTGCCCCGAGGTAGACGAAGGGATCGAAAAGCTGGCCGGCATCGCCGAAGGAGGGCACATTGAACGGCACATCCCGCAGCCACAGCGCCGCGAAGCCGAGGCTATCGGCCAGTCGGGCGCGCTCGGCATGGCGCGCCATGTCGGGCACGGCGCCGTGCGGATAGGCTTCGAGCGGAACGACCAGCCCGATGCTCATCCGTCCCGGCTTGAAGACGGTGTTGTAGGCGCGGTTCAAACTCGGGAAGGTCGCGTGCCTGGTCTCGTCCAACATCTTCGATCTCCTTTTCGCACTACCTCAAAAGCCGTCCAGAACCTGCTTGCCGATCACCCGGCCGCTTTCCTGCCGCAGATGCGCGGCGCGCAGCGCCTCGACGCTCAGCCGTCCCGCCCGTTCCGTCACGGTGGACCGCAATCTGCTCGCGTCGATCATCTCCGACACGCGGTTCAGCAGGTCCCGCTGTGCGCCGATGTCTTCGGTTTGGAACATCGAGCGGGTGAACATGAACTCCCAATGGATGCTCAGCGCCTTGGGCTTTGCAGGCTTGATGTCCAGCGTCTCGGGGTCGTCGATCAGCGCGATCTGGCCGCGCGGTGCGATCAGCTCGATGATCGCGGGCCAGTGCTGATCCGTCGCGGTCAGCGCGGCGACATATGTGGGCGTCAGGCCCAGCTCGGCCACCTGCGCCGCGAGGTCGCCGCGATGATCCACCACGTGATCGGCGCCCATCTTGCGGACCCAGTCCTGCGTCTCGGGACGCGAGGCGGTCGCGATCACCATGAGACCCGTCAGCGCCTTGGCGAGCTGGATCAGGATCGACCCTACGCCACCGGCCCCGCCGAGGACGAGCAGGGTCCCGCCGGTGCCGCCGCCTTCGCTCAGGCGAAAGGACTCGAACAGCATCTCCCACGCCGTGATCGTGGTCAGCGGCAGGCCGGCGGCTTCGGCGAAACCGAGGCTGGCGGGTTTGCGCCCGACGATCCGTTCGTCGACCGCATGAAATGCGGCATTCGTGCCGGCGCGGATGACGTCGCCGGCGTAAAAAACCCCGTCACCGACCGCGTAGCCCGTGACCTCGTCGCCGACTTCAACCACGACCCCCGCCGCATCAAAGCCCAAGACGCGCGGGCCGCCTTCAGGCTGCACCGCCGCGCGTAGCTTGACGTCCACCGGGTTGACCGAGACGCCCTTGACCTCGACCAGCAGGTCGCGCGGGCGAACTTCGGGCCGGTCCGCGTCGAAAATCTCAAGAGTGTCCGCCGCGCCCGCTGCGCGATAGCCGATCGCCTTCATCTGTCATGTCCTTGATGACTTCATTCCGTTGTCCCCCAAGATATCTCTTGCGATTCCCCGTGAAACCGGCAGCTTCCGGATTTGATTATTCGGCCTCGGGATATAATCGCCATGGACACCGACAACCTGCGTCTCTTCGTGATGGCGGCCGAACGGCTCAATATCTCTGCCGCGGGGCGCGAGCTGGGCCTCGCCCCCGCGGTCGCAAGCGCGCGTCTCGCCAAGCTGGAGCAGGAGCTCGACGTGGAGCTTCTGCGGCGCACCACCCGCAAGGTGTCGCTGTCGCTGGAGGGGTCGGATTTCCTGCCCTATGCCCGCGAGATCCTCGCCCAAGCCGATGCGGCCCGGGCTGCCTTGGGAGGCACGGAAGCAGGTCCGAAGGGCACGCTACGCTTCGCAGCACCCAGCAGCTTCGCGCAGCTGCACATCATGCCACTGCTGCCCGAGTTCCACGAACTCTATCCCGATCTCACGCTCGACCTGCGCCTCTCCGATACGCGTTTCGACGCGATCGAGGGCAGCTTCGATCTGGCCCTGCGCAGCGGGCCGCTGAGCGACAGCAGTCTGAAGGGCCGCAAGCTCGCCGATGACACCCGGGTTCTGTGCGCCTCGCCGGCCTATCTCGAAACGCACGGCATCCCGACCACACCGGCGGATCTGGCGGACCACCAGCTCATCGCCTGGAGCAACCTCGAGCCACGGGAACTGGTGAACGCGGCCGGAGAGAAAGCCCTGCTCGACCCCGCCCGCATGAGCTGCCGAACCATCGTGGATGACGGCGATGCGCAGCGCGAGGCAACCCTTGCGGGCGCCGGGCTGTCGATGAACTCTCTGTGGAACGTCGCCCATGAACTGGCGGCGGGCCGGCTTATCCGGGTGCTGCCCGAGTGGAAAATGAACGACCGCTCCGTGCTCTGGCTGGTCTATCCGCGCACCAACGTGCTGACCCCGAAAACCCGGATCTTCATGGACTTCCTGATCGCCCGCCTGTCAGGTCAGGTGGTATGGAGCGAGTGAGCCGACACTCGGTGACCCGTTCAAAGCGGCAGGCACATCCTGAGGCCGTCATAGATCGCCGCGTGAATGTTGCGCGAGGCAACCGCATCGCCGATCCGCAGGAGAACGACTCCCTTGCAATCTCGTGGATAGGGATCGCGCCCCGCCAGCAGCGCCGCGTGATCGACTGACCCGTCATTGGTCGAATGCGGTCGCAGTTCGAAGTAAAGCGTGTCGAGCGGCGCGGTACCATGCTCGACCACGACGTGGTCGACGCGGCGCTCCTCGGACCAGCTCGGCGCGTGGCGCGATCCAAGCTGCGCCACCAGCGCATTGCCGTCGCGCCGCACGCCGGTCAGCATGGTGTGCAGGGTGATCCGCGTATCGGTGCACTGAAAGGCGCGCGCGTAGGGCACGTGGTTCATCCCGCCCATGTCGATGCCGAACATACGCTCGGGCGTGACGATCTCGACCTCGGCACCGCCCTCGGCCAGCAGTTTGGCTGCCGAGAGTGCCTGATGGCCACCATGGTCGTCATAGACGAGCACCTTGCCCTCGGGGCGCAGCTCGCCCGAGAGCACGTCCCACGAACTGTGGCACAGTTCGGCACCGCCCCCCGGCATCGGCGGGGTCTGCGGCAGCCCGCCCGTCGCGATCACCACGATGTCGGGGGCACGGGCGAGCACGTCTTCAGCCTCGGCATAGAGGTCGCACTCGATCCGCGTGCCAAGCCGCTCCAGCTCGGCCACGCGCCAGTCGACGATGCCGACCAGGTCGCGCCGGAGCGGGTTGCGCGTGGCGAGCAGCACCTGCCCGCCCGGCCGCGACGCGGCCTCCAGCACGGTGACGTCATGGCCACGCTCGGCCAGAACCCGCGCCGCTTCGAGCCCGGCGGGACCGGCGCCCACCACCACGGCGCGGCGTCGCGCGGCGGCCTTCGGAATGACATGCGGCATCCGCGCCTCGCGCCCCGTGGCGGCGTTGTGGATGCACAGCGCCTCGCCCGCCTCGTAGATCCGGTCGAGGCAATAGGTCGCGCCGGTGCAGGGCCGGATGCGCGCCTCTTCGCCGCGCATGATCTTGGCGACGATATGCGGATCCGCCATGTGGGCACGGGTCATGCCGACCATGTCGAGCTTGCCCTCGGCGATGGCATGACGCGCGGTGGCCACGTCCGATATCGCGGCGGCGTGAAACACCGGGACGCGCGTCGCCGCCCGCACCTCACCCGCAAAGTCGAGATGCGGGGCCGAGCGCATGCCCGTGATCGGGATCACCTCGTTGAGCGCGGCGTCGTGGTCGATGTGCCCGCGAATGAGATTGAGGAAGTCGATCTTGCCCGAATGCGCGAGGCGGCGGGCGATCTCGATGCCCTCCTCGCGGCTCAGGCCACCCTCCATGTTCTCGTCCGCCACCATGCGGATGCCGGTGATGAACTCCGGGCCGACCGCTTCTCGGACCGCGTCGATCACCGCCCACGTAAAGCGCAGCCGGTTGTCGAGGCTGCCGCCCCACTCGTCCTCGCGCCGGTTCCAGGCGGGAGACCAGAAGGCGTCCATCAAATGGCCGTAGCTTTCGATCTCGATCCCGTCGAGACCGGCCGCCTTCATCCGCTCTGCTGCCGCCGCCCAGTCGCGCACGACGCGGTCGATGTCCCAGTCCTCCATCGCCTTGGGGTGGCTGCGATGCGCCGGCTCTCGCAAGGCCGAGGGCGCGATGACCGGCAACCAGTCGCCACCCGCATAGCCGGTGCGCCGGCCGATATGGGTCAGCTGGATCATCACCGCGCAGCCATGTTCGTGGCAGGCCTCGACCATCTCCGACAGCGGCCGGACGATCTCGTCCTTGTAGGCGGTGAGGTTGCCGAAAGCGGGCGGGCTGTCAGGCGAGACCACCGCAGAGCCTGCGGTCATGGTGAGCGCGATGCCGCCTTTCGCCTTCTCGGTGTGATAGAGCCGGTAGCGTTCGCCCGGCAGGCCGTTCTCGGAATAGGCCGGCTCATGCGCAGTCGACATGACCCGGTTCTTCAGCGTCAGGTGCCTGAGCCGGAAGGGTTGCAAAAGGGGGTCGTCGCGCATCGGGTCACTCCGGTCGGGCAGTCGCATTGAACCGGCTCGCGGCGCTCAATGCCAGCATTCCGGCAGCTCGGCCTTTCGGCGGGCCACGTGATCCGAGATCGCCTCCGCGGTCCCGGGATCGATCGGCGGCGCCTCGTGCTCTGCCAACAGCCGCTTCCAGCGCGCGTTGGCGCGGGTCGCGGCGTCCAGCCCGCCATCCTCATCCCAGCTCTCCCAATTGTGGTTGTCGGCCAGATCCGAGTCCCAGAAGGCGGTCTCATAATGCCGCATGGTATGGGCACAGCCGAAGAAATGGCTGCCCGGCCCGACCTCTCGGAAAGCGTCGAGCGCCAGCGCCTCGTCGGAGGTGTCGATACCGCCGAGATAGCTGTGCAGCGCACCGAGAAAATCGCAGTCGAGCACGAATTTCTCGTAGCTCATCGACAGCAGCCCATCGAGAAACCCTGCCGCATGCAGCACGAAATTGGCACCGCAATTCGCCGCCGCCATCATCGAGACGATGCTCTCCTGCATCGCCTGCGCATCGGGCAGCTTGGAGGTGGTGAAGCTGCCCGAACAGCGCAGCGGCAGACCGGCGTGCCGGGCGAGCTGGCCGACGACCAGCGAGCCGAGCGCGGGCTCGGGCGTGCCGAAGGTGGGCGACCCGCTGCGCAGCGCCATCGAGGAAAGGAAGTTGCCATAGACCACCGGCGCACCGGGCCGCACCAGTTGCGCAAGCGCGCAGCCCGCCAGCGTCTCGGCATGGGCCTGCGCGATGGCCCCGGCATTTGTGACCGGTCCCATCGCGCCTCCCAAGATGAAGGGGACGCAGACTACCCCCTGCCCCGCGGCGGCATAGGCGCGTAACGCCCCAGTCATCGTGCCGTCCCATACGAGCGGCGAATTCACGTTGACGTTGCCCATAATCACGCAGTGGGTGTCGAGAAAACCGGGCGCGAAGGCCAGCCGCGCCAGTTCGACCGAATCCTCGGCCCGTTTCTCGGTGGTCACGGCGCCGAGAAACGGGCGATCCGAAAGCGTCAGATGCGCTGCGACCATGTCGAGATGACGATGGCTGACTGGAATGTCGGTCGGCTCGCAAACCACGCCGCCGGAGTGGTGCATCCATGGGCAGGACTGGGCAAGGCGCACGAAGTCGCGGAAATCGGCGATGGTGCCGTAGCGCCGCCCCCGGTCGAGATCCATCACGAAGGGCGAGCCGTAAGCCGGGGCGAAAACGACGCCGTCGCCGCCGATCTCCACGTCATTGGCCGGATTGCGGGCATGCTGGATGAAGCGCGAGGGCGCGGTCGAAAGCACTTCCGCGAGCAGCCCCTTGGGGAAGCGCACGCGCAGCCCGTCGATCTCTGCCCCGGCCCGACGCCAGAGCCGCAGCGCCTCCTCATCGTCGCGAAACTCGATGCCGATCTCGGCGAGAATGCGGTCAGAAGTGGCCTCGATGCGCGTGAGACCCTCCTCGTCCAGCACAGCGTGCACGGGGGTCTTGCGCCGGATGAAGGGCGGCCCGGCCACCACCGTGCGGAGCCTCATCTCGCGCCGCGCGGCGCGCCCGCCGCTGCGACGGCGCCTTAGGCGCTCGGAATCGGCTTCGACGGAATGAGTCATCCATACCTCCCTCGCTGCCCCTCCAGCCCATCGCATCGGTAGCCGACCTGTCCGCCGAGAAACCGACATGGTTTCGTCGTTTCCGGACTATCGGCGCGGGAAAATGCCGACCGGCGCGCCGAGCATGCCTGCGAAGACCGAGGGTGCCCCGGGCGCACCTGTCGATGTGCTGAGGCCCGCGCGAGGTCAAACGCGCGCCGCGCCGCGATCCGGGCGAACGGATGCGGATCAGGATGGAGGACCCGAGCCGGGGTTTGGGCCCCTACTCCGTCAAGGCCGAAGACGTCTCCGGGGGGCCTGCCGCCCCATGTCGCCGCGTCTTTCGACATGGGGCGACCCCGCGGATTGCCGCGGATTGCGATCAGCCCGCGACCTCGATCCCGATCTTGCCCATATGCGCCTTTTCGAGGAACGCCTCCAGCGCCGCGCGTAGCTCGCGAAGCTTGTAGCTCTCTGCCAGGACGGGCCGGATCTCGCCCCGCTCGATATAGCCTACCAGATCGGTGAAGACCTTCGGTGCCTGCCGGGTGCTTCCGATCAGCGTCAGGTCCTTGAGATAAAGCGTACGCAGGTCGAGCTCGACGATCGGCCCTGCGATCGCACCGGAGGTCACGTATCGGCCGCGCACCGCCAGCGCCTCGAGCAGCGCGGGCCAGCGCGGGCCGCCGACGAGGTCGAGCACGACGTCGAAGGCGATCTCGGGCAGCGCGTCATCGCGGTTCAGAGCGGCGTCTGCGCCCAAGGCCTTGAGGTCATCCGCCTTGGCCGGGCTCGTGACCGCCGTGACATGCGCACCGCGCCGCTTGGCGAGCTGCACCGCCGCCGAGCCGACTCCGCCGGAGGCACCGGTGATCAGCACCCGCTCGGCCCCGAGGCGCACGCGCTGGATCATGCCCTCGGCGGCCGTGAAGGCGCAGGGGAAGGAGGCAAGCTCCACATCCGAAAGCGGCCTGTCGATGTCTTCGAGCTCGCCGAGGACCAGGAGCGCTTCGCCTGGATGACCATCATCTATGACACCGCGCCTCTGAGGGCCGACTTCGAGGCCTCCCGGAAGCGAGTCTAAGCTCTACCATCGAAGCGGTCGTTCGTGTTGCGCGCAGCGAACGGCCGCTTCTTGGCCAAATTCATGGGGTCAGCTCACTGCCCTTGGCTGCGCCTCATAAGTCTGTCCGATCCCGCGGTTTAGCCTTCTCAAGCCTAGTTCAGAAGCTTGTTGTATTTCTTTACGAACAGGTCTTCGCCCTTCATCTTGCGCGTCAGGAGATCACCTGCCGTGAACAGGCCGAGAAAGGAATTGCCGCGCTTCGGGCCGAGCGGCACGAGGATCGGGGCCTTGGGGCCCCATGGCTTGTAGGGCTTCATCTCCTCTGGAGATTTGCCTGCCAGAAGTCCCTTCAGCATCGTCTTGAGCCACGGCATCTGGCGGCTCGTCGCGACGATGGTCATGCCGTCGCCCGCGTCGGCCAGGTCTCCGGCGGCAAAGACATTGGGCAGCGACGACGGGCGCAGCCACGGGTCCACCTTGATACGGTTCGCAGTGCTCTTTTGCGCGCCCGGCAGGCCGTCGATCAACTCGGAGCTGGCGCGCGAGCCCAAGGCGGGAAAGATTAGGTCGAAGTCCTGTTCCGCCCCGTCCGACAGCGTCAGGCGACCGGCGTAGGGTTCGGTCGTGCTTTGAAGGTTCTCGGCCCTTTTCCCGAGTATAAGGGTCACGCCTGCGTCGCGCAGCTTTTTGGCCAGTGCCGTGCCGAGCTTCTCCGGCATGGTGGGAAACAGCCGGGCGGTATCCGAGATCAGCGTGATCTCCTTGTTCGGCATGGCATGGGCGATCTCGCCCGCCAGCTCGGTGCCGACGGCCCCCGCTCCGACGATGCCGATCCTCCGTGCCGCCTTGAGCTGGTCGTAAATGCGCCGATTGGCCTGCCGCAATCCCTCGATGTCGGAGCCGACGGGCTCGAAGGGCTTGGCATTGGACGAGCCGGTAGCGACGACGATGTAGTCGGCTTCGACCCGCTGGCCGTCGTCCAGCGTCACGCCGTTCGCATCGATGCCGCTTGCGCGGGCGTGCAGGACGCGGCCGTTCTTCAGCAGGCGGTCATAGGGAATCAAGGCCCGGTCGAGCAGCGATGGATCGACGACGGCGCGGATCGTCGCGGGCGCATGAACGAAATGGCTGCGCGGTTCGATCAGGGTGACGTCGGCGGTGTCGTCGAGCGATTTGGCAAGCTCGGCACCGATATAGCCGCCGCCGACGATGGCGATGCGTTTGGACATGGGGATGTTTCCTTGTCTGGTGCCCGGGCGGCGGAGGATCCGCAACGCAGGACGCAGTTCTGGTCGGTGGGCGGCCTCAGGCGGTCTCGGAGGGATAGGTGATGCGCCCGAATTTGCCAGCGCGGAATTCGCGGAAGCCCTCGGTCAGCTCGGCTTCGGTGTTCATCACGAAGGGGCCGCGCATTGCTACCGGCTCGTTGATTGGCGCACCGCCGAACAACAGGAGGTCGAGCGGCTCGGCAGCCGGGTTGGTGATCTCGATCTGCGAGCCGTCTTTGCCCAGCACGAAGGTTCGTTGAGCAACAACCTGGGTTCCGCTCACGATGCCGCCTTGTCCGGGCAGGAAGCCCGCGACGGGCAAGCCATCGGGCAGTGTCACATGCGCCGAGCCTATGGGCTCGATGCGGACATGCCATATGAACTCATTCGCAAAGGTCGGGATTGGCGAGGCGGTCCCCTCGTATCCGCCCAGAAGCACCTTGAGATGAGCCTGGCCGCCCGGCAGCGGCACGACTGGCAGGTCCTCGGTCGGAACGGGCCTGTATTCGGCGGGCTCCGCCTTGTTGCGCGCGGGCAGGTTTATCCAGAACTGAAAGCTGTGCAGTCGGCCACCTTGGGTCCGCAGGTCTGCGGATATCATCTCGTCATGCACGATACCGTTGCCTGCCTTCATCCACTGCACGCCGCCCGCGGTGATGGTGCCATGCCCGCCGCTGCTGTCGGCATGGGTCAGCGCGCCTTCTAGGACATAGGAGAAGGTGGCGATGCCGCGGTGCGGATGCGCGAACGACCCGTCGGGATCGGGGATCTCGCCCGGTGCAATGTCCTTCGGCGGCATGTGGTCCAGTAACATGATCGGCCCCACGAACTGCATCGCATCGTCGGGGACGGCTCGGGCGATGGTAAAGGGCCCGATCTGGTCGGGCTGGACGTCGTGCTGTGATGTGACCTGTCTCATCGGGTAACTCCGGTTGCTGAACCAGAGGTAAGCGTCGAAGTGTTGAATTGAAATTTATGTATTCACCGCATCTATATCAGAATCTCTTATCAAGAGGAGGCGCGGATGAAGCTGGATCAACTGAAGGTGCTGCGCGCCGTGGTCGAAACCGGAACGGTCAAATCGGCAGCCGAGAGCCTCAATCGCACCCAGCCCGCCGTGAGCCAGGCCCTGAAGGCGTTGGAGTTTCAGACCGGGACCGAGCTTTTCGATCGCTCGGGCTACAGGCTCGAACTGACGGCGGTGGGTCGGCGGGTCTACCTGCAATCCCTGCGGGTTCTGGCCGAGGCCGAGGATCTGACCCAGCTCATCCGCCATTTCGAGAAAGGGCAGGAAGAAACCGTCACCATCGCCATCGACGCCGCGGCGGATCCGAACCTCATGACGCCCGTGTTGGCCGGGCTTCAAACCCGCTTTCCCGACACCCGTGTCATTCTGCGCGCGGAGGTTCTGTCCGGCGCGATCGAGGCCGTGCGGTCCGGGGCAGCGGCGCTCGCCATGGCCCCGGCGATCCCGGTCATGCTGGAGGAGGAAGGCTTCGACTACAGGCCCCTGAATGGATCAGTGATGCGCAACGTCGCCGCGCCGTCGCTCCTCGATGCCATGAACGCCCCCCGCACGCTGGCCGATCTTCGGCGGTTCCATCAGGTGATCGCGCGGGACAGCGGCCAGGCCTCTGGCCTGTTCGACCGCGAGCTTGGCGTCCAGAAAGGACAGAGGCGGTGGTATGTCAGCGACCTGCACATGAAGAAGCAACTGCTGGTGGCAGGGCTGGGCTGGGGCCGCCTGCCGGAGCATTTGATCGCCGAGGAGTTGGCGCAAGACCGACTGCGGGACATCGTCCTGCCCCATACCCATCTCAGCTTCGAGATCGAGGTCTTCGTCTTTCGCCAGCGCAGGTCGGCCATAGGGCCCGTGGCCACTCATCTGTGGGACGCGTTTGCTCATTGAGGCAGGACGCGGTCAGCCCTCTGAGCTGTAGTGAGCGAGGAACATGTCGACGCAGTCAGCGATGACAGCATCCGGATCGACCTCGGCCTTCGCGCCCATCAGGAACTGCGGCCAGACCAGAAAGTGCTTCACCATCGACAGCAGCTGGCCCGAGGCGAAGCCGGGCTCGGCCTTTCGCAGCGCGCCCGTCTGCATCGCCTCACCGATCAGCCCCGAGATCGGGCCGTCCTGCATCGCGGCCTTGGCAAAGAAAGCCTGCGCCAGCTCCTGATCGCGCAGCAGTTCCGACATGACCAGCCGGTTCAGGGCCAGATAGTGCTCGCCGGTCAGATGGCCGACGTAATCCCGCACCGCCGCGATCAGCTGATCGCGCAGCGGCGCGTCGGGCCGATAGCGCAGCTTCGGCACGGCCGCGATCTCTTCGAGAAGGATCTCGGTGATCGCGGCGAACAGCAGCTCCTTGCTTTCGAAATGCTTGTAGAGCGTGCGCTTGGACACCTCGGCCAGTTCCGCGATCCGGTTCACCCGTGCGGCTGGAAAGCCCTGCTCGCGGAACTCCTGAATTGCCGCCCCCAGAATATCTTTTCGTTTCTTCTCAGCCAGTTTCATCGATCCCGCCGTGCCGCAATTTTGTAAACACAGGGGTTTACACCGCCCGCCCTTGCCCCCTATGTAAACACCACGGTTTACAAACGCAAGCGCTGCGGCGCCGGAGGGCACCACGATGAAAGACACCCAATTCGGACCGAAGGGCTGGACGCCCCAACGCCTCGGCAATCTATCCGGCAAGACCTACGTCATCACCGGCGCCAACGCGGGCGCGGGCTTCCAGGCTGCGCGCATCCTTCTGGGCAAGGGCGCGGAAGTGGTGATGCTGAACCGCAGCGCCGAGAAATCCGCCGCCGCCGTGAAGGAGCTGAAACAGGAATTCGGCCCGACCGCGCCCGTGCGCTTTATCCGCATGGACCTCGCGGAGCAGGCCTCCGTCCGCAGGGCCGCCGAAGAGGTATTGAAGACCACCCCGCGCATCGACGCGCTGATCTGCAACGCCGCCATCGCGCAGGTGCCGACGCGCAAGCTGACCCCCGACGGTTTCGAAAGCCAGCTCGGCACCAACCACTACGGTCACTTCACCCTGTGCGGGATGCTGTTCGACCGCATCGAGGAAGCGAAGGGCCGGATCGTGGTCGTCGCCAGCCTCGGCTATAACATGGGGCTCAAGACGATCCGCTTCGACGACATGAACTGGAACGAGGGCTATGGCGCGAACACCGCCTATTCCCAGAGCAAGCTGGCGCAGATGATGTTCGCTTATGAGCTTCAGGACCGGGTCAAGGCGGCCGGCCGGAATGTCGAGGTCTATGTCTGCCACCCCGGCTCGTCCGCGACCTCGCTGATCTCGACCAGCGGCAGCCGGACGATGCGCCTCGTCTGGTGGCTGATGACCAAGACGCCGATGGTCCAGACCGCCGAGCAGGGCGCCTACCCGGAGGTGATGTGCGCCACCGAAGAGGGCCTGACCGAGCAGCGTGCGCTCTATGGCCCCACCGGGACCAGGGAGTTCGTCGGCCCTGTCGGCCGCGGCACGCTGAACGCCCATGCTCACGACAAGCCGGTCATGGTCAGGCTCTGGGAGCGGTCCGAGAGGGACACCGGGTTCAGCTGGAGCCTGTGAGGGCCTCATAGTCCTGCCGAGGCAGAGTAAGCCGGGCCCGGGTAGATCGGCCCGTCGCACCGCCCCTCCGATCCCGGACACTATAACTGATAAGGGCCGAAAACGTGGACATCGTGAAAACAGCAACTGACTGGACGAGAGCCGAAATACTCTCCGCCGCCTTCTTCATCCTGTTTGGCCTGTCTTTCCTCTTGGCGAGCTTGGGCTTCTGGCAACTTGGCAGGATCGACATGGCGAGGGCCTATGTCGTCCCCATGCTGGTGGCGGGCACGCTGATCCTGATCATCGGGCTCGGCCTGTTCTTTCCGAGCCAGGCACGGCTCACGAGCTTCCCGGCGGCCTACGCCACCGATGCCGCCGGCTTCATCGCGGAGGAGATCGCGCGTGCCGACAGAGTGCTGAACGAATACCGGATCGCGGTATTCAAGGTTATCCCGCTGGTCGTCGCCGTCTGCGCGCTGGCGATACCGTTCTTCGAGGCCCCGATCTGGCGGGCGAGCCTGATCACGACCGTTGCCATGATGGCGGTCATCCTGGTGGTCGATACCAATGCCAACGCACGGTTGGAAGGCTATCGTGAGCAACTTGCCTTGGCCGACAAGACCTAACTGTTCGCGATGTTACGCAGACGTCTACTGCACGTGCAGCAAAAGGCTGCTCTCCGCCGCCTCTCTACGGGGGCACTGCAAATGGCTCAGTCATGCCGCTCAACAGGGCTCAATTGCTCAACCGAATGCAACCCTTCTGCCCTCTTGTTGTATCTGTTCGTAACTCTGGCTCAGCCATGAAGACGGAACGGACCCGCATATCACCGGTCCAACCAGGTAGGAGGCTTTTGACTCAGCTCAAGGCGCAGGAAACAGCTCGGAGGCATGCTTGGATATTCCTTGCGTCCAGTGACATCAGAGGCTTCAGAAATGTGCTTCTCCGCGACAGCGAGTTTCGTTCTCGCAAGCGCGCTGGTGCCTGCCGGGATCTACACGATCGCAATCGCTCGATGTTCCGATAGAGCATGGCTGGCCTTCGCGGCGTTTCCGCTGGCCTTCGGCCTTCAGCAAGCCCTGAAAGGTCGGGAGTGTCCTGAACTTTGTGTATCCGGGCCGGTCCATGCGGTTTGGGATACTCAAGCGTCGAAGCGCTCGCCGAACATTATGGCGAACTGATTTCGGGCCGCAGACCATTCCCGAACATTTCGCCCGTCCTTCTCGAAGTTGCGGATGGCGAGGTAGATCAGCTTGGTTGCGGCCTCGTCCGTTGGGAAGGACCCACGCGTCTTGATCGATTTCCGGATCACGCGGTTCAGACTTTCGATGGCGTTGGTGGTGTAGATGATCTTGCGGATCGCCGGATCGAAGGCAAAGAACGGGATCACCTCCTGCCATGCCCGACGCCAGGCCGGCGCGATGGACGCGTATTTCCCGGCCCATTTTTCCTCGAAGGCATCAAGGTCGGCCTTGGCCAAATCGGCGGTCGGGGCGCTGTAAATTCGGCGCAGGTCGGCCGCCACGACCTTGCGGTCCTTCCAGGAGCAGAAGTTCAAGCTGTGGCGCACCAGATGCACGATGCAGGTCTGGACCATAGCCTCCGGGAAAGCGGCGGTGATGGCCTCGGGGAAGCCCTTTAGCCCGTCCACGACGGCGATCAGGATGTCCTGCGTGCCCCGGTTTTTCAGCTCGTTTATCACCGTTCTCGGCAATCCAAAGGCCCAGAACCTCGCGCTGGCCATCACGGGTGACGCCGAGGGCGACATACACCGCCTTGTTCTTCACTGTCCGGCTGTCGGCGTCACGGATCTTCACGCGCGGCGCGTCGAAGATCACGATCGGATACATCCGCTCCAGCGCCCGGCTCTGCCATTCCCGAACCTCGTCCAGAACGGTGTCGGTGACACGGCTGATCAAGTCGGGCGAAACCTGCAGGCCATAGAGATCGAGCAGATGGGCTTGGATGTCCCGGACCGTCAGCCCGGCTGCGTAGAGCCCGTCCGCCATGGGCCTCGGACCGATGGCGGCTTCCATGGCGAACTCTTGTCATCCATCCCGTCGATCCGGGTCTGGCCCTTCTTCACCAGTTCCGGCTCGAAGCTGCTGTCGCGGTCGCGGGGCACCGCCACCGGCATCTCGCCGTCCTGCCCCTTCAGCACCTTGGTCGAGACGCCATTCCGGCGATTGCTCTGACCCGGTGGAGCTTCCTTGCCCTCTTCATAGCCAAGATGCGCCGTCAGCTCGGCGCCGAGCATCCGCTCCATCAGCTTGATCTTCAGCTCTTTCATCAGCCCGGCCTCGCCGAGCAGGTCCTCAGGGCGCTCTACGCCCTTCAGAATTTCGTCCAGCAGTTCCTTGGAGATCATCATGCATGCTTCCTTTCAAAGAAGCATGGACCGGATCACTCATACACAGAAGATCTGACACTCTCGGAAGGTCTCGTTTGGCATGGGATTGCTGGCGACAGCAGCACGTTGACCAGCTTGGCGTCTCGCGGGTTTCTTTTCTTTTCGCATCTGTTCTGGCTGACATGGGTCCCGATTTCGACCGCAGCCATCGAACCGAACGCTACGCGCCGGTACGGCCAGGTGGCGCTGACCGGCATCGGCTTCCTATTTGGCCTGTCTGTCTTTATGCCATCGTTTCTTTTCGGCGACTGGCAGGCGGTCGATCTTGTCAACGGCTCGTTGGAGTACCCGACGAGGCTGATCTTCGACGGGATCGTGAACCGGACCGCGCTACGGATCTTCTACGCCGCGCTCGTCGTCGGGGCCCTTCTCCTGTCGAGCGATATCAGGATCAAAGCGTTCGGCGGCATGATCGCAGGCTCACTGATCGTGATTTACGCCTTCTATGCCTACGCCATCATTTCGGTTTGGTGCTTCTTTGCCGCCGTGCTGTCTGCGTACCTCATCCTCGTCATCCGCCAGAACGAGCGGCGCCTCCCGACCCGTGACGGACCGAACCGCGTCAACTTGCATCGGTAGCGTCTGGCGGGGTCACGCAGATTGACCGCGCCGCGCGTCGTCGCCCTGCCCGACCTCACCACTACATGCGCAAACCTCTCGCTTGCGCACTGGCACATGTTGCGGCACAGTCGCTGGCACATTGCGGAGTCGGACAGGAGACGATCCCGTAGAGCGCCTTAGATTCAGCAGCTTAGTTCTGCGACTCCGGCCCCTACCGCCGGAGCCAACTACTAGATAGCTGGTTGGAAACAAACGGAAAAGCGTTCCCTCGGGGGCGCTTTTCGTGTTTCGGACACAGGTCCTGACACTCCGCCTTACACACTCCGGACACACCGGAGTCACAAGGAGTCAGAGCCGGTGCCGCACGGCGCTGTTGCACATATCGGTGATGGGGATTCACTGGGCGCGTCCTGACGGTTAGCTCGGGGACATGCCGAAGCCTTCCCCGACCCGCTACCGCACGACGAACTGGTCAGACTATAATGCGGCGCTGCGCAAGCGCGTCTCGCTGTCGGTCTGGTTCGATCCCGAGATGATCTGGCACGCCGGCAAGACCGGCAAGCGCGGACGGCCCGAGACCTTCTCGGACGCTGCGGTTCAGATATGCCTCACCCTGAAAGTGCTCTTCGGTCTTCCGCTTCGCCAGACGGTCGGGCTGGTCGAGAGCCTGATCCAGATGGCGGGGCTGGATTGGCCGGTTCCGGGCTATTCGACGCTGTGTCGGCGGCAGGCGCGGATCGCTGTGCGGGTCCCGTACCGCGCCTCAGGGCAGCCGCTGAACCTGTTGATCGACAATAAGGCATCGTCCGCCGTCGGTCCGAGGTCGATGCCGAATGGCATCAAGTTCCGCGGGGACGGCGAGTGGCAGGTCCGCAAGCATGGCCCATCACGCCGACGGCAATGGCGGAAGGTTCATATTGCCGTGGACGCGGGCACCGGGGATGCGCGCGCGCTCGAGTTCACCTCGAGCCGCCAGGGCGACAGCCCGTTGCTGCCAGCCCTGCTGGCGCAGATCCTGCCGGAGGAGGCGATCGGCATGGTCACCGCTGGCGGTGCCTACGATACGCGACGATGCCATGACGCGATCATCGACCGAGGCGCGGATGCCGTCATACCGATCCGGCGCAACGGGCATGCCTGGAAAGAAGACTGTCCCGCCGCCATCGCGCGAAACGAGATCCTGCGGACGACCCGGCATCTGGGGCGTACGCTTTGGAAGACACGGACCGGCTATCACGTCCGAACTCGCGTCGAGGCCCAGATGAACTGCCTGAAGCTCTTCGGCGAGAGGATCATGTCACGAGACCCCGACCGCCAGACCGCCGAAATCCAGATCCGCATCGCCCTCATGAACCGCTTCTCGGCCCTCGGCAGGGCCGAGATCGAAGCAGTCCGCTGAAGAATCGCGGGAAAGGGTGCAGTCATGCTCGGGGCTGATTTGCGCAACATCGCCCCTCGGCATCCTCGATCCGGGCGCGCGGCACCCGCAGGGTTTCGGTGCCGAAGGTGCCGGTGAGCTGCCGCTCGCGGTGCCCGTGCCGGTAACCTTTCGCCTGACCCTCCCCGCGACCATAGCATAAACGGCCGAGAAAGTCGGCCAGCTCCTCCTCGCAGGCGATCCTCGATCGGGTCGTAGCCGTCGTCGTTCGCCAGTAGCGAAAGGCGCGAGCTTTGAGTAATCTGGTTCATGGCGTGATCTCCTTGGCGGTTGTCGCCGCCGGTTGGGTGGTTGCAAGTCACCCGGAGATTACGCCGCCCTCAAATTTCCACCAACTCCGCGACACGACCGGGGGGCAGGTCAAGTCCAATTCAGGCAGCCAGTTCATTATTATTGTGACACTGTTCGTCACAGCAGAAGGCGCGCGACGGTTCGCCCTATTCCGAATGGTGCCACCGGTCGGGATCCGACATGAAACGTGCCGCCCTATTCGGCGGCACGTCACGCATCGCCCTCGGCGCGCTTCGATCAGTTCGGTGTGAGTTTGTGGATCATGCCTTCGTCCACGGCGGTATAGAGACTGCCATCTGGCCCTTGGACCACCGAACGGAAGCGGCCGGCATCCATTGGCAGGGTCATTTCCGTGACGTCGACCACGGACATATCCTCGTCGAGTTCGATCACGTCGATCCTCTGCCCGATCGGAGTTCCACCGAAACCAATGCCCATGATACCGACCACCATGGCCCCGTCCCAGTCGCCCCACTGCTCGCCAGTCAGGAAAGCGGCTGAAGAGGTGCCCTGCGACCAGCCGTTATTGTCCCAGATCGGCGGCATGGCATCGGGGTAGGTCTCAAGGTCAGTCATTGGCATGAAGGCGGCGCGCTCGAAACGGTTCATGCCCTCGCCCTGGTTCGGCATGTAGCCGCAATAGCCGTCCGGGCAGTCACCTCGGCCGGCCATGTTGTCGCGCGGGTCCCAGCCAGCGTTGCCGCCATTCTCGAGCACGGTGATCTCGTCGGAGTGCCACGGGCCGTGCTCGGCGACGATCGGCGTATTGGTCCCGGGATGGAACGCAATGCCCTGCACGTTACGATGGCCGTAGGTATAGGTGCGCGGGTCGAAGCCCTCGGGCGGGCTGTTGTCAGGATGCGCGTTGCCATCGGTGTCAATGCGAAGCACCTTCGATCCCATGAGCGTCGGGCTCTGCGGGATCTCCTCGTTGTGGTTGTCGCCGGTGGTCAGCCAGAGGCTGCCGTCGGCGTCGAAGCGCACGCGCCCGCCATTATGCGCGCCAGGGCCGCCGAACGGATGGTCGCTGGCCTCCATCTTGTAGGGCACGTCGTCCACGATATCGGTGCGGCCCGAGACGCCGGAGAAGTCCTCGGCCACCTCGAAGCGCATCAGCCGATTGGTGTGCGGGTCCGACATGTTCGAGGTCGAGTAGACGTAGAGCCGGCGGTTGTCGGCGAAGGCGGGGTCGACCGCGACGCCCATCATCCCGGCCTGACCCTCGCAGAACAAATCATCGGCGGTGGCCGGGTATCCCTCCGAGCCGGGCATCCCGAGCAGCGGCGTGACCGAGCCGTCGGGCATCATTACTGACAGGCCCTTGCATTTCTCGGTGTAGAACATCGTGCCGTCCTCGAGGAACGCCATGTCCCACGGGTTCTCGAGACCCTCGAGCACGACCTCATGCTGAAGGCTGCTGGTGTTGGTTCCGACTTCAGCCACGGCGGCGCTGCCGACGGCAAGTGCACTTGCGGCCATTGTCAGGAGCCAGGTCGCTGAGCTTGAATGTAGTGATCTTTCCATGCTTTTTCCTCCCAGAGCAGTCTTGACGAACCGCTCCCTAAACCGGCCCATCAAGGTTTCAGTAATTGATTTTCTTGAACAGCGGCGAGTATGGCGCCTTTTGATAATTACTACTCCATGCAGAATCACTCGCCTGATGGGGCAACTCGAGTTCAGCTATTAGAGGGTTTCCGAAATATAAAGCGCGAGTCTTGCAATGTCTTCGTCAGTAAGGTCAGCGGCCATCGGTGCCATCAGTGCCGTGTTGGGCCCCACCTTTTCTCCCTCTCGGTATGCTGTCAGGCGCTCTACGAGATAGGTAGCTTCATGGCCGGTGAGCTTTGGGAAGCTGGCCATACCTTGGGCTTTCGGTCCGTGGCAATTCTTGCAGGTGTCTTGATAGAGCTCTTCACCTATCGCGATGTCGCCAATGATCTCTTGGTTTTCCGCCGGTCTATCCGTGGAGCTTTCCACCTCATCCGTATCATTGCCTTCACCAGCGGGATCTTGGTTATTGCCAGCTTCCAAAGCAGAATCAGCTGTCTCTTTCGCATAATTTCCCGTGTCTGAACTGCCACTTTCTGCCAAGCTGGACGTGCCGATTAGCACCATTATCCCGACAAGACTGACCTTAGCTTTGCTTTGCATATGAATCTCAATAAATTAGAGACTCGCAAAACAGCACGTTCTGCAAGTCATGCATGAGGGCGGAGCCTGAGTGAGCCTCCGGCTCGCTGATTTCAGGATTGATTTTCCACGTAATACCCAAAGGCAAGCAAGAGAAATTTTTAGTTGCCGACAAGGCGGCTCGGCCTAAGTTAAAGCGGAATCCATCAAGATAATGCTGCATTGCAGCATTATTGTTTTGACCGTTCCGAGGCGCTGATGCAGAATTCAGGCTTGAGGCGCAGCTGCCCCTTTTCCCAATAACGTCGCCCCACGCGAACGATCTCGGCGGTGCCGAAGGCTGAGAACCGGTTCATGAGGGCGATGCGGATGTGGACCTTGGCGGTCTGGCGGTCGGGATCACTTGCAGCGATGCGCTCCCCGAACGCATTCAGGCAGTGTATCTTTGCTTCGAAGCAACTGCGAAGGTGGTAGCCGGTCCACGACTTCCAGAAGAATCGACCGAAGTATCGCGTCGCCCGACGGATGTCGTTGCGGGCCGCAGCTGCCGGTCCATCCTCTTTTCAGGGTCGTCCGTTCTTGCGGATCGGAATGATCGCCGTGGCCCGGCGCTCGATGATCGCGGTGTGACAGCGGCGCGTATCGTAGGCACCACCAGCGGTCACAAAGCCGATCGGCTCCGCTGCGTGAACCGTCAGGCGGGGAGTTCTGCAACAATGCCGGTCACGTGTGCCGCAGTTGGCGGGTTTGGAGCATGGTTGCAGGGCGACTTCGCATGTGACCGCTACGGCGAGCCTGTACCGGCTTTGTACCGAAAACCAACCGTAATAGAGGCGTAAGCAGCCGCACGGACGCATCTCGATGCGCAGCACGTTCAAAAGAAGCTTTAATCTAAAGGGAAAATGGCGCACCCGAGAGGATTCGAACCTCTGGCCTCTGCCTTCGGAGGGCAGCGCTCTATCCAGCTGAGCTACGGGTGCCGATGAAGGCTCGATAGGCGAAGATGCGGGCGGACGCAACGGCTTTTCGCGCCCGCCCCCGCGTCAATTCCGGCTCAAGCGAAGAGCTCGTGGCACAGCTCCAGCGCCTCGACCAGGCGGTCGACCTCGGCTTCGGTGTTGTAAAGGCCAAAGGAGGCGCGGCAGGTCGCGCCGAGGCCCATGTGCTGCATCAAAGGCATGGCGCAATGCGTGCCCGCGCGCACCGCGATGCCCTTCTTGTCGAGCACGGTGGAGATGTCATGCGCATGCGCCCCGCCGTCGAGGGTCAGCGAAAAGATTGCGCCCTTGCTCTCGGACTGACCCTGAATGTTGAGCCAGTTCAGCCCCTTGAACCGATCGATCGCATGATTGCGCAGGCGGCGCTCATGGGCTGCGATGTTCTCCATGCCGAGATCCATCATCCAGTCGAGCGCCACGCCCATGCCGATGGTCGAGACGATCGAGGGTGTGCCCGCCTCGAACTTCATCGGCGCGACGTTGTAGCTCACCGTGTCGCGCGTGACCTGGTCGATCATGTCGCCGCCGCCCATGAAGGGACGCATTTCCTCCATGCGTTCGCGCCGGACATAGATCGCGCCCGCGCCCGAGGGACCGTAGAGCTTGTGCCCGGTGATGGCGTAGAAGTCGCAGCCGATGTCGGTGACATCGACCGGCTGGTGCACCGCCGCCTGGCTGCCGTCGACGAGCACCGGCACACCCTTCTCGCGCGCGCCTTCGCAGATCGCCTTCACGTCGACGACCGTGCCCAGAACGTTCGACATGTGGGTGACGGCAACAAGCTTGGTCTTGGGCCCGATCGCGTCGATCACCGCCTGCGGGTCGAGATCGCCTTTGGCGTCCACATCGACCCATTTGATCACCACGCCCTGGCGTTCGCGCAGAAAGTGCCACGGCACGATGTTGGCGTGGTGCTCCATGATCGACAGCACGATCTCGTCGCCCGGCTCCATGCGCGGCATGGCCCAGCCGTAAGCCACCATGTTGATGCCCTCGGTGGTGCCGGTATTGAGGATGATCTCCTCTTGGCTCGGCGCATTCAGGAACTTGCGCACCACGTCGCGCGTGCCCTCGTAGCGCTCGGTCGAGATGGTGGAGAGCGTGTGCAGCCCGCGATGGACGTTGGAGTATTCCTCGGCATAGCCGCGGGTGATCGCGTCGATCACCACCTGCGGCTTTTGCGCCGAGGCGCCGTTGTCGAGATAGACAAGCGGCGCCTTGCCGATCTTGCGCGACAGGATCGGGAACTGCGCCCGGATCTCTTCGACGTCATACATTGGAAAATCCTCCCTGGACGGTCAGCCCGGTGAGCGCCAGGATGAGCGCGAGCCCGGTCCCGATGGCGATGAAGGCGAGAACGAGCGTGACGATGGCCCGGCCCAGCCCGGCAAACCCGTGCAGGGTCTGGATGAAGCGGGCAAGGCACCAGAAGAGCCAAACGAGACCGGCCAGCCCGACCAGCCCCGCAAGCGGCGGCAGGACGAGGATCAGCACGCCCTGCACCAGCCGCAGCGCCATCGCCAGCACCTCGAGCCAGACCACCAGCGCCAAGGCGGGCGCGAAACGCCCGCCTCCGCCGAGCAGACGGCCCGCGGCGGTCACCCCGCCCGCGAGCAGCACCAGCGAGACGCCGAGCAGCCCGGCATAGACGAAGGGCGTCAGGCCGAAGCCCATGTCGGGGCTCGCGGCGATCATCGGCATCGCGCCTTGCAGGAGCGCCGTGAGAACGACGCTGACGCAGGTGACGAGCACCAGCGCCTGCCAGGTGGCGGCCGCGCCGGGATAGGTGGCGAGCAGCCGGGCCGCCGCCTCGCCGGGCGCACGCAGGCTGAGCCGCAACAGATCGGTGATGTAAGTCCACATGGGTTCAGCTCCGGCGCGCGACGACGGCGCGCAGACCCTGCGCCCAAAAAAGAAAAAAGGCCGCGATCCAGATTCCGCCGACGAGGTTCGTGGCAGGCCCCGGCCCGTTCAGCCCGGCCTGCAGCCCGTAAAGCAGCCCAGCGGGCGTCGAGGCAAGCAGGGCCCAGAACAGCGCGAGCCGCGCGTCGAAGGCGGTGACGCCGCGCCGCACCAGCCTGAGCAGCAGCCAACTCAGCCCCGCGAGCGCATAAAAGAACAGCGGCCAGACGAAGATCCAGGCCAGAAGGTCGTAGGTCATGAGACGGGTCAGATCGGCCCCCGTCTCATGTGCGACCCGCACCAGCCGCGGCCATTGCGCGACGAAGATCAGGCCGCAGGCGGCGAAGAGCCAGATCAATGCCCGGTCTTCCCGCCTGCCCTGCTCCGCCAGCTCGGCCACGACCCGGCGCGGACCGCGCCAGGTCCTCACGATGTCCGAGGACACCGCCATCTCAGCGGCGCCGTTCCAGCCAGCTCGCGAGCTGCTCGCGCAGCGTCTCGGCCAGACCTTCGTCCTCGATCTCGGCCAGCGCCTCGGCGACGAAGGCCAGGACCAGCAGGTCCTGCGCCTTGTCCTCGGGGATGCCGCGCGACTTGAGATAGAACAGCGCCGTCTCGTCGATCGCGCCCGAGGTCGAACCGTGACTGCACTGCACGTCGTCGGCGTAGATCTCCAGCTCCGGCTTGGCGAGGAAATTGGCATCCTCGTCCAGAAGCAGCGACTGGCTGATCTGGTAGCCATCGGTCTTCTGCGCGTCGGGCTCGACCAGGATCTTGCCCTGAAACACGCCGGTTGCGCCGTTGCGCAGCACTTTCTTGAAGACCTGCCGACTTTCGCAGTTCACCGCGTCATGGGTGACAAAGACCGTGTCGTCGTGGTGAAAATCGCGCCCGTCGCCGAGCGCGGCACCGGCCACATGCGCCACCGCATCGTCGCCCTTGAGCGTGATGATCACCTCGTTGCGGGTCATCATGCCGTTGAGCGAGAGCGTGAAGCTCTTGAAGGTGCTTTCCTGCCCGAGCCGCGCAAAGACATGCGTGGCGGCGCGGCGCTCGTGGTCGCGGCCCTGCATGCGCACGTGGTGGAACGCGCCGTTGTCGGCGATGTCCACTTCCATGCCGGTGTTGAGCCGCGAGGCCCCGACACCGCTTTCAAGAAGCGTCAGCTCGGCCCCGTCCTCGACCCGCACCATGTGGCGCAGCACCGCTTCGGCCGTCTCCTCCGAGCGACGATACTCGACATGCACGGGCTTGGAGACCTTACCCGTCGCGCGCAGCACGAGGCCGTCCTCGGCAAAGGCGGTGTTGAAGATCGCCAGCGGCCGGTCGACGCGGTTCTGCCCCGCCGTCTCAAGAACGCCCAGCAAGCCCTTGACCCAATGGATGTCCTTGGTCACGGCATCGGCGAAACGCTCGATCTCCAGCCCGTCCTGTTCGAGCGCGTCTGAGGCCTCGGCATCGAACACGCCGTCGATGAAGACGACGCGCAGGACATCGGTCTCTTCAAAACCCGGCGCGTCGAGCGCGATCTCGGCGCGCGGCGTCTCTTGCGTCAGGAACTCGGCGGGGTTGGTAAAACGCCAGTATTCGTCGCGCCGATACGGCAGGCCCATGCCCTGCAGCCGGTTGAGCGCGTCATGCCGCGCCTCGCGCGCCCAGGCCGCGCCGCCCTCGGGGATCGAAAGCCCCGAAAGACGCGCCTCGGTGGCGTCGGATTTCGCTTGTGCGAGCGCCATTACTGCACCTCGTCCATCAGCTCGGCATAGCCGTTCTTCTCGACCTCAAGCGCCAGCTCCGGCCCGCCCGACTTGATGATCCGGCCATTGGCCATGATGTGCACCACGTCCGGCGTGATGTGGTCGAGCAGGCGCTGGTAGTGCGTGATGACGAGGAAGGAGCGCCCCTCGCTGCGCAGCGCGTTCACCCCGTCGGAGACGAGCTTCATCGCGTCGACGTCGAGGCCGGAGTCGGTCTCGTCGAGAATGCACATCTTGGGCTCGAGCACCGCCATCTGCAGGATTTCGTTGCGCTTCTTCTCACCGCCCGAGAAGCCCACGTTGACCGGGCGCTTGAGCATCTCGGCGTCGATCTTCAGGTCCTTGGCCTTCTCGCGCACGATCTTGAGGAATTCGGCCGCCGAAGCCTCGTCCTCGCCGCGCGCCTTGCGCTGCGCGTTGTAGGCGGTGCGCAGGAAGGTCATGTTGCCGACGCCGGGGATCTCGACCGGGTACTGGAACGCGAGGAAGAGGCCCTCGGCGGCGCGCTCCTCGGGATCCATGTCAAGCAGGTCGACGCCGTCGAGCGTGGCCGAACCCTCGGTCACCTCGTAGCCGTCGCGGCCCGACAGCACATAGGAGAGCGTCGACTTGCCCGAGCCGTTCGGCCCCATGATCGCATGCACCTGGCCCGCGCCGACCTCGAGGTCGACGCCCTTCAGGATCTGCTTGTCTTCTTCTTCGAGTTTGACCTTCAGGTCTTTGATCGTCAGCATCTAGTTCTCCTTCCGCATCACTTCCTGCGGGTGAATGTCTCTAGGATCCACGTCAGATCGGCTGGCGGGATCGGTGTGGGGTCGAGGGCGAACTCGGCCATGCGGCCATGCATCGCCACCGGGGCGCCGTAGCGTTCGACCTCGTGATAGATCGGACGCCCGGCATAATCGTCGAAGAACAACCGCACCGGACGGGTGATCCGGAACAGCGTGGTCAGAAAGCAGGCCGCGCGAAACCGGCCATCGACCAGCACCACGTCCGGATGGACGAAATCGTCCCGGTCCCAGACGGTGGTCGGGTAGCGGTGGAACCGCCGCCATGTCGCCGCCTCGTCCGCCGGCTGGCCCCACTTGCCCGTGGGGCCGATGTCGCCGTGGTGCAGATGCACGCGGGCCTCGGGCGGACAGGCTTCGAACCAGCGGCGCAGCTGCGCGATGTAGCCGCGGTCGCTTTCGACCGCAAAGACGGTCCGGCCCGGCAGCAGCGCCGCCATCGCGGTCGAACCGCCCGAGCCGTACTCCAGGATCGTGGTCGCGCCCTCGTAGGCCGCGCCAAGCGCGGCGGCTTCCGCCTCGGGAAAGGCGAACTCCGGGGGCGCGACCTGATCCATCAGCCGACCGAGCCTTCGAGCGAGATCGCAACGAGGCTTTGCGCTTCCATGGCGAACTCCATCGGCAGCGCCTGCAGCACCTCCTTGCAGAAGCCGTTGACCACGAGGGCCACCGCCTCCTCCTCGTCCATGCCGCGCTGGCGGCAGTAGAACAGCTGCTCGTCATCGACCTTCGAGGTGGTCGCCTCGTGCTCGACGCGGGACGAGTTGTTCTTGACCTCGATGTAGGGGACGGTGTGCGCCCCGCATTTGTCGCCGATCAAGAGGCTGTCGCACTGGGTGTAGTTGCGGCTTTCCTTGGCCTTGGGGTGCATCGAGACGAGGCCGCGATAGGTGTTCTGTGCCTGCCCCGCCGAGATGCCTTTGGAGACGATGCGCGACTTGGTGCGCTTGCCCAGATGGACCATCTTGGTGCCGGTGTCGGCCTGCTGGTGATTGTTGGCGATGGCGATGGAATAGAACTCGCCCTGGCTGTCGTCGCCGCGCAGGATGCAGGAGGGATACTTCCAGGTCACCGCGGAGCCGGTTTCCACCTGCGTCCACATCACCTTGGCCCGGTCGCCGCGGCAATCGGCGCGCTTGGTGACGAAGTTGTAGATGCCGCCCTTGCCGTCCTCGTCGCCCGGATACCAGTTCTGCACCGTGGAATACTTCACCTCGGCGTCTTCCTCGACGATGATCTCGACCACGGCGGCGTGCAGTTGTGCCACGTCGCGCTTGGGCGCGGTGCAGCCTTCGAGGTAGCTCACGTAAGAGCCCTTGTCGGCGATGATCAGCGTCCGCTCGAACTGCCCGGTGTTCTCGGCATTGATGCGGAAATAGGTCGAAAGCTCCATCGGGCAGCGCACGCCCGGCGGCACGTAGACGAAGGAGCCATCCGAAAACACGGCCGAGTTCAGCGTGGCGTAGAAGTTGTCGGACTGCGGCACGACGGTGCCGAGATACTTCTTCACCAGCTCGGGATGCTCGCGGATCGCCTCGGAGATCGAGCAGAAGATCACGCCCGCCTTCTTCAGCTCTTCCTGAAAGGTCGTGCCGACGGAAACGCTATCGAACACGGCGTCCACGGCGACCTTGCGCTCACCATCAGCGGGGGCGGCGTTTTCCGCGCCCTCGACACCGGCGAGGATCATCTGCTCTTTCAGCGGAATGCCGAGCTTCTTGTAGGTCTCCAGAAGCTTGGGATCGACCTCGTCGAGCGATTTCGGCTTCACTTCCATGCTCTTGGGGCGAGCGTAGTAGAAGATGTCCTGAAAATCGATCCTGGGGTAGTTGACCATCGCCCAGTTCGGCTCGTCGAGCTTTTCCCAACGGGCAAAGGCCTGCAGACGCCATTCGGTCATCCACTCGGGCTCTTCGTTCTTGTCCGAGATCAGACGCACGATGTCGGTGTTCACGCCCTTGGGGGCGTAATCCATCTCGATCTCGGTGTTCCAGCCGTGCTTGTAGGCGCCCGACAGCTTTGCCACGGCATCGACGGTCTCCTGATCGACGCCTTCCTTGGCTTCCTTGGTCATGTCCTGCTCGAGGATCGCCATGACGGTCTCCTTTTTCCACTCACGCCGCGCGGGCGCGCATTTTCCTGTAGGCCGAGCCCCAGGCATCCGCGAAACGCAGCACCTGATCCTCGGTCGTTTCCACTCCCAGCGAGACGCGGATCGCGGATTGCGCCACATCGCTGTCGTATCCCATGGCGGTCAGCACGCGGCTTGCGCGCACCTTGCCGCTCGAACAGGCCGAACCGGCCGAGATCGCCATGCCGGCGAGGTCCATCGCCATCACCTGCGTCTCGCCCTTCCATCCTGGCGCCGCAAAGCAGCTGGTGTTGGGCAGCCGGGCCGTCCCCCTGCCCGCAAAGATAAGATCGGGGGCCGCGGATTCCACCGCCTCCTCCATCATGTCGCGCAGAGTTTTCACCCTGTCCCAGACCCCGTCCTCGAGATCGCGCTGCGCGGCCCTGGCGGCCGCCGCCATCCCGGCAATGCCGATCACGTTCTCGGTGCCCGCGCGGCGGCCCATCTCCTGCCCTCCGCCCCTGATCCGGGCGGCCAGATCAGTGCCGCGCCTGAGGATCAGCGCGCCGACGCCCTTCGGCCCGCCGAACTTGTGGGCCGAGAGGATCGCCATGTCGAGCCCCGACCAGTCGAAGGCAAAGGGCAGTCGCCCGAAGCCCTGGGTGATGTCCGAGCAAGCCAGCCCTTGCGGCAGCTCCTGGATCACCCCGGTCTCGGAATTGGCAAGTTGCAGCACCGAGCGGGCCGGATCGGCCACGGTCACGCGGCCTTTCGCATCGACCGGCAGCGCGTCCGACACCCATGCCGCGACGGCATCATGTTCGACCGCCGCGCCATCGAGCCCGCGTCCCTCCAGCGCCAGCGCCGCGGCCTCGGTCGCGCCCGAGACGAAGACGACATCGGCGCTCGCGGCCCCTGCCGCTTCGGCGATCTCGGCGCGGGCGCGCTCGACGATGGCCTTGGCGACACGGCCCTCGGCATGGACCGAGGACGGGTTGCCCACCGCATCCATCGCCGCGATCATCGCGTCGCGCGCATGCCCTCGCAGCGGCGCGGTGGCGTTGTGGTCGAGGTAGATCCGGCTCATTCGTCCACCACCTGGAACAGGTTCGGCACGGCGGGGCACGGGGCCAGCCCGTTGCCGGTCACATCCGACAGGCGCGTCTGGTGCAAGAAGACATAGACATGCGCCGAAAGCCCCTCCCACAGCCGGTTGGTCAGCGATTGCGCGCGGCTGCCGGAGGCGCCGCCCGAGACGCCCGCGCCCTTGTGCATGGCGCTCACCGTCTCGTCCACGGCGCCGAGGATCTCGGCCACGCGGATTTCGGCCGCCGGGCGGGCCAGGCGGTAGCCGCCGCCGGGGCCGCGCACGCTTTCGACCAGCCCCGCGCGCCGCAGCTTGACGAAAAGCTGCTCGAGATAGGGCAAGGAGACGTCCTGACGCTTGGAAATATCGCCCAGCGTCACCAATGAGCCCTGCGGCTGCAGGGCCAGATCGGCCAGCGCCACCATGGCGTATCGCCCCTTGGTCGACAGCTTCATCGCTCTTGCACCCCGCTTGAGGCCCGGCAAGGGGCCATTATCATTGACGCCGCGAGGGGGTCTGGTTAATTCCCCTGCAGCCGCTCCGATGCCTCGGCCTTCGGAGTTAGAACCGTTCTAAGGTGCCATAGGGTTTCTGTCAAGAAACTGTCTCACGCACCGCAGCCGCAAGGGACGTCCATGCCCGAAGTCATCTTCCCCGGTCCCGAGGGCCGGCTCGAAGGCCGCTACCATCCGCAAAAGGACCGCGATGCGCCGATTGCCATCGTGTTGCATCCGCATCCGCAGTTCGGCGGCACGATGAACAACCGGGTGGTCTACAACCTGCACTATGCCTTCTACGAGATGGGCTTCACGGTGCTGCGCTTCAACTTCCGGGGCGTAGGTCGCAGCCAGGGCGAATACGACCAGGGCGTGGGCGAGCTGTCGGATGCGGCCTCGGCGCTCGACTACCTGCAGTCGATGAACAACAACGCCAAGCACTGCTGGGTCGCGGGTTTCTCCTTCGGCGCCTGGATCGGCATGCAGCTTCTGATGCGCCGCCCCGAGATCACCGGTTTCATCTCGGTCGCGCCGCTTGCCAACATGTACGACTTCTCCTTCCTCGCGCCCTGCCCCTCCTCGGGGCTGATCATCAACGGCTCGGCCGACCGCGTGGCGCCGCCCGCCGATACGGTGGGGCTGGTCAACAAGCTGCACGAGCAGAAGGGCATCACCATCACCCATGAGGTGGTCGATGGCGCGGGCCACTTCTTCGAGGATCCGCACATGGACACGCTCGTCGGCTCGGTGAAGGGCTATGTCGGCCGCCGGCTGACCGAGAACACCCGCTGATGGGGATCACCGAGGATCTCGCCGACGCGCTGGCGCGCGATGCCATCGCCGCGGCCGAACGGCTGGGCGACGACGAGGTGATCTCCGAGGTGTCCGAGGCGCTCGGCGCCTCCTCAACCACGACGCAGGAGGCCTATCTCACCGCGGTGCGCGTACGCCTTGCCGAGCAGCGCGCGCGGCGGCTTCTGGACGAACGCCTGCGGCGCGGCGCGTCCGCATGAGCCGCCTCGACGCGCAGCTGGACTTTCTCGCCGAGGCCGACCGGCTGAAATCGGTGCTGCGCGCCACGACGCTGCACGACGCCTCGCGCCGCGAGAACTCGGCCGAGCACAGCTGGCACGTCATGCTGCACGCGCTGGTGCTGGCCGAGCACGCCGCGCGCCCCGTCGATGTCTCGCGCGTGATGACCATGCTCTTGCTGCACGACCTCGTGGAGATCGACGCGGGCGACAACCCGATTCACGGCGATCACGACCCGGCCGAGCAGGAGGCCCGCGAGCAGGCCGCCGCCGAACGGATCTTCGGGCTGCTGCCAGAGGATCAGCGCGACGGGCTGCGCGCGATCTGGGAGGAGTTCGAGGCGGCGCAGAGCGATGACGCGGTCTTTGCCAAGTCGATCGACCGGGTGCAGCCCGTTTTGTCGAACCTCGCCACCGATGGCGGCACATGGCCCGAATACAAGGTCACCGCCGAACAGCTGGAAACCCGCGTCGGCACCAAGGTCTCGCGCGGCGCGCCCGCGCTCTGGACCGGGCTGGCCCAGAGGATCGACGCCTGGTTCTCCGGGCGCTGATCCCCTTCATCTTTCTTCAAATACGCAGATCGCGCCGCCGCCTCAGCGGCGCGGCGTCACGTCGCGCGCGCCCGTCGCCGCATCCATCTCCAGGTGCTCGCGCAGGATCGCCGCGTTGCGCAGGTTCGCCTTGAACCCGAAGTCGATCAGATCGCCGATGACCGGGACGGAGCCCACCACGTAATCCACCCCGGTGTTCAGCGCCATCTTCCCGATTTTGCGGCGCGGCACGCCGAGCTGATGCGCGCGCCACACCAGCCAGGCCGAGGGGGCGAGAGAGATGGTGTCGCCGATGCCGGGGATCAGACCGAGCAGGCTGTCGTAGCCGAAGCGGAAGCCGAACAACCTGAACCGCGCATCCATGAGATGCGCCATCCGGTCGAGCCGGGCCAGTTCCTCGGCGTGGCGAATGCGTCCTGTCGTGTCCTTCGGCATGGTCGGGCTCCTTGCTGTCGCCTCCCAACACGCAAGACGGCGCATGGTTCGGCGCGGGCTTTGACCGTATACGAGTGTATGCCGCCTTCCAAAGCGGCGCGAGACGCGCTATGCCCCGGCCCGAGACAGTATAATCAACGCGGAGGCCCCCGTGACCAAGATCAAAGTCGAAAATCCGGTCGTCGAGCTCGACGGCGACGAGATGACCCGGATCATCTGGGACTTCATCAAGCAGAAGCTGATCCTGCCCTATCTCGACATCGACCTGAAGTATTACGACCTCGGCATCGAGGCGCGCGACGAGACCGACGACCAGATCACGGTCGACGCGGCCCACGCGATCCAGAAATACGGCGTCGGCGTCAAATGCGCGACGATCACCCCCGACGAGGCCCGCGTCGAGGAGTTCGGGCTCAAGCGCATGTACCGCTCGCCCAACGGCACGATCCGCAACATCCTCGGCGGCGTCATCTTCCGCGAGCCGATCATCTGCCGCAACGTGCCGCGCCTCGTTCCGGGCTGGACCCAGCCGATCGTCGTCGGCCGTCACGCCTTTGGCGACCAGTACCGCGCCACCGACTTCCGCTTCCCCGGCAAGGGCAAGCTGACGATCAAGTTCGTCGGCGAGGATGGCGAGACCATCGAGAAGGAGGTCTTCGACGCGCCCTCCTCCGGCGTCACCATGGCGATGTACAACCTCGACGATTCGATCCGCGACTTCGCCCGCGCCTCGATGAACTACGGCCTGACCCGCGGCTGGCCGGTGTACCTGTCGACCAAGAACACGATCCTCAAGGCCTATGACGGCCGCTTCAAGGATCTGTTCCAGGAGGTCTACGACGCCGAGTTCGCCGAAGACTTCAAGAAGGCCGGCATCACCTACGAGCACCGCCTGATCGACGACATGGTCGCGGCGGCGATGAAGTGG
The DNA here is from genome assembly GCF_024159025.1 of Limimaricola litoreus. GTDB lineage: Bacteria > Pseudomonadota > Alphaproteobacteria > Rhodobacterales > Rhodobacteraceae > Limimaricola > Limimaricola litoreus. Next base: position 60,733 of record NZ_JAMYXC010000049.1, read on the forward strand.
TCGGGCGGCTACGTCTGGGCCTGCAAGAACTACGACGGCGACGTGCAGTCCGACACCGTCGCGCAGGGCTTCGGTAGCTTGGGCCTGATGACCTCGCAGCTGATGACGCCCGATGGCGCCATCGTCGAGGCCGAGGCGGCGCACGGCACCGTGACGCGCCACTACCGCCAGCACCAGCGCGGCGAGCAGACCTCCACTAACTCGATCGCCTCGATCTATGCCTGGACCGGTGGCCTCAAGCACCGCGCCAAGCTCGACGGCAACGAGCAGCTCAAGACCTTCGCCGAGACGCTCGAGAAGGTCACCGTGCAGGCGGTCGAGGATGGTCACATGACCAAGGACCTCGCGCTGCTCGTCGGCCCCGATCAGAAGTGGCTCACCACCATGGGCTTCCTCGAGAAGATCGACGAGTACCTCAACAAGTCGCTCGCCTGAGCGCCATGCGCCTGATGCGCAAGTTCAAGCTGATCGCGGCGGCCCTCATCGGGGCCGCCGTTCTCGTACCCGTGGCGCGCGACCGCATGGCGCCCGAGCGGCTGCCCACGGCCGATCACTGCATCTCGCCGCAGCGCACCAACCAGTGCGACGCCGATCTCGTGGTCCAGTCCGAAACCGGCAAGGGCCGGATCTGGCTGCCGCCCGGCCGCGCCCTGCCGCGCGACGCGCGCGCGCCGTTTCACGCCTGTGAGATCCCCAACCTGCCCGCCGAACTGCCGCATCGCTTCATTCCCGGCGCCACGGTCTGGGGCTGCGAGCTGCCGCCACGGCTGCGCGGCGGCTGAGGCGCTGGACAGGTCAGGCATCCTGCCCTAAGTGGCGGCCATGCGCAGCACCTCCACCCCCACCCGCCACTCCGCCCTCGAGGATCTCCAAGGCCTCGGCATCGGCATCTTCGCCTGCAGCCTCGGCCTTCACGTGCTCACCCATGTCGGGCTGATCACCGGGCAGACGGCGGGGGTGGCGGTGATCATCTCCTATCTCACCGGGTGGTCCTTCGGCGCGGTGTTTTTCGTGGTGAACCTGCCGTTCTACTGGCTGGCCTGGGTCCGGCTTGGGCCGGAGTTCACGGTCAAATCGGTGATCTCGGTGACGCTTCTGTCGCTGGTGACCGAGGCCCTGCCCGGCCAGTTCACCATCGCGCATCTCGATCCCTGGCTCGGCGCGGTGATCTTCGGCGTTCTGGTCGGTCTCGGTCTCCTGGGCATGTTTCGCCACAACGGCAGCCTCGGCGGCCTGGGCATCGTGGCGCTGATCGTGCAGGACCGCTACGGCTTTCGCGCGGGCTACGTGCAGCTCGCGGCGGATGCGGTGATCTTCACGACCGCGCTGGCGCTGTTTGACCTGCCTGTCGTTCTGTGGTCGCTTCTGGGCGCCGCGATCCTCAACATGGTGATCGCCTTCAACCATCGCCGCGACCGCTACATCGCCACCTGAGGTGCCGCGTCATGCCCTGGATCGTCCTGTTCTTCGCCATCCTCTGCGAAACCATCGGCACCACCGCGCTCCATGCCAGCCAGCAGTTCACCCGGCTTGGCCCCTCGCTGGTCGCGGTGCTGGGCTACTGCCTGTCGTTCTACCTGCTGTCGATGGCGCTGCGCGAGATACCCGTAGGCATCGCCTATGCGATCTGGGCGGGGCTCGGGATCGTGCTCATCGCCGCGATCGGCTGGAGCCTGTTCGGCCAGAAGCTCGACGCGGCGGCGCTCGTCGGCATGTCGCTGATCCTGTCGGGCATCGTGGTGATCAACGTCTTCTCGGGCGCCAAGCCGCACTGACAGCCGCGCGCTGAGCGCTGAGCGCAAACCCGCCCTGACGCCGCATCGCGGCGACAAGACTAGCCATGGCGGCGTTTTTGCTGTAGAGGCGCGCTGACCCCTGAAAGAGTGAATTGAATGGATATCCGCAACATCGCGATCATCGCGCACGTTGACCATGGCAAGACGACGCTGGTGGACGAGCTGCTGAAACAGTCCGGCGCCTTCCGCGAGAACCAGGCCGTGTCCGAGCGCGCCATGGACAGCAACGACATCGAGCGCGAGCGCGGGATCACCATCCTCGCCAAGGCGACCTCCGTCGAGTGGGGCAACACCCGCATCAACATCGTCGACACCCCCGGTCACGCCGACTTCGGCGGTGAGGTCGAGCGGATCCTGTCGATGGTCGATGGCGTGGTGCTGCTGGTCGATGCCGCAGAAGGCCCGATGCCGCAGACCAAGTTCGTGACCTCCAAGGCGCTCGCTCTGGGTCTCAAGCCGATCGTGGTGCTCAACAAGGTTGACAAGCCCGACGCCGAGCCCGACCGCGCGCTCGACGAATGCTTCGACCTCTTCGCCAACCTCGACGCCGACGAAGAGCAGCTCGATTTCCCGGCGATGTATGCCTCGGGCCGCTCCGGCTGGGCCGACATGGAGCTCGACGGGCCGCGCAAGGACCTGACCGCGCTGTTTGACCTGATCGTCAAGCACGTGCCCGCGCCCAAGCAGCAGGCCGCCAAGTCCGAGCCGTTCCGCATGCTGGCCACCACGCTGTCGGCCGACCCCTTCCTGGGCCGCATCCTGACGGGCCGGGTCGAGAGCGGCACGCTGCGCGCCAACGAGACCGTCAAGGCGCTCTCGCGCAAGGGCGACAAGATCGAGCAGTTCCGCGTCTCCAAGATCCTCGCCTTCCGCGGCCTCGGCCAGCAGCCTATCGAAGCCGCCGAAGCCGGTGACATCGTGACCCTCGCGGGCATGTCCAAGGCCACCGTGGCCGACACGATCTGCGACCTGTCGGTCGAGGAGCCGATCCCGGCCCAGCCGATCGACCCGCCGACCATCACCGTGACCTTCGGCATCAACGACAGCCCGCTCGCCGGCCGCGACGGCAAGAAGGTGCAGTCGCGCGTGATCCGCGAGCGCCTGATGAAAGAGGCCGAATCGAACGTCGCGATCCGCATCGACGACACGCCGGGCGGCGACGCCTTCGAAGTGTCGGGCCGGGGCGAACTCCAGATGGGCGTGCTGATCGAGAACATGCGCCGCGAGGGCTTCGAGCTGTCGATCTCGCGTCCGCAGGTGATCTTCAAGGAAGAGGACGGCGTCCGCATGGAGCCGGTCGAGGAAGTCACCATCGACGTCGATGACGAATACACCGGCGCCGTGGTCGAAAAGCTCACCGGCGCGCGCAAGGGCGATCTCGTCGAGATGAAGCCCGCCGGCGCCGGCAAGACCCGGATCATCGCGCATGTCCCCTCGCGCGGCCTGATCGGCTATCACGGCGAATTCCTGACCGACACGCGCGGCTCGGGCGTGCTCAACCGGATCTTCCACGGCTGGACCCCGCACAAGGGCCCGATCCAGGGCCGCCGTCAGGGCGTTTTGGTGTCGATGGAAAACGGCACCACGGTCGCCTTCGCGCTGTGGAACCTCGAGGATCGCGGCAAGATGTTCGTGCATCCGCAGGCCGCCGTCTACGAGGGCATGATCATCGGCGAGCACAGCCGTGACAACGACCTCGAGGTGAACCCGCTCAAGGGCAAGAAGCTTACCAACGTCCGCGCCTCGGGCACCGACGAAGCCGTGCGCCTGACGCCGCCCATCGAGCTGAGCCTCGAGCAGGCCATCGCCTATATCGACGATGACGAGCTCGTCGAGGTCACGCCGAACGCGATCCGCCTGCGCAAGCGCTACCTCGATCCGCACGAGCGCAAGCGCCAGGCCCGCGCCAGCTGATCTCTCGGCACAAGACATGAAAACGCCCGGTCGGAACGAGCGGGCGTTTTTCGTACCATTGGCGATGCGGGTTCAGTCCACGCCAACCGCATCGCCCAGGCCGAGCCGCCCCGGCTCGACCACCTCCATGCACCAGCCGCCATGGCCACGCATCGCGTTGTAGCCCCCCGGCCCCAGCGCCGCCTCCATGCGCGAACACGGCGCGCAAGGCACCGAAAACCGCAGCACGGCACCGCCCACCCGCAGCAAGCGATGCCGCGCGGCGGTCAGGTTCAAACCGGAAATGACGATGTTGCGGCGCAGGGTTTCGGGGCCAACGGCATCGAGCCCGCTCAAGCTTGCTATGACGGGCAGATGCTCGGCCTGGATCAGCGTCACCGCCCGCTTGCCGGGCCTCGCGTGATCGCCTTGCAGCCCGTCCGCCTCGACCTCGGCCGTCTCGACGGCGCGCATCTCGCCCCGTCGCTCCGGGCGCAGGCCGATCCACTCGACCCGGCCCGCACGCGGAAAGCGTGAGGTGAGGCTGGCGACCGTCTCCAGCCTCAGGCCTCCTCGACGATGACCAGCTCGCGCTCGGCGGCACCCTTCGCGAAGCTCAGCGCCTCCTGATAGGCGTCCGAATGGTAGCAGTCATGCGCCGCCTGAAGGCTCGGGAAGCGCGCGACGACATTGCGCGGGCGATCCGGCCCTTCGAGCTGTTCGTAAGCCCCGCCCCGCACGAGGAATTCGCCGCCGTGATCGGCGATCGCCCCCGTCGCCCGCTTGGCATATTCCATGTAGGCCGCCTCGTCGGTGACCTTCACATGGGCGATCCAGAGCGCGCTCATGCCACGCCCTCAAGCGCCTGTGCCAACACCGCTTCGGCGGCCTTGATCGCGGCCTCGGCGTTCTCGGCGCTGGCGGCACCGCCCTGCGCCATGTCGGCGCGGCCGCCGCCGCCCTTGCCGCCCAGCTCGGCCACCGCCGCGCGCAGCAGGTCCACCGCCGAGACCTTGTCCTTCAGATCGTCGGTGACGCCCGCGGCCACCGCCGCCTTTCCGCCCGTGTCGGCGATGAGCAGCACCGCGCCCGAGCCGATGTGACCCTTGATCTGGTCGATCAGCGCCGGGAGATCCTTGCCAGTGACGCCCTTGAGCACCTGGCCCTGGAACTTCACGCCGCCGACCTCGACCGCCTGCGCGCCCGCACCGCCACCGCCGCCCATGGCGATGTCGCGCTTGAGCTGGGCGACCTCGTTGGCGAGGCGGCGGCGCTCCTCGGACAGCGCCTTCACGCGGTCGAGCACCTCCGCCACCGGCGTCTTGAGCACCTGCGCCACCTCCGAGAGCGTCTGCCCCTGCTGCGCGAGATGCTTGAGCGCCTCGCGGCCCGTGAGCGCCTCGACCCGGCGCACGCCGGAAGACGACGCGCTGTCGGCCAGAAGCACGAAGGCGCCGATGTCGCCGGTCTGGCGCACATGGGTGCCGCCGCACAGCTCGATCGAATAGGTCGCCTGATCGTGGCCCTTGCCCGAACCGTCGCGCTTGCCCATCGAGACGACGCGCACCTCGTCGCCGTATTTCTCGCCGAAGAGCGCCTGTGCGCCAAGCTCGCGCGCCTCGTCCGGGGTCATCAGCCGCGTCTCGACCGGGCTGTTCTGCCGGATCATCTCGTTGACCTCGTCCTCGATCTTCTCGATTTCCTCGGGCGTCAGCGCCGCCCCGTGGGAGAAGTCGAAGCGCAGCCGGTCATGCGCGTTGAGCGAGCCGCGCTGCACGACGTGATCGCCAAGTGCCGCGCGCAGCGCCTCGTTGAGCAGATGCGTGGCCGAATGGTTGGCGCGGATGCCGGTGCGGCGGTCGTGATCGACCTTGAGCTCAGCGCCCTGCCCCGGCGCCACATGCCCCTTGGTCACCTCGCCCACATGGACGAAGAGCCCGGCGATGCGGCGGCAGTCCGAGACGCGCACGAGGCCCGTTTCGGTGCGGATGGTGCCGGTGTCGCCGACCTGGCCGCCGCTTTCGCCGTAAAACGGCGTCTGGTTCAGAACGACCTGCACCTTGGTGCCTTCCTCGGCCTTCTCGATCTGATCGGTACCGGTCAGCACGGCAAGGATCTGGCCCTCGGCTTCTTCGGTGTCATAGCCCAGAAACTCGGTCGCGCCGTGCCGGTCGGCCAGATCATACCAATGATTGGCATCCGCCACCTCGCCCGACCCGGCCCATGCGGCGCGCGCCTTGGCCTTCTGCTCGGCCATGGCGGCGTCGAAGCCCTCGGTATCGACCGAGCGGCCCTTTTCGCGCAGCGCGTCCTGCGTGAGATCGAGCGGGAAGCCGTAGGTGTCATAGAGCTTGAACGCCGCCTGTCCGGGCAACGCCGCCCCTTCGGGCAGGCCCGCCAACTCGTCGTCCAAGAGCCGCAGGCCCCGGTCGAGCGTCTGGCGGAAGCGGGTCTCTTCGGCGCGCAGCGTCTCCTCGATCAGCGCGCGGGCCTGGCCCAGCTCGGGATAGGCCGCGCCCATCTCCTGCACCAGCGCCGGCACGAGCCGGTACATCAACGGGTCCTGCGCGCCGAGCTGGTGCGCGTGGCGCATGGCGCGGCGCATGATCCGGCGCAGCACGTAGCCGCGCCCCTCGTTCGAGGGCATGACGCCATCGGCGATCAGGAAGGAGGTCGAGCGCAGATGGTCGGCCACCACCCGGTGATGCATCTTGCCGTCGCCGTCCGGGTCGGAGGAGGTGGCATGCGCCGAGGCCTCGATCAGCGACCGCATGAGATCGGTGTCGTAATTGTCGTGCTTGCCCTGCAGGAGCGCGCCGATCCGCTCCAGCCCCATGCCGGTGTCGATCGACTGCGCGTCGAGATCGCGGCGCGTGCCGTCCTCGAACTGCTCGTATTGCATGAAGACGATGTTCCAGATCTCGATGAACCGGTCGCCGTCTTCCTCGGGGGAGCCCGGAGGGCCGCCCCAGATCTCGGGCCCGTGGTCGTAGAAGACCTCCGAACAGGGCCCGCAGGGCCCGGTCGGCCCCATCATCCAGAAATTGTCCGAGGTGGCGATGCGGATGATCCGCTCGTCGGGCAGGCCGGCGATCTTCTTCCAAAGATCGGCCGCCTCGTCATCGGTGTGGAACACCGTGACGAGGAGCTTGTCGGGGTTGAGGCCGAATTCCTTGGTCAGAAGCTCCCAGGAGTAGTGGATCGCCTCTTCCTTGAAGTAGTCGCCGAAGGAGAAGTTGCCCATCATCTCGAAGAATGTGTGGTGCCGCGCGGTGTAGCCCACATTGTCGAGATCGTTGTGCTTGCCGCCCGCGCGCACGCATTTCTGCGCCGTGACGGCTCGGGTGTAGTCGCGCGTCTCGACCCCGGTGAAGAGGTTCTTGAACTGCACCATCCCTGAGTTGGTGAACATCAAGGTAGGATCGTTGCGCGGCACCAGCGGCGAGCTGGGGACCGCGGCGTGCCCCTGCCGCTTGTAGAAATCCAGGAAGGTGGAGCGGATATCGGCGAGGCTTGTCATGACGTCTCCTTCGGGTCGCGGCGTAGACGTCCTATCCCCGGCCATGGGGCGCGTAAAGTCCCACGGCCCCGCGCCCCGCAAAGGAAAAGGGCCGGGGCATGCGCACCCCGGCCCTTCGGATCGTCGCCCGACGGCGGATCAGCCGTCGACGAGGCTGTCGTCGCTGCCGCCGTCATCGTCGGACATCAGGAATTCGAGCCCGTGCGCGGCGCGGATCTTGTCCTCGATCTCGGAGGCGATCTCCTTGTTCTCCTTGAGGAAGGTCTTGGCGTTCTCGCGGCCCTGGCCGATCCGCTGGTCGCCATAGGAGAACCAAGAGCCCGACTTGTCCACGACGCCCGCCTTGACCCCGAGGTCCAGCAGCTCGCCGGTCTTGGAGATGCCCTCGCCATACATGATGTCGAACTCGACCTGCTTGAAGGGCGGCGCGACCTTGTTCTTGACGACCTTCACGCGGGTGGAGTTGCCGACCACCTCGTCGCGGTCCTTGATCGCGCCGATGCGGCGGATGTCGAGACGCACGGAGGCGTAGAACTTGAGCGCGTTGCCGCCCGTCGTGGTCTCGGGCGAGCCGAACATGACGCCGATCTTCATCCTGATCTGGTTGATGAAGACGACCATGCAGTTGGAGCGCGAGATCGAGCCGGTGAGCTTGCGCATCGCCTGGCTCATCAGCCTTGCGTGCACGCCGACCGAGCTGTCGCCCATGTCGCCCTCGAGCTCGGACTTCGGCGTCAGCGCCGCGACCGAATCGACCACGACCATCGAGACCGCGCCGGAGCGGACCAGCGTGTCGACGATCTCGAGCGCCTGCTCGCCGGTGTCGGGCTGCGAGATCAGCAACTCGTCGAGATTCACCCCGACCTTCTTGGCGTATTGCGGGTCGAGCGCGTGCTCGGCGTCGACGAAGGCGCAGACGCCGCCCTTCTTCTGTTCCTCGGCCACCGCGTGCAGCGTCAGCGTGGTCTTGCCCGAGCTTTCGGGGCCGTAGATCTCGATGATCCGCCCCTTGGGCAGGCCACCGATGCCCAGCGCGATATCGAGCCCGAGCGAGCCGGTCGAGGTCGCCTCGATATCCGGGAAGCTGTTCTCGCCCCCCAGCTTCATGATGGAGCCCTTGCCGAACTGCCGTTCGATCTGGGCCAGGGCGCTGTCGAGCGCCTTTTGCCGGTCTGCCGTGCGCTTGTCGCTCATCTGGAGAAGATCTGCCATTGCCATTGTCCGCAATCCTTATCCCACACCCGCCACATGGCGGCAATCATTGCGTCGTTCATGTCTTGTTCACTACAGGAGATATGAGACCATAAGGGGAACATTGCAAGGGGAACCTGCCCCCAGTTTCCCTCTGAAGCGGTTAATGTAAGGTTACCACGATCACGTCACGGAGAGCGTCATGCTGGTATTCTGGAAAGAGCGCCTGATCCTTCTGGCGGTGCCCAAGACGGGCACCACCGCGATCGAGGGGGCGCTGGCGCCGCGGGCGCAGATGGTGTTGCGTGACCCGCCGCAGATCAAGCATGCGCCGCTCTACCGCACCCGCCGCTTCGTGGTGCCGCTGATCGAGGCGGCGGGCGGCGAGGGATTCGAGACGGTGGCGGCGGTGCGCGAACCGGTGGACTGGCTCGGCAGCTGGTGGCGCTACCGCCAGCGCGATGACCTGGCAGGCCATGCCAATTCCACCCGAGGCATCCCCTTCGAGGAGTTCGTCGATCAATACGCGCGGGGCAAGCCAGCCCCCTATGCCTCGGTCGGCAGCCAGGCGCGCTTCGTCGGCTGCGGCGAGGGCAGCATCGGCGTCGATCACCTGTTCCGCTACGAGGCGTTGGACAAGCTCGTGGCCTTTCTCGAAGAGCGGCTTTGCACCAGCATCGAGCTGCCGCGGCTCAACGTCTCGCCCGAGCACCCCATGGAGCTGCCGGACCACGTCGCCTCGAAGCTGCGGCGCAAGCGCGCGGCCGAGTTCGAGGTCTGGCAGGCGGCACGCGGCTAGACGCCACTAGACGGGCGGCTTGTCCTTCCCGCCCAGCGCGGCGGCGCGTTCGGGGTCGACGCCCCGCTTGATCGCGCTGTCGCGCACCGCCTTGCGCACCGCCGATGAACGCCGCATGAGACGCAAAAACCGCGTCTCGTCGAGCTCCAGCAGCACCCCATGGCTGAGCGCGCGCACCTCGGCGCGCCGCCGCTTGGGGCTCAGCAGCGCCAGCTGGCCGAACATCTCCCCCCGCCCGAGCCGCAGCCTCTGCCCGGCGGTCTCGATCTCGACCGCACCCGAGGCGATGAAACTCACCGTGCGGGCCGGGGCGTCGCGGCTCTGCAGCACCTCTCCCGCGGCGACGAAGCGCGTCACCAGCGCCTTCGACAGCCTTTGGCGGACCGCCTCGTCGAGATCGGCAAAGAGCGGGAACTGCTGCACCAGAACGGCCTTCTGCACCGCGAGATCGAGCTTGGGCCGCGCCTCGGCCTCCCCGCGCCGCGCCTCGATCTGCGCCAGCAGCGTCGCGTGCAGCTCAGGCCCGATCAGCCCGTCCTCGCGCAGGGCGGCGTATTCGCGCTCTTCGATGCGAAGCGCGGTGCGGCGGATGAAGCGGCGCTCCAGCTCCTCGGCATAGCCGGGATATTGCAGCCTGAGACCGTCGAGCGCCTGCGCCACCTGCTCACCCCTGCGTCCGATCAGCTCGTGCAGGAGCTCGGCCACGCGGCGCCCGTGGATGCGGCGGATGCGGCTGTCGATGAAACCGTCGAGATCGCGCAGCACCAGCCCCTGGGTCAGCAAAAGCTCGAACCGGTCGGCGGTGAGCCGCGCCAAGGGCCCCGAGATGTGCAGCCGGTTGTGCAGGAAGGCGGCAAGTCGTGTGGGCCCGCCCTGCCCGAGGCTTTGCCGCGCGGCGCGGCGATAGCCCGACCGACCGCCCGTGCGCGTCGTCTCGATCAGCCGGTCGGCCTCCGACAGCGCCCGCTCGGCCTGCCGGTTCGAGATCGCCCGATCCCGGAACAGTTCGAGAACATTCTCGCGCTCGGCCCCGGCCAGCGCGATCAGCCCGAGCGTGATCCGGTCGCTGTCGGAGATCGCGGCGCCCTCCTCGGCCTTCTCGACCGCCGCGTCGAGGCGTCCGGCAAAGCTCTTGGCCTCCGAGCGCACCGTCTCGCGCGTCAGCCCGTATTTCTCGGCCGCCTCGCTCACCGTCTCGCGCACGGTCTGAAGCGCCACGGCGACCACCTGCCGCGCCAATGCGGCATCGAGCGGCGAGAGCCTCTCCAGCCCCAGCCGCTTGACCAGCGGGCGCAGCGTGACGCCCTGCACGATCAGGGTGAACAGCGTGAAGCCGGTGGCGATGATGCCGGTGAGGCGGCGCACCTCCTCGGGTACGCGCAGGCTCTCGGTCACCGCCAGCGCCAGCGCCAGCGTGATCGCGCCGCGCAAGCCCCCCCAGAGGATCGCCACGCGGTAGGAGCGATCGACCGGGGGCGAAAGGCGCAGCCGCGTCAGCAGCGGCAAGAGCCCCCACAGGATCGCCACCCGCGCGCCCAGCGCCGCCAGCGTCACCACCGCGACCAGCGCGAAATCCTGCGCCCGCGCGCCATCGAGCAGCCGCGGGATCAAAAGCGCTGCAAGCAGGAAGATGAAGGCCCCGGCCCAATGCGCCAGCAGATCCCAGACCTCGCGCATGTTGGTCCAGGCCAGCGGCGAGAGCCGGCCGGGTGCGGCGAGGTTGAGCGTCAGCCCCGCCCCCACCACGGCGATCACGCCAGAAGCGCCGACCATCTTCTCGGCAACGATATAGGCGAGATAGGGCAGCGCCACCGAGATCGAGATCTGCGCCAGCGCGAACCGCCCCAGCCATCGCATCAGCCGCACCGCGACCTGCGCCATGGCCCAGCCCGTCAGCCCGCCCGCGCCCAGAAGCCATGGGAACTGCGCCAGCGCCGCCCCCATCTCTGGGTTCGGCACGCCGCGCATCACGAATCCCATGAACAAGCCGAACAGCGCGATGGCGGCGGCGTCGTTGAGAAGGCTCTCGCCTTCGATGATCCGGCCCAGACGGCGTGGGGCGGCGAGGTTGCGAAAGATCGAGACCACCGCCGAAGGGTCGGTCGTCGAGACGATGGAGCCGATCAGCAGGCAGGCCATCAGCGGCAGAACGCCGGTCAGGAACAGCGCGTAGCCCACGCTGAAGGTCGCCACCACCACGGCCACCACCGCCAGCGTCAGGATCGGCACCCAATCGTCGATCATCCGCCGCAGGTTCACCCCGAGCGTCACCTGGAACAGCAGCGTCGGCAGGAAAACGTAGAGAAACACGTTCGAGCGGATCGGCAGGTTCAGGATCGCCTCGGCCACCGGGTTGAGCGCATCGATGAGCTGGGAGTTGAGAAAGAACGCGGCGCCAGCGCCCGCCAGCAGGCCGACGCCCGCGAGGATCACGTTGAACGGCAGCCGCAGGCGCGCCGCGAGCGGCTCCCCCAACCCGATCAGCAGGAAGAATACGGCGAGGATGGCGGTGGCGATGACGATATCCATGGCCTTGCGATACAGGCTCGGCGCGGCATGGGGAATGGCCCCGATGCACGGCCTGAGCGAAGGCGGCGTATTCCCCGCCCGCGCCACGCGGAGGATGAAGCCCCCTGTCGCACAATCGGCACAGCGCCGCACCATCGGCGTGCGTTCACGTCCTCTTGAGGGACCCTCCGGCGGGGGCACCCGTTAAATTCGTGAAAGACCGCCCAAGCGGTGCCGCTTTCTCGCCCGGCTGCGAACGTCCTGCCTGCGCAGGCTCGAAGAATCGCAACCGGCAGCGCGAAGCAGCACCCTCAGGGGCGGCTCAGCGAAGGCCGCAGACAAGGAACGCGACATGCCGAGCAACACGCCGTCCAAGGACACCCCGATCCCGCAGCGCAAGGGCCAGCAATCCCCCTCGAAACCGATGTTCCGCGATTTCGCGGCGATCTGAGCCGCACCCTTTCGCGGCACGGCGCGGCGGGCTAGAAAAGATCGGGATTGCCTCCCCCACGGAGTTTCCCGATGCGTTACAGCCGCCGCGCCGCCCTTGCAGGCCTCATGGCCCTCGCCGCCTGCGGACGACGCCAGCCGCCGCCGCCGCCCGATCTCTATCCCAACGAGACGCCGCAGCTGCGCCGGCTCATCAACAGCTACGCCGATGCCTACAAGGTGCCGCGCGATCTGGTGCACCGCGTCGTGCAGCGAGAAAGCTCCTACAACCCGCGCGCGCGCAACGGCCCCTATTACGGGTTGATGCAGATCCTGCCCGCCACCGCGCGCACCATGGGCCACCGCGGCGCGCCGTCCGAGCTTTTGGATGCCGAGACCAACCTGCGCTATGCGGTCCGCTACCTGCGCGGCGCCTGGATCGTGTCGAACGGCAACCGCGACAAGGCGGTGCAGTGGTACGCGCGCGGCTATTACTACGAGGCGCGCGACCGCTGCCTTCTGGTCGAGACCGGCCTGCGCGACAGCGAAGTGAAGTGCTAGGGCCATGAGCGTCGCCGAGCCCGAGCGCCTGCGCGAGATCGTCGAAGAGATCTGCGATCACATGGCGCGGGAGACCGAGCGCGGGAAGGTCGCCGATTACATCCCCGAGCTGGCCAAGGTCGACGCGAATCGCTTTGCGCTGGCGCTGGCGCTGCCCTCGGGCGAGGTGATCGGCGGCGGCGACGCCGACACGCCCTTTTCAATCCAGAGCGTCTCCAAGGTCTTTGCCCTCGCCGTGGCGCTGGGCCGGATCGGCGATCAGCTCTGGAGCCGGGTGGGTCGCGAGCCTTCGGGCGATCCGTTCAATTCCATCGTGCAGCTCGAACACGAGCGCGGCCTGCCGCGCAACCCGTTCATCAACGCCGGCGCCATCGCGGTGACGGACGCCATCCTGTCGCGCTCCGAACCGCGCGAGGCGCTGGGCCAGATCCTGCAATTCGTGCGCTTTCTCGCCGATGACGACGACATCGCCATCGACCCGGCCGTCGCCGCCTCCGAGACCGTCTCGGGCTGGCGCAACGCGGCGCTGGCCAATTTCATGCGCGACTTCGGCACCATCGAGCGCCATCCCGAAAAGGTGCTCGGCACCTATTTCCACCAATGCGCCATTTCCATGACGCCGCGCCAGCTGGCGCTGGCGGGGCGGTTCCTCGCCTTCGACGGGGCGCTCGCGCCGGGCGGCGCGCGCGCCATAGCCCCCCGCATGGCGCGCCAGATCAACGCGCTGATGCTGACCTGCGGCCATTACGACGGTTCGGGCGAATTCGCCTTTCGCGTGGGCCTGCCGGGCAAGAGCGGCGTCGGCGGCGGCATCCTTGCCGTGGCGCCGGGGCGCGCCTCGATCGGCGCGTGGTCGCCCGGGCTCAATGCGGTGGGCAATTCGCAGCTGGCCTCGATGGCGCTCGAGATGCTGGCCGATCGCACCGGCTGGTCGGTCTTCGCGCCGAAGTAGCACGAAAAAGGCCCGCGCTCTCACGCGGGCCTTTTCCTCGGCTCGAAACGGCGGCTTCAGCCGACCAGTTCGAGGCCCGAGAAGAAGAAGGAGATCTCCTCCTTGGCGGTCTCGGGGGCGTCCGAGCCATGCACCGAGTTCTCGCCGACGCTCTCGGCGAATTCGGCGCGGATGGTGCCAGCGGCGGCGTCGGCGGGGTTGGTCGCGCCCATGACTTCACGGTTCTTGGCGATCGCGCCTTCGCCTTCGAGCACCTGCACGACGACCGGGCCGGACGCCATGAATTCGGTCAGCTCACCGAAGAAGGGACGCTCCTTGTGCACGGCGTAGAACTGGCCGGCCTGGTCCTGGGTCAGCTGGATGCGCTTTTGCGCGACGATGCGCAGGCCCGCATCCTCGAACTTGGCGTTGATCTTGCCGGTCAGGTTGCGCTTGGTGGCGTCGGGCTTGATGATCGAGAGCGTGCGTTCGGTGGCCATGATGTCCCTCATTTGAACAGGTTGCGGCAGGGGTCGCGCGGCGGCGATCCCGGTCGGGCTGCGCCCTAGCACGCGCGGCGCGGCCTGAAAAGCCGCTCCTCGCGCCCCAAGGCCCCGGTGGCGCGCCAAGGCCCCTGCCCAGGGATTTGCGTATTTGGAGAAAGATGAACCGAAGGGGCGCGCCTCTCTGGTTCATCTTTCTCTAAATACGCATGGCGCGGTGCACGGCCCCGGCGCCCGGCCCGTTGACCCGGGCGCCGGCTTCGGGCAAGCCGCTGCCATGTTGCGCATCACAGACATCTCATATTCCGTCGAGGGCCGACCGCTCCTCGAACACACCTCCGCCGTGATCCCGGCCGGCCACAAGGTCGGCGTCGTGGGTCGCAACGGCACAGGCAAATCCACGCTGTTCAAGCTGATCCGCGGCGAGCTCACGCTCGACACCGGCGAGATCGAGCTGCCGCGCGGCGCCCGCATCGGCGGCGTGGCGCAGGAGGTGCCGGGCAACGAGGTCTCGCTCATCGACACGGTGCTCGCCGCCGATACCGAGCGCGCGAGCCTGATGGCCGAGGAGGCGACCGACCCCTCCCGCATCGCCGAGATCCAGACCCGGCTTGCCGATATCGACGCATGGTCCGCCGAGGCGCGCGCCGCGACGATCCTCAAGGGGCTCGGCTTCACCCATGAAGAGCAGCTCATGCCCTGCTCCGCCTTCTCGGGCGGCTGGCGGATGCGCGTGGCGCTCGCCGCCGTGCTCTTTTCCGAGCCCGACCTGCTGCTGCTCGACGAGCCGACCAACTACCTCGACCTCGAAGGCGCGCTCTGGCTCGAGAACTACCTCGTGCGCTACCCGCACACCGTGCTGATCGTCAGTCACGACCGCGAGCTTCTCAACCGCTCCGTGGGCGGCATCCTGCACCTCGAAAACCGCACGCTGACCTACTGGTCGGGCAATTACGACCAGTTCGCCAAGTCCCGCGCCGCCCAGCGCGCCGTGCTCGTCGCAGCCAGCAAGAAGCAGGACGCCCAGCGCGCCCACCTGCAAAGCTTCGTCGACCGCTTCAAGGCCAAGGCGTCGAAGGCCAAGCAGGCGCAAAGCCGGGTCAAGATGCTCGAAAAGATGGAGACGATCCGCGTGCCCGAGGATGCGGCGCGCACCGTCTTCACCTTTCCCGAGCCCGAGGAGCTGTCGCCACCGATCATCGCCACCGAGGGCGTGAGCGTCGGCTATGATGGCAAGGCCGTGCTCTCCAAGCTCGATCTCAGGATCGACCAGGACGACCGCATCGCGCTTCTGGGTCGCAACGGCGAGGGCAAGTCGACGCTGTCGAAGCTGCTGTCGGACCGGCTCGCGCCCATGGGCGGCAAGATCATCCGTTCCAACAAGCTGCGCATCGGCTTCTTCGCCCAGCACCAGGTCGACGAGCTGCGCGTCGAGGAGACGCCGCTGCAGCACATCCAGCGCGCCCTGCCCGACGTGATGCCGCCCAAGCTGCGCGCGCGTCTGGCGGGCTTCGGCCTTGGCGCGGCGCAGGCCGAGACGGCGGTGGGCCGCCTCTCGGGCGGGCAGAAGGCGCGGCTGTCGCTGCTTCTGGCGACCATCGACGCGCCGCATCTGCTCATTCTCGACGAGCCGACCAACCACCTCGACATCGAAAGCCGCGAGGCGCTGGTCGAGGCGCTGACCACCTATTCGGGCGCGGTGATCCTGGTGAGCCACGACATGCACCTGTTGTCGATGGTCGCCGACCGGCTCTGGCTGGTGAAGGACGGGCGCGTCTCGGCCTACGACGAGGATCTGCCCGCCTATCGCAAGATGCTGCTGTCGGGCGACAAGCCCGCAGAGAAGCCGAAAGCCGAGAAGCCGAAAGCCGCCAAGCCCTCGCGCGAGGCGGTGCTCGCGCTCAGGTCCGAGGCCCGCAAGGCCGAGGAGCGGGTCAAGAAGATCAACGACATGCGCGACAAGCTGGCCAAGAAGCTCGCCGATCCGGCGCTCTACGAGGACACCCGCAAGGGCGAGCTCGAGACCTGGAACAAGAAATACGCCGAAGTCATGGAGGCGCTGGGCCGGGCCGAGGCGCTATGGATGGCGGCGCTCGAAAAGCTCGAACAGGCCGAGGCCGCGTGATCCGCGCCTTTCGCCCCGCGGACTGGCCGGCGCTGTGGGAGATCCTGCGCCCGATCATCCGCGCGGGCGAAACCTACTGCCTGCCCGTGGAGATGGACGAGGCCGCGGCGCGCGAGATGTGGCTCGGCCCGCCGACCACCCGCGTCAGCGTCGCCGAGATCGAGGGACGGATTCTCGGCACCGGCCACATGGGCCCCAACCGCCCCGGCCCCGGCGCGCATGTGGCCAATGCCAGCTACATGGTGGCGCCCGAGGCGCAGGGCCGCGGCGTCGGCCGGGCCCTGGTGCGCGATTCGCTGTCCTGGGTGGCGCGCGAGGGTTTTGCCGGGCTGCAGTTCAACGCCGTGGCCGAGACCAACCGCGGTGCGATCAAACTTTACCGTGATCTGGGCTTCGGGATTCTCGGCACCGTGCCCGGCGGCTTCGCCCATCCGCGCGAGGGCCGGGTCGGGCTGCACGTGATGTATCGCCCCGCCGATGAGGCGGACGCCGCGTTCGACAAGGAGATCACCGCATGATCGACATCGCCACCCTGGTGACCGCCTTCACCACCCTGTTCGTGATCGTCGATCCGATCGGCCTCGCGCCGCTCTTCGTCGCGATGACGGCGGGCATGACGGATGCGCAGCGGCGCAAGGTCGCGGCGCGGGCGCTGCTGACCTCGGCCGGGCTGATGCTGCTGTTTCTCGTGCTGGGCGACGCGGTGCTGCGCTTTGTCGGCATCTCGGTCCCGGCCTTTCGCATCGCGGGCGGCGTGCTCTTGTTCATCACCGCGCTCGACATGCTGTTCGAGCGCCGCCAGGCGCGGCGGCGCGACAACGCCGAGGAGGCGGTCGAGGCCGAGCCGGACCAGGACCCGTCGATCTTTCCGCTGGCCTTGCCGCTGATCGTCGGGCCGGGCGCGATCACCACGCTGATCCTGCTCACCGCCGAGGCGGGCCCCGCGGGCTACGCCGCGATCTACGGCGTGGCGCTGGCGGTGCTGGCCACCGTCTGGATCGCCTTCGCGCTTGCCGGGCCGCTGGCGCGGGTGATGGGGCCCGTGGGGCTCAACGTCATCACGCGGGTGCTCGGCATGCTGCTCGCGGCTCTGGCGGTGCAGTTCATCATCGACGGGTTGCACGGTTCCGGCTTCGGCCTGCCTTTCCCCGGCGCGAATTGACCCCATATGGGGGGGATGAGCCCCGATAACCTCGCCAGCCTCGCCTATCTCGGTCTCCTCGGCGCCGCCATCGCCGGGTGGTTCGTCGTGCAGCACCGCGACCGCCTCGGCCAGCTGGCCCAGCAGGCCGCGCTCTGGGCGCTGATCTTCGTCGGCGTCATCGCCGCCGCCGGGCTGTGGGGCGACATCCGCGACGACGTGACCCCGCGCCAGACCATGGTCGGCGCGCAGGGCATAGAGGTGCCGCAGGCGCGCGACGGGCATTACTATCTCACGCTCGACATCAACGGCGCGCCGGTCGAGTTCGTTGTCGATACCGGTGCCACCGACATGGTGCTGAGCCGCGAGGACGCCCGCCGCGCCGGGATCGATCCCGAAGAGCTGAACTATTTCGGCTCCGCCGTCACCGCCAACGGCACCGTGCGCACCGCGCGGGTCACGCTTGACAGCGTGGCGCTGGGGCAGATCGAGGACGAGGGGCTGGGTGCCGTAGTCACCGACGGCGATCTTTCGGCCTCGCTTCTGGGCATGGGCTACCTGCGCCTCTTCGGGCGGCTCGAGATCGAGGGCGGAAAGCTGATGCTGACGCGCTGAGCCGCGCTCAGCCTTCGGCCTTCTTGGTCCAGCGCCCGTTCTCCTGCGCCCAGTATTGCGCCGAACACCCCGCCCCGGTGAGCCGTTTCCACTGGCCACGCGCCGCCTGCACCGCCTCCTGGTCGAAGCCGTCGAACAGGATGCAGACCCGCTCGGCGGCCTGCACCTCGTCGGGTTGCGCCTCGGCCCCGTCGAGGCAGATCACGCAAGGCACGCCCGGCGCGGGTTCGCCCTCGGCGGTGAGCAGGATCGGCTGGGCCGCGTCCTGCGCGCCGCCCGCCCGGCCATGGGCCAGGAAACTCTCGGGCGGGCCCATGCGCCACAGGGCGGCATCGAGCCGGTCCATGGCGCGCGCGGCGCGGCCCCGGATCTCCACCCGCCAGCCCTGCTTGCCCGCGAGCTTGAGAAGCTGCGGCAGCAGCTCCTCGGCCGGGCCCTCGGTCAGGTGGTAGAAAAAGGCCGCGCCCATCGCCTCAGCCCTCGTAGCGGTCGGCCACGAGTCGGTTGAGCGCCATCACGCCCCAGCCGGTCGCGCCCTTGGGCCCGAGCGCCCAGTCGGATTTGAGCGACGCGGTGCCCGCGATGTCGAGATGGATCCAGGGCGTGCCCTCCTGTACGAAGCGCTGAAGGAACTGCGCCGCGGTGATCGAGCCGCCCTCGCGCCCGGTGCCGACGTTGCGCATGTCGGCGACGCGGCTTTTCAGCACCTTGTCATAGGCCTCGCCCATCGGCAGGCGCCACGCGCCCTCGCCCTCGGCCTGCGCCGCCGCCAGAAGCGCCTCGGCAAAGCCGTCCTCGTTGGAGAAGACGCCGGTGTGCTCATGGCCCAGCGCCACGATGATCGCGCCGGTGAGGGTGGCCAGATCGATCATGCCCGAAGGCTTGAACCGTTCCTGCGCGTACCACATCACGTCGGCCAGGACGAGGCGGCCCTCGGCGTCGGTGTTGATCACCTCGATCGTGTCGCCCTTCATGGAGCGGACCACGTCGCCCGGACGGGTGGCATTGCCCGAGGGCATGTTCTCCACGAGACCGACGAGGCCCACGACGTTGGCGCGGGCGCGGCGCAGCGCCAGCGCGCGCATCGTGCCGGCAACGGTGCCCGCGCCGCCCATGTCCATGGTCATGTCTTCCATGCCGCCCGCGGGCTTGAGCGAAATGCCGCCCGTATCGAACACCACGCCCTTGCCGACCAGCGCCAGCGGCGCCTCGTCGCCGCCGCCATTCCAGCGCATGACCACGACCTTGGAGGGGCTGACCGAGCCCTGGCCCACGGCGAGAAGCGCGCCCATGCCGAGCTTCGCCAGCTCGTCCTCCTCGAGGATCTCGACCTCGAGCCCCAGCTCCTGCATCGCCGCGAGGCGGGCGGCGAAGTCATCGGTGGTCAGCACGTTGGCGGGCTCGTTCACCAGATCGCGGGTAAAGGCCACCCCCTCGGCGATCGCGGCCATCGGCCCGGCTTTGCGCGCCAGCGGCCAACATCTACACGCAGTGGTACTGGAAGGTGGATCTGCACAACCTGTTCCACTTCCTGCGCCTGCGCGCCGATCC